>NZ_QTPW01000004.1:0-329969 GCF_003857965.1 Burkholderia sp. Bp9031
ATGCCCGTCCTGCGGAACACACCTTCCGCATCGTGGGCCTTCTGGGCGAGGCTCGCAGGGTTCTGCGTGTCGAGCCATTGCTTCAGGCGCGCGTAAGGCGCCCTCACCATCTCGCCGGATTGCAGCATTTCATCGAACGGTTTCATCGAATTGTTCTCCATCGTTCTTCCCCGGCATTGCGCATGCCGGACCGGCGTCATACCTTCTTTGCAAGGAACGTGCCTTGCGCTATCCGCTCGATTCCCCCCTTTTTGCGCCGCGCCGCGCACGTTCGTGCGCCACGCCGCACCACGACGGTGCAGCGAAGACCCTCTGGGCGGCGTCGGCGCGCCACGATCGCGCGCGACCGATGCCGCGCCTGTCGAACATAGTTCCCCCGCGTGTCACGAATGTGCAATCTGCACCGCACCATATGCACGCGCGCACCGATCGTGCGCGTGATGGCGAATCGTGCCCCCGCACCGTCCGCCCTCGTCTCGGCTTCGCGATCCCCGACGCCCGCCTGCCGGCCGGGATGGCACGCTGCCTGGCCGTCGCGATGGACTCGGGGAAAGGCGGGCCAGCCACGCAATCCGCGCGGCCGGCCCTGGGGAAGTACCGTCTGCGGCCGCACCGGCGTTCGACGCGGTGAACTAACCGGTTAGCCGTGTTCGGCGCCTCAAACTTATGCAGCCGTAATGCCGCCGACAACGCTCATGCATATTTCGACTGACACCGATCGAAAAAAAACATCGGCTGTTTGCGCACGAGGCACGGTAGGCTAGAAGGTTCGTGCAGCGAAACGGCGCCGCCGCCCCGGTGGGCGCCGACCATAAAAAGCGAAGATCGAAATGGAAGCGAAGTGGCTGGAAGATTTCCTGAGCCTTGCGGATACCAAGAGCTTTTCCCGGGCCGCGCGTCATCGGCACCTCACGCAGTCGGCATTCAGCAGACGAATCGCCGCACTCGAAACGTGGATGGACGCGAAGCTGGTCGAC
Organism: Burkholderia sp. Bp9031; assembly: GCF_003857965.1. NCBI lineage: Bacteria > Pseudomonadati > Pseudomonadota > Betaproteobacteria > Burkholderiales > Burkholderiaceae > Burkholderia > Burkholderia sp. Bp9031. Next base: position 978 of record NZ_QTPW01000004.1, read on the forward strand.
CGCAGTATCAACCCGATCGCGCTGACGCCGGCCGGACAGATGTTCCGCGGGCTGGCGGCGGACATCCTGCGCAGCATGTATGCGGCACGCAACCTCGTGAACGGCTACGACCAGTTCGCGGCAAGCGACCAGGTCGTGCGCTTCGCGGTCGCGCATACGCTCGTGTTCACGCTGTTCCCCGAATGGCTCAAGCAGCTGAATGACGAAGTCGGCCACGTGACCGCGCGCGTCAACGCGGTGAACGTGCCCGAAGGCGTGCAGCAGCTCGTCGAAGGTGAATGCGACCTGCTGCTCGGCTATCACCATCCGCAGTTGCCGATCGTGCTCGATCCGAACCACTTCCCGTTCGTCACGCTCGGCGTCGAACGGATCCTGCCGGTGTCGACGCCCGACTCGCGCGGCAAGCCGGTATTCGAACTGCCGGGCGCGCCGGACGCGCCGCTGCCGCTGCTCGCGTATTCGTCGGGCGCGTTCCTCGGGAACGTCGTCGAGATGCTGCTGCTGAACGCGTCGGAATCGTATGCGCTGCATCGGTGCTTCGAGACGCACATGTCCGAGGCGCTGAAGGGCATGGTCGTGGCCGGGCACGGGATCGGCTGGCTGCCGGAAAGCTGCGTGGCGAAGGAGCTCGCGGAAGGTTCGCTCGTCTGCGCGGGTTCGGCGGACTGGATCACCGAACTCGAGATTCGCCTGTACCGGTCCGCGCGCAAGCGCGGGCTCGCGGCCGAACAGCTGTGGACCTACATCATGAACCGGCCGCGCGCCGCGGCCGACAGCACGATCGCGGCCGATCCGATCGCGCCGGCCGCCGTACGCATTGCGCGCCGCAGTGCCAGCGGCGGCCGATAGCCCCCATCCCCGTCCCTCATCGTCTGACTCGCCGGCGCACGATGCGCGGATAACCGGGCGTCGCGCCGTCATTCCAGCGGCGCCCGGCAACGAGCACTTTCCGGTCCTGCCCGGGGTTTTGATGGAATATCGCACGTTGAATCAAGCGCGTAAAACAGCCAAACGTTTGCGAGTCCGAGCTGTATTTATTTCTATCACAAATATCCCTCCCGAATAACTTGCCGATTTCAACAGCGGAAATAACCTGTTACAGAACAAAATAAAAGTTTCGATTTGCATGGAACGACGATTCGCGCCAAAGCCGTCGCACCCTCTTTTTCGATTTCTACAATGTGTACACCGATTTCATCGCGATGCCTTGAATACAGAGGCAAAACTTCCTTTTATCAGTCATTATTTTCGGCACGAATTCCGGTACCTCTTACGTCGTAAATTTCCCGCCGGGTCATCGCTACCGCTGAGCAAATTTCATGTCCGGCAATATCGCCTTTATTCTGCCGAGAGGCATTCGTCGAATAAATCAGAATCCTATTTAAATAAGACATTTTAAACAGTGTGCCATTCGGGCTACACATAGTTGTTTGTTCAAAACCCATCGTGTATCAATAGCATGTCGCAAAAGCACGCAGATAATTTCGACTCGGAATAAATGCGTTGTCATCGATTCCGGATGGAGGTTGCAATGTCTTCCTCGTCATTTAAACAGCATGCTCGCCCGCGCCTCGGCATCGTCATATTCGCACTCTGCATCCATGCCGTGGCCCAGGGCCAGACCCAAACCGAGAAGCCTGCGTCCGGTGCGGGCCCGGAGCGATATGTGATTTCGTACATCTGCGGTGATGGACGAATCGACGGTACGGCGCCGCTTCCCCCCGACGGCCGTCCGTACAACCTCGGCGTGTCGTTCGTATCGGGCGGCACCGGGCAGCCGCTGTCGAACGTCCAGGTGCGGCTGCGGCGACATGGACGCGTGCTCGTCGAGTTCAAGGCAACGGGGCCGCGCTGTCTGTTCAGCGTGCCCGATGCAAGTTACCGGGTCGAAGGAACCTATCAGGGGGCCACGCAGTTCGCGATCGTCGAAACGGGTGCGCTCACCACGCAGTTGAAATGGTGAGCCCCGCCTGAATCCGCGTGCCGACAGCGCGCAATCACGCCATTCACCGCCATCCATCGAAGCGAGGAACATTGAATGACTCGTGCAGATCGACCGGACGGCTCGCCCGCCCGTCAGCCGAAACCCTCCTGGGGTCCGGGCAGGAATGCGGCGCTCAGCATCGTTGCGTTTGCCGCGATCTTCGGTGCGTTCGCGTATGTCGAGCGCGACGTGGGTGTAGGCAACGCATCCCACACAACCGTGACGCACGACATCGCCGGCGTGATCGGCTCCGCCGTCGGGAAATATCGCAACGCCATTGTGGCCGTGACGGACAACGCTTCCGGCGCCTCCGCGCCCGCCGGCGTCGCATCGACCGTCGCGCAGGCCGCGCCGGCTGCGTCGTCTGCAGCGGCCGCGCCCGTGATGTCCGCCGCGGCCGAACCGACCGTGCGGCCGCAAATGGCGGCCCGCTCTCACGCGAAGCACACGCGCCGTGCGCATGGGTCATCCACGACGCTCGCGGCCAACGCGCACGCCGCATCCGCCGGCACTCGCGCCACGCGCTCATCCGAAGCGCACCGGACGTCGCGCTCGCAAACGCTGGCGCGCACGAAAAAACCCACCGACCCCGAGCCGAGAGTTCAGCCGCATTCGTATATCGCAGACTCGGCGCACATGGAGGCTGCCAGCGTCACGCGCGAGGAGGTGGAAGGCGCCCGCGCCCTGGCCAAGGCGCGCTCGTGCGCACAGATGGACAAATGGAACTGCGTGGAGCAAAACGCGAGCCGGGCACTCGCCATCGACCCGAAGAACAGCGAATCGCGCGCGCTGCTTGGACAAGCGATCCGCAACCGCCTGTGAACCGGCCGGATGCGGCCGGGTCTCGCCACCCGGCAGCGTGACGGTCGGCGACGAGCGTCGTCGGGCATGCAACCGATGTGATCGATTCGAAGTGAGGACATACCGTGGCCAACAATCGTAAACAACAATGCACCACCGTCGCTCCGTCCAACCGGCGGATCCTCCTGCATGCGCCATTGCTGTTGCTGCTCGTCGCGTCCGGCCCCTGCTTCGCCGCCGAAGGCGACGCGGAACCGGGAAGCGCGCGCGAAATCGCCGGGACCAACGGCGCGCGGGATGCGCTGCCGCCCGACATGCAGCCAACGGGGGCGCCGATGCAGGTCGCCCAGGGTTCGGGCGCTCTGCCCCCTCAAGCGCCGACGCCGATCGCGCAGGCGTCCGACGCGTCGGTGCAGATCGCTCAGGCATCGAATATGCCGACCACGGTCGTGGTGGAACCGGAAGCGCCGCAATCGAGCGACCCGGCGCCTGGCGCGCAGTCATCGGGTACGCCGGCGCCGGTCGCGCAGACGCGGGACACGCCGATGCAGCTGGCGCAGGCATCCGACACCGCACCGCCGAATACGCCGGCACCGGCCGCGCAGACGCCGGACGCGCCGATGCAGCTGGCGCAGGCATCCGACACCGCACCGCCGAATACGCCGGCGCCGGTCGCGCAGATGCCGGACGCGCCGATGCAGCTGGCGCAGACATCCGACACCGCACCGCCGAATACGCCGGCACCGGTCGCGCAGATGCCGCCTGCACAGGCCGCCAGCACTCAATCGCCCGATACGCCAGCGCATACCGTCCCAACCACATCCGATCCATCCGCATCCGCTGCGCCGGCGCCGAGCGCGCATACCTCGGACATCCCGCTGCAGCCCGCACAAGCCGCGACCACCACGCCGCCGAATGCGCCGACGCAAACCGCTCAGGCATCCGGCACGCCGATGCCGAACTCGCCCGCGCCCGTGACGGAGATGCCGGGCGCGCAATCGCCGTCGTCCCAAGGGCCGAGTTCACAGACGCCCGGCGCCCAGCTACCCGGCGAATCCATGCAACGATCGCAAGGACCTGACGTCGAAATGCCGAATGCCCAGGCACCGAACCTCCGCACCGCCGACGTCGCGACCGTGCGCAACGACGTGTTCGGCCTCGCCGCGAGCGGCGGCGCGATCAAGGCGCTCGAGGAAGCGAAGGCGCGGCCCGATGCATTCTCGGCCGTCGACATCGCGCAACTGGAAGAACTGTCGATTCGTCAGCAGGTACGAGGCGGACGCGACAAGTCGCGCTCGATGACGAGTGCGGACCGCTTCGACGGACTCGACAGCGCACTGCGCGCGGCGGACGACCTCGACAAGCGAATGCCGGCCACGCCCGAATACACGCCGGTCAGGACGGCGCTGGCGGGCGATCGCACGATCGCCTATGCGGCACGCGGCGACATGAAGACGGCCGTCGCGACGTTCGAGACGATTCCGTCCAACGCTGAAATCTCGATCGACGCGCTGGCGGCCGTCGGCGACGCCTATCTGTACCTGAGCGAGCCGGCCAAGGCGAACGCCGTCTACGCGCGTGCGCTGCAGCAGGCCACCGCGTCACCGACGGATCGCGCGACCCGCGGCTTCCAGTACGGTTCGCGCACGCGTCCGATCGAACTGCGCGAAGGGCTGTTCTGGTCGTACGTCGACCAGGGACGCGCGGCGGACGCGAAGCAGGTGCTCGACGACATGGGCAAGTCGCTGCCGCCGGCCAAACAGGTGACCAACGTCGGTCCGGGAGAAAGCGACTATCTGCGCTACTACCGGCTGCGCGCGCAATACCTGATCTTCACGGGTCATCCCGACGAAGGGATCGCCGCACTCGAAGAACTCGAGAAACAGGTGCCGTTCAACTCGGAGATTCGCGCCGCACACGCCGACGCGGTGTCCAGCCAGTCGCATCCGCGCCAGGCGATCGCGATGTATCGCGCGTCGCTGACCGACCACCCGGACAGTGTCGAGATGCTCGCGGGCCTCGGCCGTGCGTCGCTCACGGCAGACGACTATGCGAGCGCGAAGTACGTCGACCAGACCCTGGGCAACACGTTCCCGGACAGCGGCGCCGTGCGCGGCTTCAAGCGCGACTACAAGGCGTACCGCAGCCCCGTGTTCACGACCGACCTGAGCTACGAGCACGGCAACAGCGCGCTGGCCGACAACAGCTTCACGTCGGACAGCTATGTGTATTCGCAACCGTTCGGCGACAACTGGCGCGTCTTCTCGCACACGTTCTTCGGCTATGCGCAGACCGACTCCGGCAACGTCAGCCGCACGCGGACAGGCGTCGGTGGCGACTACCGGCACGGGCCGCTCACCGTGCAGGGCGAAGTCACGCGCTCGTTCGGCTCGGACGGCCGAACCGGCGGACGCGGGTCGATCGCATACGCGCTGAACGACTACTGGACGGTCAGTGGCGCGCTCGACACCAACGACAACTCGCTGCCGTGGAAGGCGTATGCCGCGCACATCTGGGGCCGCTCGGCGAACGTCTCGGTCGTGTATCGCCAGAACGACCGTCGCGAGGTCAAGCTGAGCTACGGCGTGAGCCGCTACAGCGATTCGAACCTGCACCAGGAGATCTCGGCGACCGCCACGCAGCGCGTGTACACGTCTGCCAACCAGCTCGTCAACGTATCGCTCGATCTCGGCACCGACAGCAACACGCGCCAGGACGCGCCCTACTTCAGCCCGGGCCGCGACTACGCGGCCGCGGCGACCGTCATGCACCAGCTGATGCTGTGGAAGAAGGGCGACATGGGGCTGAAGCAGCGCATATCGGTGTCTGGCGGCGTATACAACGAGCGCGGTTTCGGCACGAGCCCGCTGTGGAGCGCGCGCCTCGAGCACGCGTGGACGTTCAAGCACGACATCACGCTGAGCTATGGCGTCGAGATCAGCAGCCACGCATACGACGGCGAGCGCGAACGCTCCGAAACCGGCTTCCTGTCGGTCAACCTGCCGTTCTAGCAAGGAGATCGAGTGATGCAATCAAGACGGACCTTCATGTGCGGATGCATGGGCGCATTTGCCGCCTGTTCGCTGTTTCCGGGCGTGACCAATGCCAAGATGATCGACCTGCTGCCGCCGTCCGATCCGGCCGACGGCAAGACGTTTCGCGTGATCTGCATGCATGACGTGCGTGACAACCTGATGGCATCGTTCTCGTCACCTTCGGCTTTGGTGGACCCGTTCGCGGTCGATACCGGCACGCTGACCGCGATCTTCTCGTGGCTGCAGACCAACAACTACCACACCATCACGGTCAAGCAGATCGAAGAGTCGCGGCACGGCGGCAAGCCGCTGCCGCCGCGCGCGGTGCTGCTCACGTTCGACGACGGCTTTCGCAGCCACTACACGAAGGTGCTGCCGCTGCTCGAGCGCTTCAAGTATCCGGCCGTGATGGGCATCGTCACCGCGTGGATCGATACACCGCCGGATACGCCGATCCGCATCAGCGACAAGATCCAGGTGCCGCGCGACTCCTTCCTGTCGTGGGACGAGGTGAAGAAGCTCGGCCAGTCGAACCTCGTCGAGCTCGGCTGCCATACCCACAATCTCCATCATGGCGCAATCGCGAATCCGCAAGGCAACGAGTTGCCGGCGACCACGTCGCACCTCTATCTCCAAAACGAGAAACGCTATGAAACCGACGCCGAATTCCAGGCTCGCGTACACGACGACCTGCAGACCTGCGTGCAGCAGATCCGCGAACATACAGGCATCGTCGCACGTTCGATGGTGTGGCCATACGGCGCGGAAAACCAGCCCGTGCGCCAAATATCGACGTCGCTCGGGATGGACATCCAGTTCAGCCTCGACTCCGGTCCGAATACGCCGGACGTACCTCTGGACCGGCTGAGACGGATCCTGATGATGTACGACGTCGACATCGGCGGGTTCGAGCGCTCGATGCGCGAGCCGGCGTCCAACCGCGGCGACGTCGACGTGCCCGAGCGCACCGTGCAGGTCGATCTCGACCAGGTCTACGACCCGGATCCCGGGCGGCAGGAAGCGAATCTCGGCAAGCTGGTCGAGCGCATCTACCGGATGCAGCCGAAATCGGTGTATCTCCAGGCGTATGCGGACCCGAAAGGCACCGGCGTGGCCGAAGCGGTGTATTTCCCGAACCGGCACCTGCCGATGCGCGCCGACCTGTTCTCGCGCGCCGCGTGGCAGCTCAACACGCGTTCCAACGTGCAGGTGTACGCGTGGATGCCGGTGCTCGCGTTCCGGCCGCCGGCCGACAAGCAGCGCGGGCTCGAGGCCGTGAGTGCATACGGCGGCGCACCGGCCCGCGAGAACGGTACGCGCATGTTCCGGCTGAGCCCGTTCGATCCGGACGCGCGGCTGATGATCGAGCAGATCTACGAGGATCTCAGCAAGCACGCGTCGTTCAGCGGCATCCTGTTCAGCGACGACGCCGTGCTCGACGACTACGAGGATGCGGGCCGGCATGCGCTGCGCACCTATGCTCAGTGGGGGCTGCCGGCCGACGTCGGCAAGATCCGCGAGAACCCCGACCTGATGAAGCGCTGGACGCGCCAGAAGTCGCGCTATCTGATCGACCTGACCCGCCAGCTCGAACAGATCGTGCTGGCCCACCAGAACGTGGGCGACGTGCTGACCGTGCGCAACATCTTCGCGATGCCGGTGCTCAAGCCCGAATCGGAAGCGTGGTACGCGCAGAACTACGACGATTTCCTCGCCACCTACGACTACGTCGCGCTGATGGCGATGCCGTACATGGAGCAGGCGAAGGATCCCAATGGCTGGCTGGACCAGCTCGTCAAAGCCGTGCGCGCGAAGCAGCGCGGGCTGCAGCGCACCGTGTTCGAACTGCAGTCGTACGACTGGCACGCGCAGAAGGCGGTGCCGGCCAGCACGCTGCTCACGCAGATGCGGCGGCTGCGCAGCGAAGGCGCGGTGAATTTCGGCTACTACCCGGACAACTTCCTGAACGGCCAGCCGGAGCTCGATGCGATGCGCGACGTGATGTCGCTGAAGAGCCGCCTCGACCCCACCTCGATCAACGCGCTGATGCAGATGCAGCATACGCAGGGGACCAAGACACCATGACCACCCATAGCATCATCCAGCGCCTGCAGGACTTCGTCTTCTACTATCCGTTCTTCATGTCGTACCTGTGGATGATCGGCGGTGTCGTGCACTACTTCCTGCTCGAGGAAGGCCGCGAGCTGTCGATGCGCACGATCGCGTCGAGCGGCATCCCGAAGATCTCGATCGTCGTGCCGTGCTTCAACGAAGCGGCCAACGCGCGCAGCGTGATCCGTCACCTGGACGCAATGGACTACCCGAACTACGACATCATCGCGGTCAACGACGGCAGCAAGGACCACACCGGCGAGATTCTCAACGAGCTGGCCGTCGAGATCCCGCGGCTGCTCGTGATCCATCACGCGCGCAACGAGGGCAAGGCGGTCGGGCTCACCACCGCGGCAGCCGTATCGAACGCGGATTACCTGCTGTGCATCGACGGCGACGCGCTGCTCGCGCACGATGCGATCGGCTGGATGCTCGAGCATTTCCTGACCGATCCGGGCGTCGGCGCAGTCACCGGCAACCCGCGCATCCGCACGCGCACGTCGCTGCTGGGGCGCATGCAGGTCGGCGAATTCTCGTCGATCGTCGGGCTGATCAAGCGCACGCAGCAGGTGTACGGCCGCATCTTCACGGTATCGGGCGTGATCACGATGTTCCGCAAGACCGCGCTCGCCGATGTCGGCTACTGGAGCTCGGACATGCTGACCGAGGACATCGACATCAGCTGGAAACTGCAGTGCCGCGACTGGCGCGTCGTGTACGAGCCGCACGCGCTCAGCTGGATCCTGATGCCCGAGACGCTGAAGGGGCTCTACCGGCAGCGGCTGCGCTGGTCGAAAGGCGGCATCCAGGTGCTGCTCAAGTACGCGGGCACGCTCGCGCGGCCGACGCAGATGATGATGTGGCCGCTGTTCGCCGAGTACCTGATCGGCATCGCGTGGGCGTACTCGATGTCGTTCATCCTGCTGCTCGCGCTGATCGACCTCGTCTACCCGCTTCCGCAGAGCTGGCATGTGTCCGTGGTGCCGCACTGGCACGGGATGCTGCTGGTCGCGACCTGCATCCTGCAGCTGATCATCGGCAGCATGATCGATCGTCGTTACGACGAGAAACTCCTGATGTACTTCCTTGACACCATCTGGTACCCCGTCGCGTTCTGGCTGATCAGCATGATCACCACCGTCGTCGCCCTGCCCGCCGTGTTACTGCGGGGCCGCGGCAAACGCGCCGTTTGGGTCAGTCCCGACCGAGGCATTCAACATGAAGAACGCGCCGATTATTGACCTTTCCCTGCGCGCGCCGCGCGAACTGATCGCCGAGCGCGGCAACATCGTCGGACCCGTGCTCGTCGCGTGGTTCCGCCTCGTGCGGCCCGCGCTGGTCGGGGGTGTCTGGGCATCGATTTGCATCTATACGTATCGCTACCTGCTGCCGTTCAACCAGGCCGAGATGCCGATCGAGCAGATCGTGTTCTACGTGACGAGCATCGCGCTGATCGCCGGCACGATCGTCACATGGCTGATCGCCGGGCGCGTCGTGCATCCGCTCGCGTACCGGTTGCGCGTGTCGAAAATGCTGCGGCGCTCGGCCGGCGTAAAGGCGCGCTCGGTGCCGGCAACCGCGCTCGCGGGTGCCCGCCGGCGCGGTGCGCGGCGCACGACGCGCATTCTCGTCGCGTCGCACGACGCGAACGGCTCGATCTCGGGCATCGAATGGGTCGCGCATGCGGGACCGCAGCCCCGCGAGTAGGTCACCGGAAACGTGCCGCGCCGGGCGCGACGCATGCCGCACGGCGCGACACCGCTCCTGAAATCGTGCTGCCGCGCGTCGCGCGCCAGCCGGCAACTTCCTGTAGACGAGGTGAATCATGTGCGGAATCGTCGGAGCAAGCGGCCTGAAGAATCAGGTGCCGCAACTGGTCAATGCGCTGAGCCGGCTCGAGTATCGCGGCTACGATTCGTGCGGCATCGCCGTGCTGCGTGATGGCCGCCTGCGCAGCGAACGCACGTTGCGACGCGTGGCGGACCTGCAGGACCGCGTGCTGACGCTCGGTCTCGAAGCGCAGACCTGCATCGCGCACACGCGCTGGGCGACGCACGGCGCGCCGTCGGAAATGAACGCGCACCCGATCATGTCGGGCGACACGATCGCGGTCGTGCACAACGGGATCATCGAAAACCATGAGGCATTGCGCGCCGAACTGCGCGAGGGCGGCTATACGTTTCGCGGCGAAACCGACACCGAAGTGATCGCGCACCTGATCCACAGCGTGTATCGCGACGACCTGTTCGATGCCGTCATCCGCGCGGTCAAGCGGCTGCACGGCGCGTATGCGATCGCCGTGCTGAGCGCGCGCGAACCGCAGCGGCTCGTCGCCGCGCGCGCCGGCTCGCCGCTCGTGATCGGCATCGGCGCGGACCAGAATTATCTCGCGTCCGACTGCGCGGCACTCGGCGACCTGACCGACCGCTTCGTCTACCTGGAAGACGGCGACGTCGCGCTGATCACGCCGGAGCGCATCGACGTCGTCGACTCTGTCGGATGCGAAGCCAGGCGTCCGCTGTGCGAGGTCAAGGCACGCAATGACGACGCCGCGCTCGGCCCGTACCAGCACTTCATGCAGAAGGAGATCTTCGAGCAGCCGAAGGCGATCGCCGCCACGATCGACGGCATCGACACGATCTCGCCCGCGCTGTTCGGCGGCAACGAAAGCACCCGTGCATTGTTGTCGAGAACCCGGAGCGTGCTGCTGCTCGGCTGCGGCACCAGCTACTACGCGGGCCTGACGGCGAAATACTGGCTCGAGGGCATCGCGGGCATCCCCGCACAAGTCGAGATCGCGAGCGAGTACCGCTATCGCGATACCGTGCCCGATCCGCGCACGCTCGTCGTCGGCATTTCGCAGTCCGGCGAGACCGCCGACACGATCGGCGCGATCGAGCGCGCGCGCGGGATGGGACAGGACCTGTCGATGGCGATCTGCAACGTCGCGACCAGCTCGATCGCGCGCACGGCACCGCTCTGCTTCCTGACGCGTGCCGGCATCGAGCTCGGCGTCGCGTCGACCAAGGCGTTCACGACGCAGCTCGTCGCGCTGTTCCTGCTGACGCTGGCGCTTGCGCAGCAGCGCGGCCGGCTCGACGCGGCGCATGTGGCAATGCACCTGAAGAAGCTGCACGAACTGCCGGAGCGCATCGGCCACGCACTCGCGCTCGAAACGCAGATCATGGGCTGGGCCGCAAAGTTCGCGCGCACCGAGAACGCGCTGTTCCTCGGTCGCGGCATTCACTATCCGATCGCGCTGGAAGGTGCGCTGAAGCTCAAGGAAGTGTCGTACATCCATGCGGAAGGCTATCCGGCCGGCGAGCTGAAGCATGGCCCGCTCGCGCTCGTCACGAGCGCGATGCCGGTCGTCACGATCGCACCGGACGACCGCCTGTTCCAGAAGCTGAAGTCCAACATGGCCGAGGTGCGCGCACGCGGCGGACGGCTGTACGTGCTCGCGGGCAATCATCTCGAGATCGACACCGACCGCGACACGCACCTGATCCGCGTGCGCGAATCGGGCGACGCGCTGTCGCCGATCGTCAACGTGATCCCGCTGCAGTTGCTCGCGTATCACGTCGGCTGCGCGCGCGGCGCCGACGTCGACAAGCCGCGCAACCTCGCGAAATCGGTCACCGTCGAATGATGCGACGGCCGTTCGTGGCGCACGCATTTTCCATGCGCACACACGCGGCCCGGCGTGCCGCCGCGTGGCGCGTCGCAACCGCGCTGTGCGGCGCGTGCGGTGCCGTCGCCACGCCGTCGTACACGTGCGCCGGCGCACCGGTCGTGCATACGGTCGCCGTGCAGGAACCCGCGGCGCCACCGGAAAGCGGCGACCCGCGGCGCTTCATGCACGGGATCGGCGTGGCCGACGCCGGCGGCGGGCGGCGCTGGGTGTTCTTCAGCAGTTCGGGCATCGTGCCGCACGGCGCGCTGCGCAACGGCAACTGGCCGCATGACGTGTATGTCGGCCAGTGGCTGCCGGGCAAGCCGCGCTTGCTGCGCGTCCATACGTTCATCAGCCGCCCGGAAGCGCAGGAACCCGTATCGATCGCGCAGAATCCGCGCGGCGACATCTTCGTCACGTTCGAGGACGGCTGGAACACGCCGCAGGTGGTCAGCCAGCGATACGGCGTCTATCGGCGCGACCTGAAGCCGATCAAGCCCTACCCGAACGATGTCGAGGCGGGCGGCCACTCGGGGCACGTCGCCGCGGTGGGCGAACGCTTCGTCGTGTTCTATTCCGCAGACTGGATCGACGGCGGCGGCGTCGACAACCTCGGCACCGGCGACGGCGTCTACGTGAAAACCTACGATGCCGAAGGACGCGTGCTGAACCATGTGTCGGTCGCGCCGCACCGCCGCGAGTGGTGGCCCGTGGTCGCGGGCTCGCCGCACCGCGCGCTGCTGGTCTGGCAGAAATACATCGAAGGCAGCACGGACGCGACGCTCGAATACGCGATGTTCGATCCGGTCACGGCGAAGCTCGACACGCTCGGGCCGCTGAACGACGCGATCCAGTACTACGTGTATTCGTCGGCCTATGTGCCGGCGGTCGACCGTTTCATCGTCGTCACGACGACCGCTGACCATCACGGCGTCGCGATGCTGATCGATCCGGACGGGCGTCGCCTCGCCACGCTCGACTGCCTGCCGGCGTCGGTGCGCGAGTCCGGGATCGGCGTCGACGGCACGCATGCGTATGTGCCGACTCGCGACGGGCGGCTTCTGACGCTGGCGCTTTCGCCAACGGGCATGTCGGTGAGCGGCGTGCAGCGCTCGCCGGTTCCGTGGGGCGCGACCGGCATCGCCGGGTTCCCGGCACGCGACGGGGCGATGCATTTCGTATCGCTGACACCGTCCGGGACGCGCGAAGCGGATTTTGACACCGCACGGGAAGCGCCGTTGCCGAAGGCCGACGCGCAGTGTCCGACACATTGAGATCGTGGCGCGTCGATCCGGATCGACGCGATTCGCCCGCGCATTTGCGCCGCTGCCCGAATCGTACGGCGCGATCGCTCCGCACGCATTCGGCGGCCGGGTAGCTGGACACGCTGCTGCCTGCCGGCCGGCCGGCCCGCTCCCGGCCACGCCCATGCTTTCGCGCTGCAGTCGCCAGCGCCGCCCGTAGCGGATAGACTGTCGCCCGATTCCTTCATCGGCCGCGGCGCACGCGTCCTATGCCGCCGCCAGAACGCCCCGCCACGGAGAACGAATGCTGAAGCGCCAGTGGTTTTCGCTGTTGCTGCTGACGGTGTGCCTGATCGCCACGCGCGCGTCAGCACAGGGCTCGCTCGAGCTCGAGACCGGCGGCACGCCGCGCGTCCTGACGCGCCAGGCGCTGCTCGCGCGCACCGACGCGACGGACATCCACGTGCCGCGCGACATTGCGTACGGCCGGCCGATGACGTTCCGCGCGGTGCCGTTCGCCGCCCTGCTCGGCGACACGCCATTGCCTGCCGACGGCGTGCTCGAAACACGCGCGGCCGACGGTTTCGCCGCACAATTGCCGCTGGATCTCGCGCGCCGCCGCACACCGGCCGGCGCCGTCGCATGGCTCGCGATCGAGGATCCTGCGCACCCGTGGCCGAAGCTGCCGGGCAAGCAGGTCAGCGCAGGGCCGTTCTATCTCGTGTGGTTGGGACCGGACGCGTCGTCGGTACGGGGCGAACAGTGGCCGTATCAGATCGTGCGCATCACGATCGAATCGTCGCCGCTCGCGCGCTGGCCGTCGCTCGCCGTCGATCCGGCGCTGCCTGCGAACGATCCGGCCCGCGCGGGCCAGCGACTATTCGTCACGCAATGCCTCGCATGCCATCGTCTCGACGGCGCGGGCAGCAGCCAGGCCGGCCCCGACCTGAACGCGCCGATGAATCCGGTCGACTACTTCCAGCCCGCCGCGCTGCGCCGCTACATCCGCAATCCGGCATCGGTGCGCGACTGGCCGGGCCGCGCGATGCCGGCGTTTCCGCCCGATCAGCTGAGCGACCGGGAGCTCGACCAGGTCGTCGCGTACCTCACGTACATGGCGCGGCGCAAGGCCGGCAAGTAAGCCGCGCCTGTCACGTGCCCATCAGGCGCCCGCTTCCTGCGCGCTCTGCAGCACCGCGCGCAGCAGCACGTCGGCGCCTGCCGCCGACCATTCCGGCGTGATCGCCTCGGCCTCGTTGTGGCTCAGTCCGTCGACGCAGGGCACGAAGATCATGCCGGTCGGCGCGACGCGCGCGACATAGCACGCGTCATGGCCCGCACCGGACACGATGTCCATGTGCGACAGCCCGAGTGCCTGCGCCGCGTCGCGCACCGCGTCGATGCAGCGTGGCGCGAACGGCACCGGCGGATATGTGAAAATCTGCTCGATCTGTGCGCCGAGGCCGGCGTCGGCCGCCACGCGCGCCAGCTCCGCACGCAGCGCCGCATCGAGTTCATCGAGCACCGCATCGTCGGGATGGCGGAACTCGACCGTGAAGAAGCAGCCGCCCGGCACCGTGTTGCGCGAATTCGGCCGCGCCTCGATCATCCCGACCGTCGCGCGCGCGTGTGGCGAATGGCGACGGCCGAGCGCATCGACGAACTCGATCATCCGCGCGGCACCCACCAGCGTGTCGCGCCGGAACTCCATCGGCGTCGTGCCCGCGTGCGCATCGACGCCCGTCAGCGTCACCTCGTACCAACGCTGCCCCTGCCCGGCCGTCACGACGCCGATCGTCTTGCCCGCGCGTTCGAGAATCGCGCCCTGTTCGATATGCAGTTCGTATGCGGCATGCACCGGATAGCCGCCGACGGGCTCGGCGCCCGCGTAGCCGATCCGCGCGAGTTCCTCGCCGATCGTCTTGCCTGCGCCGTCGGTGCGGGACAACCCGTATTCGAGCGGATAGACGCCCGAGAACACACCGGCCGAGATCATCGCCGGCGCGAAGCGCGAGCCTTCCTCGTTGGTCCAGATCACGACGTCGATCGGGCGCTCGGTCTCGATGCCCGCATCGTTGAGCGCACGCACGACCTCGAGGCCGCCGAGCACGCCGTAGATGCCGTCGTAGCGGCCGCCGGTCGGCTGCGAATCGGCGTGCGAGCCCGTCATCACCGGTGCGGCGTCGGGATTGCGGCCCGCGCGTCGTGCGAACACGTTGCCCATCTGGTCCACCCGCACCGTGCAGCCGGCGTCGCGCGCCCACTGCACGAACAGGTCGCGCGACTCGCGGTCGAGATCGGTCAGCGCGAGACGGCAGACGCCGCCCTTCGGCGTCGCGCCGATCTGCGCCATCCGTTCGAGCGATGCCCACAGCCGCGCGCCGTCGACGCGCAGTACGCCCGCGAGGTCGTCATGCATTGCCGGCCTCCGCTGCATCGTCGCGCGGCGCGGCCTGCAGCGCATAGCGGAAATCGCAGCGCTTGCCGCCCTGCATGATCGTGCTCGTGCGCGTCAGCGCGATGCGCGGGTCGTAACCCTCGATGAAGTAGCTGTCGCGCGCGCAGCTCAGCAGGTGGCCGATCTCGCCGAGCCCCATCGCGTGATACATCTCCGCATAGCTGCAGCGATGCACGTCGTAGTCGTAGTGCGCGTCGTCCGCGCGATGCACCTCGACGTCGAGCGCGTCGTCCTTCTCCCACAGCACCTGCAGCGCGATGAACGACTGCACGCTCGTGCCGTCGTGCTCCTGCGCGGCGAACGTGCGGCCTGCGTCGACAGCCGCGCCGCGCACGGCTTCGGCGATCACGGCCTGCGCGCGCTCGGTGCCGAACTCGCGCTTCATGATCTCGTAGATCGGCTTGATGATTTCCGCTTCGATGCGGCGCCGCGCGAGGATGCCAAGGCGCGTGTCCTCGGGTGCCGCCGCGGATGCATGGGTCGTGTCGGTCATGGGGTTCGTCTCCATCGTCATTTCGTTGCGGTGCGCGCGCCGCCGAGCACGTCGACGACGGCCCACTTGCCGTCGCGTACCTGGTAGATCGTGAACGCAGGGTCCTTCAGGTTGCCTTGCTGATCGAACGCGACCCGGCCGGTCACGCCGGGCCGGTCGATCGCGCGCACCGCCGCGACCAGCTTCGCGGGCTGCGTCGTGCCGGCCTTCTGCGCGGCCGCGATCAGCGTGGCGGCCGCGTCGTACGCGAACGGCGCATGCAGTTCGATCGGCGCGTGGAAGCGTGCGCGGTATTGCGTATCGAATGCCTTGCCGCCCGGCATCCGGTCGAGCGGCAGGCCCGGCTCGAGCGCCGTCACGCCGTCGCCGTCCTTGCCCGCGAGCGACAGGAAGGTCTGGCTCACGAAACCGCCGGCGCCGAGCAGCGGCGCGCTCACGCCGAGCTGGCGCATCCGGCGCGCGATCGGCGCGGCCTGCGCGTCGAGCCCGCCGAAGAACACGAGATCCGCGCGCTTGCCCTTGATCGCGGTCAGCACGCCGCTGAAATCGGTCGTCTTGTCGTTCACGTACTGGCGATCGACGATCGTGCCGCCGTTCGCCTGCACGCCCTTGATGAACTGGTCGGCCAGCCCCGCGCCGAACGACGTGCGATCGTCGATCACCGCGATGCGCTTCGCCTTCAGCGTCTTCACCGCATAGGCACCGGTGAAGTTGCCGCCCGTATCGTCGTGACCCATGATGCGGAACGCCGTCGCATAGCCCTGCTGCGTGTACGGGTGGCCGGTGGATGCCGGCGCGATCTGCGGGATGCCCGCATCGCGATAGACGCGCGACGCCGGCACGCTGCAGCCCGTATTCCAGTGACCGACGACGCCGATCACGTGCTGATCGACCAGTTGCTGCGCGACCGCGACGGCCGTGCGCGGATCGGATTGGTCGTCGGCCGCGACGAGCTTGTAGACGACCGGCTTGCCGCCGATGCTCGGATGCTTCGCGTTCGCGTCGTCGATCGCGAGCTGCGCGCCGTTCTGCAGGTCCTTGCCGATCCGCGCGGACGGGCCGGTGAGCGGCGCGGCAAGACCGATCAGGATCGTCTGCGGCGCGGACTGCGCGAAGGCGGGAACGGCAGCGATCAGCGTGGCCACGGAGAATGCGAGGCTGGCGGGAAGAAAAGCGATTTTCATGTGCGGGGGTCAGTGATTCGGATCAAAACATGAAAAATATTAAATATTCAGCATCTTCGCCCCAAATACTCAATTGTTGGATGCTTATGCCATTCCCGACACAATAACGTAATTGCCTGTAAATACAGGGTATTTTCACGTTGTCACTTACCCTGATTTTTCGATAAAATTCGATACATGAAAAATATCGAACAATTGCCACACGATCCGCCGCTGCGTGCCGTCCGCGCGTTCGAGGCATTCGCGCGCCTCGGGTCGGTCACCGCGTCCGCGCGCGAGCTCGACATCACGCCATCCGCGGTCAGCCACCAGTTGCAACTGCTCGAAGCGTTCATCCAGACGCCGCTGACCGTGCGCGAAGGCCGGCTGCTCGCACTCACCGACGAGGGGCGCGACTATTACCGCTCGATCAGCGCCGCGTTCTCGGTGCTGCGCAGCGCGACGCGCTTCGTGCGCGACCGGTCGTCGCTGCGGCAGATCACGATCAGCCTGATTCCGCTGCTCGGCATCGGCTGGTTCATCCCCCGGCTGCATGCGTTCCTCGCCGACAACACCGACGTCGACGTGACCGTGCTGTATGCGCATCACCGCAACTATCGAAGCGACGCGTCGGACCTGTCGATCCGCTTCGGCACCGGCGACTGGCCCGGCTATCGCTGCGAACGGCTTCTGCCGGGCGCGATGGTGCCGATGTGCAGCCCGACATTCCTGAAACGCCACGGGCCGTTCCGCACTCCGGCCGATCTCGCGCACGCGCCGCTCGTGCACGACGAGGATCGCAGCACCTGGGTCAACTGGCTGCAGGGCGCCGGCGTGCGGCACGTGTCGCACGCGGTGGGGCCGATGTTCGAGGACGGGCAACTGACGCTGAGCGCCGCGCGCGCGGATCTCGGCGCGGCGCTGCTGCGCCCGCGGCTGGTCGAGCGCGAACTGGCGAGCGGCGAACTCGTGAAGCTGTTCGACCATGCGCTCGACGACGGGCGCGACTACTACCTGTGCACGCGCGAGGATGCGGACATGCCGGACGGGGCGAGACGGCTCGCCGACTGGCTGAGAAAGATCGCCGCCTGAACGCCCGCGCCGCCGGCTGCCGGCGAGCCGTCATGCTTGCCGGGCGAGCCGGCGCCTTGCGGACGGCCGCATGCATATATATGATATGCATATCATATATCGGAGGCTGCAATGAGCCGTATCCTGATCGATCTGTCGAATGGCCAGCTCGACGAACTGGCCGCCATCGTCGAGACTGAGCAACGCCCTCGCGCCGCGATCATTCGCGACGCGATCGACGCGTATATCGCGCAACACAAGCGAGCGCATGCCGATAACGTATTCGGCCTGTGGAAGGATCGCGCGGTCGACGGGCTCACCTATCAGGAGGCACTGCGTTCAGAATGGTAAAAGCACTCTTCGACATCCGCGGCACGGCCACGCATTCGGGCCGCGCGCTTGCGGCCCACGCATGCGTCGTGCCGCACCGGCCGCCGCATGCCTGCACCGTGTTCGGTCTCTGGAAAGCGCGTGCGCTCGACGGGCTCGCCTATCAGGAGGCACTGCGCGCGGAATGGTAAAGGCACTCTTCGACACCAACATCCTGATCGACTATCTCGGCGGCGTGGAGTCCGCGCGCGCGGAGCTGGCCCGCTACGACTATCGGGCGATCAGCATCGTGACCTGGATGGAAGTTCTGGTCGGCACGACGGCCGGCGACGATGCGCCGATCCGCGCGTGGCTTTCGTCGTTCGACATCATCCCGCTCGACAGCACGGTGGCCAATCGCGCCGTAACGATTCGCAAGGAACGTCGCATTCGTCTGCCCGATGCAATCGTCTGGGCATCGGCGCAAGTGAACGGCCTGCTGCTCGTATCGCGCAACACGAAGGATTTTCCGCTCACCGAGCCGGGCGTGCGGGCACCCTATCGGATCTAGCGCGAGCGAAGTCCGTCATGCATGCCGGAGGTCCGCGCATCGCGCCGTCGCCGCGCATCACACTGCCCGCCCCCATCCTCGCTCGGCCGCATAGGCGACCGTCGCGCGCGCCAGCTCCTGCGTGCTGTCGACCAACGCGAACGGCGCATCGCGCAACGCCCGCGCGGCGATCGGAATCTCCGTGCAGCCCATCACCGCGACACCCGCGTCGCGTCGCGCCAGCGTCGCGAGCGCGCGTGACAGGCACCGCACCGACGCATCGATCTTCCCCGCCTTGACGGCCGCGATGCACGCGGCGATATCGCGCTGCGCGGCTACGCCCGGCATCACCGGCTCGAATCCGCGCGCACGCAGCGCTGCCTGGTAGAAGCCCGATACCAGCGTGCCGCCGGTGGCGAGCACCGCGACACGCCGCACGCCGGCCGGCAACGCGGCCACCGATGCCTCGACGATATGCAGGATCGGCACCGCGCTGCGTTCGCGCAGCGGCGCATACCAGTGATGCGCCGAGTTGCACGGAATCGCGATCACGTCGACACCGCAGCGGTTCAGCAGCGCGACGCCGTCGAGCAGTGCCGGCAGCGGATCGGCCCCGCCGCCGATGATCGCGCGCGAGCGATCGGGCGTCTGCGTCAGGTTCGCGACGATCATCGGCAGGTGCTCCTGATCGCAGCGCGCGCGCGTCAAGCGAATCACGCGATGCATGAAGTCGACCGTGGCCAGCGGCCCCATTCCGCCCAATACGCCGACGAGCGCCATGATGTCTCCTTCACGCGCGCGGCGGCCGCGCGCAGATCGCGGATACGACGGCCGAGTTGCCGATCACCAGCAACAACGTGCGCAATATCTCGCAGAACGGATCGACCGCCGCGAACAGCACGAACGCGGCCTCGAAAGGCAGGTGCAGCGCCGCGCATGCCATTCCGGCAAGCGACACCGTCACGACGCCCGACGTGCCGGTCGACGCAAACCCGGCCAGCACCGATGCGACCAGCACGACACAAAGCTCGCCCGGGCCGAGCGAGCGTTCGTAGAGTTGCGCGACGAACAGCGTCGCGCTTGCGTAATAGACCATCGGCCCGACGCGCAGCAGCGACACGGCGAGCGGCACGACCAGCTCGACGCGCGCGCGTGCAAAGCCGAAGCCGTCGGCCAGGCACTCGATCATGCTCGGCATGCAGGCCACGCTGCTGCGCGTGGCGAGCGCCATCGCGAACGGCGTGCGCAACCCGGCGAGCGTCTCGGCCAGCGTCGCGCCCGAGCGCTTCCAGATCACGGCGATCGCCGCCGCGATCAGCACGAGGGTGACGACGACGAACGCCGCGACGAAGCGGACCATCGCCTCGAGCGGCCCGAACCCGGACGTGCCGATCTGCGCGGCGCCGCCGCAGAACAGCACGATCGGCGTCGGATACGCGAGCCAGTGCATGATTTTCTGGCACGTGAAATACACGGTCTCCAGCGTCTGGCTCAGCGCCGCCGAGATGCTCGCCGGCACGCGCCCCGACGCGAAGCCGAAGAACAGCGAGAACACCAGCGCCTTCAGCGTGTCGCCGCTCGCGAGCGCCGCGAAAAAGTTGCCGGGCACCAGCGCGATCAGCATGTCGGCGAGACCCGACGACTTCTCCGCGGGGTCGGTGCCGTACAGCGTCATCACGGTATCGCTCGCCGCGCCGTCGCTGCCGACGAGCGCGCCGAACGCCTTCAGCGTCGCGGTCGACAGATGCTCGCCCGGGCGCATCGCGATCAGCACGACCGCGCCGACCACCACGACGAACACCGACACGCAGCCGAAGATCGTGATCACGCGCATCACGAGATCCGACGCGTTGCCGTCGCGCAGCAGCCGCTGCAGGCTGAAGATCACGGCGGCGGTCATGAACGGCAGCGCCGTCATCTTGAGCAGGCCGACGTACACCTGGCCCACGTAGTCGAACTTCGGCGCGGCCGCCGGCCACAGCGCGCCCGCCACGATCCCGAGCGCGAGGCTGCCGAATACCGTGAGCGGATGGATCGCGAACGCATGCAGCCGCTCGATGCGGGGTGTGATCCGGATGTTCTCGTTCATGTTCATGCTAGTGACCCATCGCATCGAGCAGGGATTTCACGTCGAGCCGCTTGTTGCGCTCGGCCAGGAACTGGTTGACGAACGCGAGCAGCGTCGGCGCGGACACCGGCACGCCGACGGCGAGCGCATCGGTCAGGTCGTCGAAGGTCGCGACGCGCAGCCGGATCGGCGCGGACGGGTCGTCCTGCATCACGACCTTTATCGCGAGCTCGTCGCGATACACGGCCGTGACCGCGCCGGCGTTCAGCGCGTCGAGCGTCGCCTGCCAGCTCGGATAGCTGCGCACCTGCGCGGCCGGGAAGTCGCTGCGCACGTATTCGGCGTAGGCCGAGCCCGCGACGACACCGATCGTGCCGCGGTAGTCGCGCACGACTTCGGGCAGCGGCCGCCCTTTCGCGAGTTCCGCGAAGCGGACGCGGTTGATCAGCAGCGCGCGCCGCAGGCTGATATACGGCGCGCTGAAGCGGATCACCTGCGCCCGCGGCAACGTGCGCGACAGCTTGCTGATCGCGACGTCGGCCTGCCCCGTTGCGAGCAGTTGAACGACGTCGTCGAACGTGCGCGCATCGCGGTCGAACTGCACGGACACGCCGAGCTTCTTCGCAAGTTCGTCGGCGAGGTCGATGTCGACGCCCGCCAATGCGCCGCTGCGCGACATGAAGAACGGCGGCTGATCGACGCCGAGCACCGCGACGACGAGCGTGCCGCGCGTGACGATACGCGCGAACTCCGGCGCGAGCAGCCGGCCGTCGGGCATCTGCACGAGCCCGCTGGCCGTGATGGCGGGCGCCGCCGGCACGGCCGGCGCGGCGGTATCGACGGCCAGCGCCGGCGCGGCGCACGACACGACGACGATTGCCCAGAGCGTGCCGCGCAAATGCCGACGCAGGCATCGGCGCTCGAGAAGGATGGCGCGAAACCACGCAAGCAGCGCGCGTGCGGCGCGTCCGGAAAAGAGGTTCATGGCGAAGTGGGACGGAGCGTGTCGAACGACCGCGCAGCCGTTCGTGCCGAACGGGCGCCGGGCCCTGGCGCGGAGCGCGTGGCCGTTGCTTGGCGCCGCCCGCTCCCGCACGCCCAATGTGTCAGAAGCGCCAACTGGCCGAAATCCGCCGGAAGGCCCGGCCCGGACGGCACGGGCCGTCCGGATGGCCCGCCGGAACGAGGGCCGGAAGCAGATAGAAATTCCCGATGCCGCGGATTAAAACAAGCAATTTCACAAACCCAGGGTGAACCCGGATACTGGCAACACTTCATCAACACCACCGCAAAGGAACTCGCAAGATGCCGATCATCAACACCCAAATCAAACCGTTCAAGGCAACCGCATATCACAACGGCGATTTCGTGCCCGTGTCCGAAGAGAACTTCAAGGGCAAGTGGTCCGTCGTCGTGTTCTACCCGGCCGACTTCACGTTCGTCTGCCCGACCGAGCTGGGCGACCTCGCCGACCGCTACGCGGAATTCCAGAAGCTGGGTGTCGAGATCTACGGCGTGTCGACCGATACGCACTTCACGCACAAGGCATGGCACGACACGTCGGACACGATCGGCAAGATCAAGTACCCGATGATCGGCGACCCGACGCTCACGCTGTCGCGCAACTTCGACGTGCTGATCGAGGAAGAAGGGATGGCGCTGCGCGGCACGTTCGTGATCAACCCGGAAGGCGAGATCAAGCTGTGCGAAATCCACGACAACGGCATCGGCCGCGACGCAGGCGAACTCCTGCGCAAGGTGCAGGCTGCGCAGTACATCGCGGCGCACCCGGGTGAAGTGTGCCCGGCCAAGTGGACGCCGGGTGCGGAAACGCTGACCCCGTCGCTCGACCTGATCGGCAAGATCTGACGATCGCGCCGCGCGCCGCGCACGAGGCGCGCGTCATGCAAGACGGGCCGCCTCGTGCGGCCCGCGCCCTCCTCCGGCACGACGTGCCCGACCAGCATCATCAATACGGAATCCGAAACGCCATGCTCGACGCCAATCTCAAGAATCAACTGAAAGCGTACCTCGAAAAGATCACGCGCCCGATCGAACTCGTCGCGTCGCTCGACGACAGCGCGAAGTCACAGGAACTGCTTGCGCTGCTGAACGAGATTGCGTCGCTGACGTCGCGCGTGACGGTGACCGAACGCCGCGACGACGCCGAGCGCAAGCCGTCGTTCTCGATCGGCGAACCCGGCAAGCCGGCCGGCATTCGCTTCGCCGGCATCCCGATGGGCCACGAATTCACGTCGCTCGTGCTCGCGCTGCTGCAGACGGGCGGCCATCCGATCAAGCTCGACGACGACGTGATCGAACAGATCCGCGCGCTCGACGGCGACTACGCGTTCGAAACGTATTTCTCGCTGTCGTGCCAGAACTGCCCGGAAGTCGTGCAGGCGCTGAACGTGATGTCGCTGATCAACCCGCGCATTCGCCACGTCGCGATCGACGGCGCGCTGTTCCAGAACGAAGTCGAAGCGCGCCAGGTCATGGCCGTGCCGACGATGTTCCTGAACGGCGAATCGTTCGGCCAGGGCCGCAGCAGCGTGAAGGAAATCCTCGCGAAGCTCGATACGGGCGCGAGCGAGCGGGCCGCGAAGTCGCTGGAAAACAAGCCGGTATTCGACACGCTGATCGTCGGCGGCGGCCCGGCCGGTGCGGCCGCCGCGATCTACTCGGCGCGCAAGGGCATCGCGACGGGCGTCGTCGCCGAGCGTTTCGGCGGCCAGGTACTCGACACGATGGCAATCGAGAACTTCGTGTCGGTGCAGGAAACCGAAGGGCCGAAGTTCGCCGTCGCGCTCGAGCAGCACGTGAAGCAGTACGACGTCGACATCATGGACGTGCAGCGCGCCGACGCGCTGATTCCGGGCGACGTGCACCAGATCCGCCTCGCGAACGGCGCGGTGCTGAAGGCGAAGACGATCATTCTCGCGACCGGTGCGCGCTGGCGCGAAATCAACGTGCCGGGCGAGCGCGAATACCGCAACCGCGGTGTCGCTTACTGCCCGCACTGCGACGGCCCGCTGTTCAAGGGCAAGCGCGTCGCGGTGGTCGGCGGCGGCAACTCGGGCGTCGAGGCCGCGATCGACCTGGCCGGCATCGTGAAGGAAGTCACGCTGATCGAATACGGCGCGCAACTGCGCGCGGACGAAGTGCTGCAGCGCAAGCTGCGCAGCCTGCCGAACGTGACGATCGTCACGCAGGCGCAGACGACCGAGCTGACCGGCGACGGCAGCAAGCTGAACGGGCTCGTCTACAAGGATTTGCGCTCGGGTGACACGAAGCGCGTCGATCTCGAAGGCGTGTTCGTGCAGATCGGTCTCGTGCCGAACACCGAATGGCTGAAGGGCACGATCGAACTGTCGAAGCACGGCGAGATCGTCGTCGATGCGCGCGGTGCAACGTCAGTGCCGGGCGTGTTCGCGGCCGGCGACGTGACGACGGTGCCATTCAAGCAGATCGTGATCGCGGTCGGCGAAGGTGCGAAGGCATCGCTCGGCGCGTTCGATCACCTGATCCGGCAAGACGTGTCGCCGGCTACAGCCGACGCGCCGCAGGCCGAAGAAGCGATCGCCGCGTAACGCGCGCCGCGCCGCACCGATTCGTCTCTCTTGGCCCCGCATGCCCTGGTCGGCGTGCGGGGCCCTTTTTCATCCGGTGTCGAGCGGCGCTGCGCGAGCGCGGCGGCTCCCTTCTCACTGGCTTACGCCGGGTCCGGCATTCGCCGGTGCAGACGCCTTGAAGCTGCTCGACTGCCTGACCAGCTGGTCGGTCATCGCAGCGCCCACCGCATTCGCGCCTGCCGACACATGCGGTCGGTCGCCACTCGGCGTCGCCACGTATTGCGGCGGCGGCAACGACGGGTCGAGCTTCGCCGATTCACGCACGAGCGCAGCGGTTTCAGGCGTTTCGGATTTCATGACGGGCGCCGCTGCCGCGTGCCGTTCGAGCCCGTCGCGCTTGCGCGCCGCGCGTTGAGTCGGCTGACTCGGGGGGCTCGCTTGCGCGGCCTGAACCGGGGGTGACGATTGTGCCGGCTGCGCCGCTTGCACCGGTGCTTGCACTGCTTGCGCGGGCTTGGCCTTCGCCGGGGTCGAATCCTCCGGCTCGACCGTCACGACGTGAACGGTCGGCGGCGGCGCACTCGGCTTCGCCGGTGGCGCCTGCGCGGCGACGACCGGCGCGACGGGGGCGGATGGTGGCGCCGCGCTCGTGCGCGCGGGAGCCGCGGCTGGCGGCCGCACGGCCGCTTGTTGCGGCACGGCCTCGTCCACATGCGCGGACGGGACGGCAACCGCCGCAGGCGGCGCGATCGTGCCTTGTGCGGTATGGCCGTCGTTCGCCGTTGTCACGGCGGCGACAGGTGCTGCGGAATCGCCGATGCCGGCCTCCGCGATCGCGCGATGGTCCGCACGCAGGAGCATCACGTAGCCGGAGCCTGCCGCGGCAACCAGCAATCCGCCGGCGATCATCAATGTCTTTCGGGTACTAGTCATGCTTGCTCACCGATCTTCTCGACGTGAACAAGCCATCATACGCGTGCGTTCGCGCGAGATCCCGCATGAATACATTTGGTTGCATTGATGCCGACGCAGGGCCGGCGGGACCGTACTACGCTGCGTCGCCCTATCGTCAGACGGTTCGACACCGGCTGCCTTCCGCCCGTCAGATGCAGAAGATCGCGACCGCCATCCCGCCGAACAGCGCCCACTTGACGACGTAGTACACGGTGCGGTTCCCCGCCTTCAGCCGCTTGCCGGCGCGGCGAATCGCATACAGGTACTTGAACGCATGATTGAGCCCGCCCGTGCGGTCGCCCGTTTCGTTCGGCGATGCGGCCGCGCGCATCGGCAGTTGCCCGAAAAAGTCTGCCATTCGCGCTGCAGCACCGCGAGTTCCGGAAAGTGCCGCGTGTCGAGAAACGGTGTGGTCGGCACCGACGAGAACGCGTACGAAAAACAGTTCAGCGGCGCGGTGAAGGTCGAGTGATCGGATAGTTGCCTGAACAACCTGTGCCGAATCTTGCCGCGTCGGTGCGTATGCACGACGCACGCAATGAACACGATCAACAGGACCCAGCGCATCGATATTTCCCCGTAACTTGTTTGCCGTAATTCCAGGTACGGGGAAAATTGCCTGCGCTGACGCGCTGGTAATGCGATGTGCTTCAGCAAGACGCGGCGAGGATGTCGAGCGGCGCATGCCAAAACGCCGAAAAGCCCGTGCGAACGGGCTTTTCGACGCAATCGGAACGCACGCGCGGCATATACCGAAGCGTGCGCATGCGGCAATTATTCCGGAAACGGCAAATCAGTTTGTCCGTCCGCGCGCATACCGAACGTGTTGAGCGTCATCGCCACGAGCGCGTAATAGCCGAGCAGCGCGACGAGATTCACGACGGTCTCGTGGCCGAAACGTGCCTGTGCGCGCGCGAACGTCGCATCGCTCACGCGCTGTGTGTCGTACAGCTCGGTCGCGAATGCATGGATCAGCGCATCGTCGTCCGATTCGAACACCGGTGCGACGCCACGCCGGATCGCGTCGGCCGTCGCGGCCGGCACGCCGGCATCGAGCGCGATCGGATGGTGGATGTGCCACTCGGCCTGCGAGCGCCAGCGCGCGGCGGTCACGAGGATCGCGAGCTCCGACAGGCGCAGCGACAGACCCGTGCGATAGCGGCAGAACGCGCCGAGCCGCTGCGCGTGCTGCGCGAGCTCGGGGCTCGCGATCCAGCCGAGGAACGGCCCGTTCAGGTTGCCGCGCGGGCCGCTGAGGATCTCGGCGAGCACGGCCTTCTGTTCGTCGGTGGCCGATGCGGGATCGAAGGGAGGCAGTCTGTCAGTCATGGTGAGGGTTCGATGAGGTCGGGGTTCACGCGCCGGCCGATGCGAGCGCCGCATCGATCGCGCCGGACAGCCGTTCGACGATCGTGTCGATCTGCTGCGCGGTACAGACGAACGGCGGTGCGACCAGGATGTGATCGCCGTGCACGCCGTCAATCGTGCCGCCCATCGGATACACCATCAGGCCGCGCTGCATCGCCTCGCGCTTGACTGCCGCATGCAGCTTCAGCGCGGGATCGAACGTCGCCTTGCTGTCACGATCGCGCACGAGTTCGACGCCGACGAACAGCCCGCGGCCGCGCACGTCGCCGATATGCGGATGCGCACCGTAATGCGCGCGCAGCGAAGCACGCAGTTGCTCGCCGCGCGCCTTCACGTTGTCGAGCAGCTTCTCTTCGGCGATCACGCGCTGCACTTCGAGCGCGGCCGCGCAGGCGGTCGCATGGCCGAGATACGTGTGGCCGTGCTGGAAAAAGCCCGAGCCGTCGACGATCGTCCGGTAGATGCGATCGCTCACCAGCGTTGCGCCGATCGGCTGGTAACCCGCGCCGAGCCCCTTCGCGATCGTCAGCAGGTCGGGCGCGACTCCGTCTTCGTCGCATGCGAACAGATAACCGGTGCGCCCCATCCCCGACATGATTTCATCGAGAATCAACAGTACACCGTACTTGTCGCACACCGCGCGAATCTTCTTCAGGTAGGTACGCACCGGCGGCACGACACCGGCCGTCGCGCCGACCACCGTTTCCGCGACGAACGCCGCGACGTTTTCCGCACCGAGTTCGACGATCTTCTGCTCGAGCTCGTCAGCCAGGCGCTGCGCATACGCTTCGTCGGTTTCGCCCGCCTGCTGGTCGCGATACGCATAGCACGGGCTCACGTGATGCGCTTCGATCAACAGCGGCAGGAACGGCTCGCGCCGCCATGCGTTGCCGCCGATCGCGAGCGCGCCGAGCGTGTTGCCGTGATAGCTCTGGCGGCGTGCGATGAAATAGCGGCGCTGCGGCTCGCCCTTCTCGACGAAATACTGGCGCGCGAGCTTCAAGGCGGCTTCGATCGCCTCGGACCCGCCCGACACGAAATACACGTGTTCGAGACCGGCCGGCGCGGCTTCGACGAGCCGGTCGGCCAGTTCCTCGGCCACGTCGGTCGTGAAGAACGACGTATGCGCGTACGGCAGCTGCTGCGCCTGCCGCTTGATCGCGTCGATCACGCGCTGGTTGCTGTGGCCGAGACACGAAACGGCCGCCCCGCCGCACGCGTCGATATAGCGTTTGCCGGTCGAATCGATGATCTCGATGCCGTCGCCTGCGACGGCGACGGGCAAGGTGGTGCGCGGAGCGCGATGGAAAACGGTCGTCATGCGTTGCCTCATGGATCAGGACGCGCCGGGCGCGGGCGCTAACGGCACGATGCGCGTCGCGAAGCGCTGCGTGCCGTGTTGATGGATGGTGAGATCGATCGCCGTGTCGCGAATCGCGAACACCGCGGTCGCCAGCGTGTTTTCGTCGTCGGGGTCGGCCGGATCGTCGCGATAGATCGGCAGCCCTTCCGGTGCGCGGTCGCCGAGCACGCGCAGCAGCGCGGCTTCGTCGATCGCGTCGATGCCCGGCGTGAGCGCATCGACGCGGCGCTGACGATCGCCGGACGACTGCGTGACGATCTGCGCTTCCGCGTCGCACCCTGGATGCACGAGATGATTCGCGTGACCGGCAAGCCCCGCGACTTCGACGACCGAACAGCGCGCGACGCTCGCCTCGATACTCAGGAGCCGCGCATCGCCGGTCGCGCCGAGCGTGTGATGAAAGCCGCTGGCACGCGCATGCGTGCGCAGCACGTCGGCGGCCGCATCGAGCGACGTCGCGTCGAGCACCGCGCGTGCGAGGATCATCCGCGGCACGCCGGGCGCCGGCGTACGGATCCGCAGGTTGTTGATCGCCTGCACGATGCCCGCGCGGTTCGCGGCGAACGTATGCCCGGGCAGCGAGCCCGGGTAATAGAAGCTGATGAAGCCCGGCTTGCCCTGTGGCTGCACGTCGACGAGCAGGCAGCGCTCGCGCAGGTACGGATCGCCGTCCTCGTTGTGCGCGATCCAGCGTGTGCCGTGCGCGTCGCGCGCGGCGAGCGTCGTGCAGCCGTCCGGCGCGTTGTGGATCAGTTCGCCGCGGCAGTTCCACAGGAAGATGTCCTCGGACGGCCAGCCGACGCCTGCCGCGATCCCGTCCAGTTCCTCGACGAGATCGGGGTACGCGGCGAGCGCCGCCTGCCGCAGCGCGGCGACGAACGGATGGCCGCGCCAGCGGCGCACGGCCTGCCATGCGCTGCTTTGCTGCATGTACGTATCGAACACGGGGCGGGCAAGCTCGCCGAGGCGCACGCCGATGTCGAACGGCGTGCCGGCGATGACGGGAGTAAGGGAAAGCGGCATGTCAGGTGATTCGGTTTCGTTCAGGACACGTGTTTCAGGAATTCCTTCAGGCGCGGTGTCGGCGGCCGGTCGATCAGGTCGACCGGATGGCCGTCCTCGGCGATACCGCCCTGATCCATGAACAGCAGCCGCGTGCCGACCCGCTTCGCGAAGCCGATCTCGTGCGTGACGACGATCATCGTCATCCCTTCGGTCGCGAGATCCTGCATCACCTTCAGCACTTCGTGGCGCAATTCGGGATCGAGCGCCGACGTCGGCTCGTCGAACAGCATCAGTCGCGGCCGGATCGCAAGGGCACGCGCGATCGCGACGCGCTGCTGCTGGCCGCCCGACAGCTCGGACGGGTAATGATTCGCGCGCGATTCGAGGCCAACCTTGTCGAGCAGCGCCATCGCCTGATCGCGCGCATCGGCACGCGACGCGCCGCGCACCTGGATCGGACCGAACATCACGTTCTCGAGCGCGGTCATTTGCGGAAACAGGTTGAACTGCTGAAACACCATGCCGGCTTCGAGCCGGATGTTGCGAATCGTCGACGCGTTGCCGCGCACGCTCTGGCCATCGACCAGCAGCTCGCCGCCGGTGATTTTCTCGAGCGCATTGATACAGCGCAGCATCGTCGACTTGCCCGAGCCCGACGGGCCGATCACGACCACGACCTCGCCCGCGTCGATCTTCAGGTCGATATGCTTCAGCACCGGTACATGGCCGAAGCTCTTCGACACGTTCTGGAATTCGATCATGCTCATAGGATCCTCATCCGCTTTTCGACGAGCCGAAGCGTCAGCGTCATTGCGCCGGTCAGCATCAGGTAGATGACAGCCACCGCGCTCCAGATCTCGACCGCCTGGAAATTGCCCGCAATGATTTCCTGCCCCTTGCGCGTCAGCTCGCCGACGCCGATCACGATGAACAACGACGTGTCCTTGAGGCTCACGATGCACTGGTTGCCGAGCGGCGGAATCAGCCGCCGGAACGCGAGCGGCCCGACCACCTTCAGCAGCACGCGCGGCATCGACAGGCCCATCGCGAGGCCGGCTTCCGTCAGCCCCTTCGGGATCGACAGCAGCGCGCCGCGCACCACTTCCGCGAGATACGCACCCGAATTCACCGTGATCGCGATGATCGCGGCCGTCAGGCCGTCGATGCGGATATGCGCGAGCAGCGGCAGCGCGAAGTACAGGAACATCACCTGCACGACGATCGGCGTGCCGCGGATCAGTTCAATATAAACCTGAGCGAGCACGTTCATCGCCTTCGGTCCGTATGCGCGGAACATGCCCGCGATCATCCCGACGATGAACCCGCCCACCAGCCCGAAAAACGCGATGAACACCGTCAACCGGACCCCGTCCATCAGGTCCGGCAACGCCACCCAGATCGCCGACCAATCGAAATTCACGTGTTGCTCCCCGTTCGATTCAAGACCGGCGCGGCCGCGCGGCCGCACCATGTTGTGCCGTCACGCTCACATCTTCGGCGGCTCGGCGCCGAACCACTTCTTGTAGATCTGCGCGTAGCGTCCGTCGGCCTTGATCTTCACGAGCGACGCGTTGACCTTCGGCACGAGCGGGCTGCCCTTCGGGAAGCCGATCCCGTACTTGTCGCCGCTGACCGGCTGGCCCGCGACCTTCACCTTGCCCTTGCCTTCGTTGTTCACGAAGAACAGCACGTTCGGCGTGTCGTGCATCGCCGCGTCCACGCGGCCGGCCTCGAGCGCGAGGTAAGCCTGGTCGATGTTCGGGAACTGGCGGATCTCCTTCGGCTTCAGGTGCGCCTTGATCCAGTCGATCGTCGCCGTGCCTGTTTTCGCGGCGATCACCTTGCCGTTCAGGTCGTCGATCGACTTGATCGACGTATTGTCGACCTGCACCATCGCCGCGAGCCCGCTGTCGTAGTACGGCGCGGAGAAGTCGATCGCCTTCTTGCGCTCTTCCTTGATGGTCATCCCCGACAGCGCGACGTCGATGTTCTGCGTCTGCAGCGCCGGAATCAGGCCCGCGAAATCCATCGGCTGGATCGTGTATTTCCAGCCCTGGTCCTTCGCGATCTCCGCCCACAGGTCGAGATCGAAGCCGACGTACTTGTCGCCCTGCTTGAATTCGAACGGCATGAACGACGTATCGGTCCCGACGACGAGCGCCTTGGTATCCGCGTGCGCAATGCTGGCGCCGAGCGCGGCGACCACCGCGACGGCTTTCAGGAAGGAACGGCGACTCATGGTTTCTCTCCGCATGATTGAGCGATGTAACCGGCCGGCTGGCCGGGGAACGACGACATCAAGCCGCACCGCAACATGCGATGTTGAATTAGACCGTAGTGCAACAAGTGTTGTCAACACGGATAGTACGACACCAAAAAAAATACTCAATGGGTAAATGCATCGAGACAAACCCGAGCCGGACGGACGGGATAGATCGGAGGAAAAGGAAGCGCGGTGCAGGTGGGAAGCAATGGCGGCGGAAGCGCCCGGGGGTGCGGCGGCGCCTGAAGTCGGGCATGTTGTGGTGCGCGCGACCGCCGTTGCCGCGCACTGGCGTGTTGCCGCGGCGATCCGCGAGCCCGGATCGCCGCGATGTGCCCCGCCGCATGGGCGGGCGTTTGGTGTCGGGTGCCTGGTGCTTCGATGCGGCACTGCGCACCGGACCTGTGACCCCCTGATACCGGCAACCGCCGGCGCGGCTCAACGAGCGGGCTGAGCCCCGAACGGCAACGCCATCCGGCGCGACCTCAAGGCGGCGCCGTGTGCGCCGTGTGCGCCGTGTGCGCCGTGTGCGCCGTGTGCGCCGTGTGCGGCGCGGGCGGCGCGGGCGGCGCGGGCGGCGCGGGCGGCGCGGGCGGCGCGGGCGGCGTGTGCGCCGTGTGCGGCGCGGGCGGTGCGGGTGGTGCGGGCGGCGCGTAGCGTGCCCGCCTCCGAAGCCCGCGCGGGCGTCGGCGGTTCATTCCCTCGTCACGGTGCGGCAAAGAACAGCGCGACGACGCAGGCCATCCCCGCGAACCATACGAGCGAGCGCAGCGACGCCCAGTTCAGCAGGTACATCAGCGCATAAACGATGCGAATCGCGACGAACCCCATCGCGAGCTGGTCGACGTGGTGCGCGTTCGCGCCGTTGTGCCAGGCGACGACCAATCCGGCCGTAAACAGCGCCAGCGCCTCCCACGCGTTCTGGTGCGCGGCCTGTGCCCGCGCGCGCCAGCCTTCGAGCTTCGCCAGGTACTCGCGCGGCACGTGATTGTCGTACCCCTTGCGGGCCTTGGCCAGAAACGTCATCGGGAACGGCAGCAGCGCGACGATGAACAGGCACAGCTGGGACGTCGTCATCAAAGTCTCCTCTTTTATGATTACATTGATCAATGACACGGTGGCGCAGAGCTTAGCATTGCGCCAGCGGTTCGCGCACCGGTTTTCTAGACGGGAGACTCGGCAGCGGTGCCTCTGGAGGTTGCGACGGCAGTGGCCCATCGCCAAAAATTCAACCAAATCCCGGACAAATACGTTAATTAAAACTGGTCGATCACCAATAAGATAGCGCTCAACACTGGCTCGATGCGTTGTCGCGCCAGCAGCCTGCCGAACCCGCGCCGCCACGTGCGCCGAACGACACTCCGACCCGAGACATCGTCATGCCCCGTCCCATCGTCGCCCATATTCGTCCTGACGCCGTCCGCCACAACCTCGATTTCATCCGCCGCACCGCCGCGCAATCGCGCGTGTGGGCGGTGGTCAAGGCCAATGCCTATGGCCACGGGATCGAGCGGATCTATCCGGGCCTCGCGGCCGCCGACGGCATCGCGCTGCTCGATCTCGACGAAGCCGTACGCGTGCGCGAGCTCGGCTGGGACAAGCCGGTGCTGCTGCTCGAAGGGATCTTCGAGCCGGCCGACGTCGAATTGGCCGACCGCCACCGGCTGACGGTAGCCGTGCACTGCGACGAGCAGCTCGACCTGCTGATCGCCGCGAAGCCGCAGCAGCCGATTGATATCCAGCTGAAGATGA
Source organism: Burkholderia sp. Bp9031 (assembly GCF_003857965.1). Taxonomy (NCBI): domain Bacteria; kingdom Pseudomonadati; phylum Pseudomonadota; class Betaproteobacteria; order Burkholderiales; family Burkholderiaceae; genus Burkholderia; species Burkholderia sp. Bp9031. Next base: position 34,216 of record NZ_QTPW01000004.1, read on the forward strand.
ACTCCGGGATGAACCGGCTCGGCTACCGGCCGCACGCCTTCCGCGCCGCGTGGGAACGCGCGGCGGCCGCGCCGTCGATCGGCAAGATCACGCTGATGATGCATTTCGCAAATGCGGACGAAGGCGAAGTCGACTGGCAGCTCGAGCAGTTCGATGCGGCCACGGCCGGGATTCCGGGCGAGCGCTCGGCGTCGAACTCGGCGGCCGTGCTGTGGCATCCGCGCGCGCACCGCGACTGGGTGCGGCCCGGTACGATCCTGTACGGCGCGTCGCCGACGGGCGCGTCGCGGCACATCGCCGACACGCCGCTGATGGCCGCGATGACGCTGACCAGCAGGATCATCGGCGTGCAGACGCTCGCGCCCGAGGAAACGGTCGGTTACGGCCGCCGCTTCACGGCCGACCAGCCGATGCGGATCGGCGTCGTCGCGTGCGGCTACGCGGACGGCTATCCGCGCCACGCGCCGACCGGTACGCCGATCGCGGTGGACGGCGCGATGACGCGCGTCGTCGGCCGCGTGTCGATGGACATGCTGACCGTCGACCTGACGCCGTGCCCGAACGCGGGCATCGGCTCGAGCGTCGAGCTGTGGGGCGATCAGGTGAAGGTCGACGACGTCGCGGAAGCCAGCAGCACGATCGGCTACGAGCTGATGTGCGCGCTTGCACCGCGCGTGCCGGTCGTGATCGTGCCGTCCGGCGCGTCGACGGCGCAGCCGGCGCTGCGCACGGGCAGCTACGGGCGATAACGCCGGTCGCCGATGCGGCGGCACGATCGCGTGTCGCCTCGCATCCGGATCCGATCGCGGGCCGCCTTGCCAGCGGCCCGTTTGCTTTTGCGGCGTGTGAAAAGGACGCACGCATCGTGCGACGCGCACGCGCTACCGCTATTGCCCCGCGCTAGGAACGCCACGCCGGCTTGCGCTTCTCCAGGAACGCGTCGATCCCCTCGCCGGCATCTTCTTCCATCATGTTGCGCGCCATCACGTCGCCCGCATACGCATACGCTTCGTCGAGCGGCAGTTCGCGCTGCCGGTAGAACATCTGCTTGCCGTAGCGCACCGCCGCCGGGCTCTTCGCAACGATCTCCGCGACCTTGCGCGTGACGGCCGCGTCGAGTGCATCCTCGGGCACCGCTTCGTTGACGAGCCCCCACGCAGCCGCCGTCGCCGCATCGACGAAACGCCCGGTGACGAGCATGTCGAACGCGCGCTTCGCCGACACGTTGCGGCTCAACGCGACAGCAGGCGTCGAACAGAACAGCCCGACGTTGATGCCCGACACCGCGAAGCGCGCGGTGTCGGCCGCGATGGCGAGGTCGCACGCGGCGACGAGCTGGCAGCCGGCCGCCGTCGCGACCCCTTGCACGCGCGCGATCACCGGCACCGGCAATGCGCGCATCGCGAGCATCACGCGGGTGCATTGCGCGAACAGCGTGCGGTAGTAGTCGAGAGCGGGCTTGCCGCGCATCTCGCGCAGGTCGTGGCCTGCGCAGAACGCCTTGCCTTCCGCGGCCAGCACGACGCAGCGCACGCGCGGATCGGCGGCCAGCGAATCGAACGCATCCTGCAGACTCGCCAGCATCGCCTCCGACAATGCGTTGAACTGTTGCGGCCGGTTCAGCCGCAGCGTGACGACGCCGTCGCGCACGTCGCGCAACAGGATGGGTTCTGCTGAAGCGGGATTCGAGTCCATGACGTCCCCAATTCGAAAGCGATCGTGATGCGGATCGTGATGCGATACCGCATCAATATAGTCCAACGGGGAAGTCTGTGGATGCCGGCACCATGCCGGCCGCGCCGTCAGCCCGCGAGCTTCTTCAGCGCGTCGAGCACCGCGTCGCCCTTGAACGGCTTCACGATCCAGCCCTTCACGCCGGCGGCCTTGCCGCGCTCCTTCATCGCCGGGCTGCTTTCGGTCGTCAGCATCACGACGTTGACCGACGTGTTCGCCAGTTCCCCGCGGATCTTCTCGACCATCGTCAGGCCGTCCATGTTCGGCATGTTCACGTCGCTGATCACGAGGCGCACGCCGGGCGTCGCCTTGAGCTTCGCGAGCCCGTCCTTGCCGTCCACCGCCGTCGCGACGTCGAGCCCGTGATTGCGCAGGAAACCCGCGACTTCATCGCGCACCGTGCCCGAATCGTCGACCACCAGAATCTTTGCCATGCCATCTTCCCCTTTCGTTGTTGCTGACTTCAACATTCAAAACAGTTCGAGTTCGCCCGATTCGACCATCGGCCCCACGTCCTGCACCGATTCGCGGAAATCCTCCGGCGACCAGCTCAGGCTGAACACGAAACGCTGGTCGATCCGCACCGACCGCCCCGATGCCGGGTCGGTCATCCGGTACTTGAAACAGAGCTGCGGACAGTCGCCGCCGAACGAAATGAACTTCTGCTTGTGATTGACGACGAGCGGCACCTGCACCGGATGGCGTGCAAGCGCCTCGGCGTCGCCGAGATAGCGGTTCTTGAACGCGCCCCACACGAGATTGGTCAACTCGCCGAGCACGCTGTTCACGTCGCGGAAATCGGCTGCGCGCGCGTCGTCTCGCGTGCCGCCGATCATGTCGAGCAGCGGCTGCTCGCTCGTCTGCAGCAGCATGTAGCCGCGGCACCAGGCGCTTTCCAGCGCGATCAGGCTGAACACCTCGCCGAAGATGATCTGGTCGCGGACGATGCACGGCGTGTCCCGCTCGATCGCGAGGCCCGGGAACAGGCTGTCGAGCCGCGCCTCGGTGATCTCCGCGATGCCGCGCACCAGCGCGTTCGGGTAGTCGCGGCCGAACAGGTATTCATCGATCGCGTGCTTGAGCGGCGTCAGATCGTCGGCGACGTAGGCCGCGCATGCGACGCGCGCGAGCGCATCGGGCAGCCCGTCGCGCGACGCGTCGGACGCGCGGCGCAGGATGATCGGCAGCTCCGGCCGCAGCGCATCGATCTGCGTCGCGATGATCGCGCTCTCGTCCGGCGAGCCGCCGTAGTCCTCGGCGAGCAGGATCGCGCCGAGATCGATGTTCGAGCGCAGCACCTTCAGCAGCCGGTTGCGCCGCACGGTCAGCCCGACCAGGTTGTGCTCGTCGCAGAAGCGCTTGATCGTCGCGGCGTGCGCACGGCTGTCGTCGAGCACGAGCACCTTGCTGACGGGTTGGTCTACGGTCATCTCGGGAAGTCCTCGGAATCGGTCAAAACAGTTCGAGCTCGCCGCCCGTGTCCACGCTCGCCACTTCCGGCACGTGGAAATCGACCGGCGCATTCGCGCACACGCACAGCGTCGCGCCGATCCGCACGTCGCCGCCGAGCGTCACGTCGTATGCGGCCACGTGATCGAGGTTCAGCGCCGGCAGGTAGTCGATGCTCGCGCCGCTCAGCAGGTAAGGCGTCGACATCCCGAGATCGGGAAACGGCGCGGTCAGCGCCTGGTTGATCGCGCCGCAGCACAGGTTCGCGACTTCCATGAACGCTTCGGGCAGCGGCCGCTGCGTGCTCGCGCGAGGCGCCGCCGCGGCGACATGACGGCGCGTCGGCTCGTCGTCACGAAAGCGCAGCGCGAGCAGCAGCCGGAAATGCAGTGCCGAGATGGTCAGTACCGCGACGTGCTCGGGCACCTTCGGCGCCGCGTACGACTTCGTGCGCGACTGCATGCGTGACGGGTCGTGCGACGCGTCGTGCACATCGCCCGCGGCCGGCCGGATCTCGCACGCGCCGCCGGACGCGAGCCGCGTGCGCGCCGCATCGAAGAAGATCCGCTCGAAACCGGCCCGGGCCTGCGCACTGATCACGCCGCCGCTCCTTCGAGCCGCGCGTGCAGCTGCCCGGCCAGCGTTTCGACCGTCGCCAGCGCGGCCGTGATCATCTTGCCGCCGGCCTGGATGTCCTGGAACGTCGCGGCCGTCACGAGATCGTTGCGGTTCAGGCTGTCGCGATAGCTGTTCGACAGTTGCTGCGAGCGCGCGGCGAGCCCGCGCACCTCACTCGCGACGATCGAGAAGCCGCGGCCGGCCGTGCCCGCGCGCGCGGCTTCGATCGACGCATTCAGCGACACGATCGACACGTGCGCGACGATCGCCGATAGCTCCTGGTTCTTCGTGCGCATGTCCTGGTTCTGCGTGGTCAGCGAGATCATCTGCTCGTGCCAGCGCTCGAACGTGCCGGCCAGCCCGCGCAACCGCGCCGCTTCGCCGGCGAGCTTCGTCGCATGCTGCGACAGTGCGGCGCGCTCGGTCGCGAGCGCCTGCAGCGCGTCGCGCTGCTCGCCCGTGCCGGCCGCCTCGCGCGCCAGCGTTTCCTCGAGCTCCGCTTCGCGGCGCGCGCATGCCTGCGCCGCTTCGGCATGCGCGGCGACGACTTCGTCGGCCCGCGCATCGGCCGTGCCGAGCGCATCGCGCAACGCATCCGCTTCGCGCATCATCGCGGCGACGAGCCGCGCTCGCGCGACGCGACACACGATCGCGGCGATCGCCGCAACCACCAGGCCGCCCGCCAGCGCGGCGCCGATCGGAATCATCCACGCCTGCACGATCACACCACCGCGTCGACGTTCGCGATGCCGGCGCGTGCGTGCGGCTCGGCGTCGTGCGCGGTACCGTTCGCGGCGAAACGCACGGGCAACGACACGATCGTCTCGAACGCGCGATACGGCGAGCCGACGCGATCGTCGGTGAAGCGCAGCGCGATGTCGCCGCCGTCGCGCTTCAGGAAGTTGCGCACCGCGTCCATCCCGACGCCGCGCCCCGACACCTCGGTCACTGCACGCGCGGTCGAGAAGCCCGGACGGAAGATCAGCTCGGCCACCGCCTCGTCGGTCAGCGCGGCTTCGTTGCCGGCATCGATCCAGCCGCGCTCGCGCGCGATCCCGCGAATCCGGTCGAGCGCGAGGCCGCGGCCGTCGTCGCCGAGCACGAAGCGCAGCGCACCATCCTCGACGTCGACCGCGATGTCGATCTTGCCGGCCGGCGCCTTGCCGGCCGCGCGACGCTCGTCGGACGTCTCGATCCCGTGGTCGATCGCGTTGCGCAGCAGGTGCATGAACACGTTCTTCAGCGTCGCGCCGATCTCGCTGCGCACGCGATGACCGTTGCTGTCGATATGCACGACGGGCGCCGGCTTGCCGAGTTCGGCCGCGAGCGACGGCAGCGACTCGATCACGCCGCCCAGCGCATCGCCGATGCCCTGCGTGCCGAACTGGCTCAGCAGGCGGCGCACCGAGTCGCGTGCCGCGTGCCAGTCGCCCGCGTTCGCCGGATCGGCGCCATCGAGCATGCGCAGGCCCTCGCTGATATGCACGCGCTCGACCATCAGGTAGTCGGCGCCGCCGTGCTGCGCAGGCTCGCCGTGGCGGCCGAGCGTGACCGCATTGATCGTCGCATAGTGATCGACCGCCTCGCGCACGCGGGCCAGGTCGTCCATCAGCGCATCGCGGTTCCACTCGGGGCCGCCGTCCGCGCGGCGCAGCGCTTCGTACGCCTGCTCCGCTTCATGCACGATGTTGGTCAGATACTGCAGGCTGTACGTGCGCGCATTGCCCTTGATCGTGTGCATGTTGCGGAACAGCGCCGCGACGATCGAATGATCCGCGCGTTCGTGCTGGCGGATCATCCGCTCGTTCTCGCTGAGAAAGCCCTTCGCGCTGTGCACGAAATCGTGGAACTTGTCCTGGCTGATCGACAAGATCTCGCCGATCATCTCGAGGCGGCGCTGCTGCTCCCCGGCCTGCGCGGTCAGCTCACGGATCTCGGTCACGTCGCGCACGCACAGCATCAGGCGCACGACCGTGTCGGTCTCGTCGGTGATCGCCGACCAGCTCAGGTCGAGCCACTTCTCGCGGCCGTCCGGCATGCGCTTCGCGACTTCGTTGACGAGCAGGTGCTCGTTGAACGCGAAGTTCATGCTGTCCTCGCCGAGGCACGCATGCACGGCCGCATCGACCTGCGAGCGCGCGTCGGCGCCGATGCTCGAATCGTCGAACACGAGCGTCATCAGGTCGCGCCCGGCGATGTCGCTCGTCTCGAAGATGCGCTCGAGGTAAGCCGAGTACTCCGCATGCACGACGCCGCCCTCGACGACGGTCAGGATCCCCTGCTGCATGTTCTGCAGCATCGCCTGGATGTCGGCCGTCTTCTGCTTCAGTTGCGCGGCGTTCTCCTGGATCTTCTCGATCATCCCGTTGAACGCGACGATCGAATGGCCGATCTCGTCCATCCGGCCCACCGGCACGCGACGCGTGAAATCCTGGCTCGCCGCGATCTCGCTCATCGCCGTCTGCATCCCGATCAGCGGGCGCGTGATCTGCCGGTACAGCACAAAACCGAGCGCGGTCAGCAGCACGACGACCGTGCCCGCGACAGCCGCGATCGCGGTCGCCGTCGTTGCGAGCATGCCGTTCAGCGCGCCGATCGCGTCGTCCTTCTGGCGGTTCTTCTCGACGCGCAGCGTATCGACGATGCTCTCGAGTTCGTCGCGATACTGCGCGACGTTCGCGAACAGGTACGCCTGCGCCATCTCCGGCTTCCCGTCAGCCTTCATCTTCACGGTATCGTCGATCGCCGCGAAGTAGTTCGCGGCGCTGTCCTTCGCCTGCGCGACGAGGCCCTGCTGCGCCTGCCCGACCGCCGATCCGGCCTGCGCGTCGAGCGCCGCGCGCAGGGCGGCCTGTTTTGCCTTCAGCTCGTCGCGCGCCTGCGCGGCGGTGTTCGCGTCGGGCGCGTACACCAGCGTCATCGTCGCGATCTGGATGTTCTTCACGTCGGCGACGAGATCGGCGGACGCGAGCGCGCTCGGCACGATTCCCTGGGTAACCTGACGCACCTCGGTCGCGCTCTTGCGCGTCTGGTACACGGCGTACACGCCGATCGCGGACAGCGCGAAAAACGTCAGGACGACTAGCAGCGTAATGCGATGACGGATGGTCATGAGTACAGCTCCCCGCAGCGATCCGGCTTCGATCGCCGTTTGGCCGATTGAAAGAATATGAGCGCCGAATTATCGGGGATGGTGTATGACCGTCCGATGACCAGGAATCAATCAGTCATTGAGGAAATCGCAATGATCAATTGCGGCGAGAAAACCCTAAAGTTTTTCTCGAATCGGCCGTTAACCTCTGGCCTGCGAGGCCCTGTGGGGTTGCCCGGCAGCGTGCAACAAACGAATCCGGATATTCATTCTTTTATTCATGACCCGACAGTTTAATCCGGTCGAATATCGGTAAAACGTTTGCGCATTATCTTGCGAAGCGAATCGGTCATACAGCCCTTTACGCACGATAGCGAATTCAATAACGCGCGACGTCTCATCGGTCCGGTCATCGCCGCTCACGGATCGAGCCCGATACCGCCCTTGCGAGACCAGCCGCTCGCGATTGTCATCCGCGCCGATTGCCACATGACTTGCACCGCGGTCAGTTTTCGCGCGCCGCCGCGAGCCAATCCTCGACCTGTAGCTCCGAGACCCGCTCGAATTCGCGCGTGTTGTGCGTGACAAGCACCAGGCGCCGCGCTCGCGCCTGTCCTGCGATCAATGCATCATATGGCCCGATCGGTGTTCCCGCCGCGGCCAGTTGCGCACGAATTTCACCGGCATGCTGCGCATCTTCCGCATCGAACGACACGACCTCGAACTGAAGCCCCTCCACGCGTGCCAGATTCGCTGCCGCTCTCTGACTTTTGTACGCCCCGTAATAGAGTTCATGCGCGACGATCGCGGAAATTCCGAAATCTGCGGGTTGATGCCTACGCAATCGGGCCAGCATGGCCGGCTCGCCTTTCAGAATGGCGATCACCGCATTGGTATCCAGCAGAAACTTCATTCAAACACGTCCAGTCCCGGACGCTCCTGAGCGGCAGGCTCGGTTGCCGCGGCGGCCTCGAAATCGGCGTCAACCGGGCCGATCAACGGTGTCAGCCATGCCCAGTCTTGCGGCACCGGTTCGAGAATGACAGACGCGCCGTGCCGACGAATCCGAACCTCCGTTGTATCGAAGCGGAAATCCTTCGGCAAGCGGACGGCCTGCGATCCACCATGCTTGAAAATCTTGGCAGTCTCCATCTCGCAACCCCATGTATCTACAAAACGTATCTATTTTATCAACTATGGGTTGCGATGACGAGTCATCCAATCGGCATATTGACGACAAACCGTCGCCTCTCGGCAAATTTGCACGCACTACGATATAAGTAGCCGTCCCCAATACCGAGGGCCCCGGCCTCCGCATTCATTCCAATCAGGAAACAATCAATCGCCACCCGGCGATTCACCTCCCCGCCCGCGCGCTCTAGACTGTCGACTGATTCCCTACCGGACCCACGCAATGACCGACGTCCTGCCGCTGACCACCGACTCCGAATCCGGCCTCCAGTACCGGCTGCGCCCGGCCGCCGGCCACCCCGCTGGCCGGCTGTTGCTGCTGCACGGTGTCGGCGGCAACGAAACCAACCTGCTGAACCTGGCCGGCACGATCGATCCGCGCATCGACATCGCGTTCGTGCGCGGCCCATTGACGTTCGGCCCTGGCCAGCACGCGTGGTTTCCGGTGCGCTTCGGCCCGAACGGCCCGGAAATCGATGCGGCCCGCGCGGAGGCGAGCCGCGTGCAGTTGATCGCGCTGCTGCGCGCGTTGCGCGCCCGGGACGACGCGAACGAAAGCCCCGCGTTGCCGGTCGTGATCGCCGGTTTCAGCCAGGGCGGCATCATGAGCGCGAGCGTCGCGCTCACGTCGCCGGCCGACGTCGCCGCATTCGCGGTGCTGTGCGGGCGCATCCTGCCGGAGATCGATCCGCTGATCGCGTCGCGCGATGCCTTGAGCGCGGTCCACGCGCTGGTGATGCACGGCCGCTTCGACGACAAGCTGCCGGTCGCGTGGGCAACCACGGCCGACGCGAAGCTGACGGCGCTCGGCGTCGCGCACGACACGCGCCTCTATGACGCCGGCCACGAACTCACGGCGCAGATGGCCGGCGACTTCGGCCGCTGGGTCGGCGCACGCGCCGGATTGAACTGAGCGCGACGGGCGGTCGACCCGCCCGTGCCGATCGAACATATCGTCAGACGTTGCTCGCCGGATCGGCGCCGATCGGCGCGCCGGCCGCGGCAGCGGCCTCCCGCGCGGCACCGCGCTTCGCGAGCTTCCAGCCGACCACCAGCGCGAGCACGACGACGGGAATCATCGCGACGGTCCACGTGCCGCCCGGATAATCGAACGCCATCAGCACCAGCACGCTGACGAGGAACCCGAGCGTGAGCCACGACGTGAACGGCGCGCCGGGCATCCGGAACGACACGGGGCTCAGCTCGCCGCGATTGACCGCGCGGCGGAACAGGATCTGGCACATCACGATGAAGCCCCAGGTTGAGATGATCCCGAGCGACGCCATGTTCAGCACGATCTCGAACGCCTGGGACGGCACGATGTAGTTCAGCGGCACGCCGATCGCATTGATCGCGACCGTGACGAGGATCCCGCCGTACGGCACGCCGCGCGCATTCATCCGCGACACGAAGCGCGGCGCCGAGCCGCCCATCGCGAGCGAGCGCAGCACGCGCCCGGTCGAATAGAGGCCGGAATTCAGGCTCGACAGCGCGGCGGTCAGCACCACGATGTTCATCACCGTGCCGACGTACGGCACGCCGAGCTTGCTGAAGAACGTCACGAACGGGCTTTCGTGCGCGCTGTACGCGGTCCACGGCAGCAGCATGGTCAGCAGCACGACCGAGCCGACGTAGAACAGCGCGATACGCCACATCACGCTGTTGATCGCCTTCGGCAGCACCTTGCGCGCATCGGCGGTCTCGCCCGCCGCGACGCCGACGAGCTCGATGCTCGCATACGCGAACACGACGCCCTGCACGATCAGCACCGCCGGCAGGATGCCGTGCGGGAAGATCCCGCCGTGATCCGCGATCAGGTGCAGCCCCGTCATCTGCCCGGCGACCGGATGGCCGCTCGCGAGAAACACGGCGCCGACCGCGAGGAACAGCGCGAGCGTCCCCACCTTGACGATCGAGAACCAGAACTCCATCTCGCCGAACACCTTCACGCCGATCATGTTCATCACCGACACGATCCCCAGCGCGCCGAGCGCGAACACCCACTGCGGCACGTCGGTGAACACGGCCCAGTACTTCATGTAGATCGCGACCGCGGTGATGTCGACGATGCCGGTGGTCGCCCAGTTCAGGTAGTACATCCAGCCCGCGACGAACGACGCGCGCTCGCCCATGAACTCCCGCGCGTACGACACGAACGAGCCGCTGGTCGGCCGATGCATCACGAGCTCGCCGAGCGCGCGCATGATCAGGAACGCGAATACGCCGCACACGAGATACACGACCGCCAGCGCGGGCCCCGCGCTCTGCAGGCGGCCGCCCGCGCCGAGAAAGAGGCCGGTGCCGATCGCACCGCCCATGGCGATCATCTGCACGTGTCGCGGCTTCAACTGTTTCTCATAGCCGGATTCGTGCGACGCGAACATCGCATCCCGGTCGGCATGACGGGGATCCGCGCCGCCGGCCGTCTCGGCCGGGCGCTCGCTGGCGTGCTTCATGGTATGTCTCCGTTTCTTGATGTGTGGCGTCCGTCGACAGGACGCTGCGGGAACGGCAGCGCGAGGGTCGCCGGCGGCATGCGCCGGCGCCGCGCGGCCGGTATCAGTACGCGCGCGGGCGGATCAGCGCTTCAGGCTGCAGCGCTTCGTCCAGTTGCGCGTCGGTCATCAGCTGGTGATCCAGCACGACCTCGCGGATCGACTTGCCGCTCTCGTGGGCCTCGGCGGCCACGGCGGTCGCGCGCTTGTAGCCGATGTACGGGTTCAACGCAGTTGCAAGCGCGACCGAACGCTCCATCGTTTCGCGCAGCCGCTCGGGGTTCGCGGTGATTCCGCTCACGCAGCGGTCCGCGAGCGTCGTGCACGCGGCCGTCAGGTGGCTGAAGCTGCGGAACAGCGCGCTCGCGATCACCGGCTCGAACGCGTTGAGCTGGAGCTGTCCGGCCTCGGCGGCGAAGGTCACCGTCAGGTCGTTGCCGAACACTTCGAACGCGACCTGGTTCACGACTTCCGGAATCACCGGGTTCACCTTGCCCGGCATGATCGACGAGCCGGCCTGCACCGGCGGCAGGTTGATCTCGCCAAAACCCGCGCGCGGGCCGCTCGACAGCAGCCGCAAGTCGTTGCAGATCTTCGACAGCTTGACCGCGATCCGCTTCAGCACGCCGGAGATCTGCACGAACGCGCCGCAATCCTGCGTCGCTTCGATCAGATTCGGCGCGGTGCTCAGGTCGAGGCCGGTAATGCGTTGCAGCGCGGCCAGCGCCTTCTCCGCGTACTGCGGATGCGCGGTAATGCCGGTGCCGATCGCGGTCGCGCCGAGATTGATCTCGCGCATCAGCCGGCCGGCTTCCTGCAGGCGCGCGATGTCTTCCGTCACCATCACCGCGTAGGTCGAGAACTCCTGGCCGAGCGTCATCGGCACGGCGTCCTGCAGTTGCGTGCGGCCGAGCTTCAGGAGGCCCGAGAACGCATCGGCCTTCTCCGCGAACGCATCGCGCAGGCGCGCCATCGCCTCGAGCAGATGCTCGACCGCGAAGCAGGTCGCGATCCGGATCGCGGTCGGATAGACGTCGTTCGTGCTCTGCGCGAGATTGACGTGCTCGTTCGGATGCAGGAATTCGTACTGCCCGCGTGCATGCCCCATGATTTCGAGCGCGCGGTTGCAGATCACCTCGTTCGCGTTCATGTTGGTCGACGTGCCGGCCCCGCCCTGGATGATGTCGACCACGAAGTGGTCGTGCAGCCGGCCTTCGCGGATCTCGACACAGGCGGCGGCGATCGCATCGCGATACGCGGCCGGCAGCAGCCCGAGCTCGCAGTTCGCATCGGCCGCGGCTTCCTTCACGGCCGCGAGCGCCATGACGAGGTACGGCAGCGACGCGATCGTCCGCCCCGAAATGTCGAAGTTCTCCTTCGCGCGCAGCGTGTGGACGCCGTAGTACGCCGAATCCGGAACGCTTCGTTTCCCTAAAAGATCCGCTTCGACGCGGAAGCCGTTTTCCGTCATGGTGCCCCTCCTGAATTGTCTCGTGCCGCCGCAGGAAACCGGCTGCGTGCGCCGCTTCCCGGTACGACGGGTCGCATTCTATGCCTTTGCATAAAGAAGCTCGCTTCTGTATTATCGAAAGCGGTTTTGCGCGGGGCGCAACAGCGAGAGACGAATGAAAACAATGGCGAGAGACACCGGCATCGATCACCTCGGCGCGATGCGCGCGTTTGTGCGAGTCGTCGAAATGGGAAGCTTTTCCGCGGTCGCCAAGGAGATGCACGTGTCGACGTCGACGGTCGCGCGCAAGATCACGGCGATCGAGGATGCGCTCGGCGTCGCGCTGCTGCATCGCTCGACGCACAGCGTGACGCTGACCGAGGCCGGCCACATCTACCTGGAACGCGCGGTCACGCTGATCGCCGACCTCGACGACACGCTGCGCGTCGTCGCCGAGCTCAATAGCCAGCCGAGCGGCCCGCTGAAGCTCACCGCGCCGGTCGCGTTCGGCCGCCGCCATCTCGCGCCGCTGATCGCGCCGTTTCTCGCGCGCTACCCGACGATCCAGCTCGACGTGCGGCTCACCGACAACCACAACGACCTCGTCGCCGGCGGTTTCGATCTCGACATTCACGAGGGCGAGAACTACCTGGACAACCTGGTCGTCCACCGGCTGTCGCGCAACGACAGCATTCTGTGCGCGACGCCCGGTTATCTCGACCGCTGCGGGCGCCCCGCGACGCCGGACCACCTGCAGCATCACAACTGCCTGCGCTACGTGCATCCCGAAGGCGATCCGCGCTGGGAACTCGTGCGCGGCGACGCGCGGCACAGCGTACTGCCGGCCGGCAACCTCGTCACCGATCATTCGGAGCTGCTGCTGGATGCGACCTGCGCGGGGCTCGGCATCGCCGAGTTCGAGATCTGGCTGGTGCGCGACCTGCTCGCGAGCGGCCGGCTCGAAGCCGTGCTGCCGCGCTATCGGCTGCAGAACAAGCTGACGGGCGACTACATCTACATCGCGTATCTGGCGAACCGGCGCAGCTCGGCGAAGCTGCGCGTGCTGAAGGACTTTCTCGCGGAACATCTCGCGCACATCGGCGAGCTGTCGGAAGTCGAGTTGATGAAGATTCGCGACGCGCTCGCGTAGCGGCTGCGAGGGCAGCCGCCGCCGCGGTCACGCCGGTCGGCAATCAGGCGCCGATGCGCGCCGCCCTTGCCGCCACGGCGCACGGCATCGACGCGCTGCCGCCCTTCAGGCAGGCTGCAATTCGAACGGGAATGTCGCGTGCCCGATCTCGACACCCTGCGTGTTCAGCATCCGCGGCCGGTGGAACGCGGCGAGCCGCGCGCGCTGCGCGTCCGTGCCGATCTGCAGCCGTTCCAGCAGTTCGCTGACCATCATGTACAGCACGTCGATGTTACCGTCCTCGATCTTCACCGAGATGCCGAGCGCGCCGTCGGCACCGAGCGCCCGCGTGCGCGCCGACGCGCGTACGCCGATCCCGTAGCACGCATCCGCGCCGAGCTTGCCGACGACCTGCCCTTCGAACGCGTCCATCAGCACCGTGCAGTAGCGCCCCTCTCCGGCAACCAGCTCCGGATGGGCCGTCATCGCATGATGAATCCGCGCCAGCGCGCGCACGCGATCGGTCGTCGCGGCGCCGCCGGCTTCCAGCGTATCCGCGCCGTCGGCCAGCGATGCGTACAGACGCGCAAGGCGGTCGAGCGGGAACGCCGGTGTCGGCAGGTTGCAGCCGTCGATCGCCCAGTCGACCTCGTCGTCGCGCAGGCCGCACGCATCGGCGACCACATGCTTGACACGCACCTGCATCGGATGCTCCGGCAGATGGTAGTCGGCGATCGCGGCGCCGATCGACCGCGCGCCGGCCAGCATCCCGACGTGCTTGCCCGAACAGTTGCTGCAGACGCCGGTCGGCGTGTAGTCGCGCTTGATCCACGCCCGGTACACCGCGTCCGACAGCGGCGCATGGCCGCCGCATCGCAAATCCGACTCCTGCGCATCGACCTTCGCCAGCATCGCCCGCGTGCGCGCGATGTGCCGCTCCTCGCTGCTGTGCGACGCGCACATCAGCGCGATATCGGCATCGTCGAAGCCGAACTGCTCGGGCGCACCCGTCTCGATCACGGACAGCGCCTGAGCCGGCTTCGCCGCCGAGCGCGCGAGCGTCGTCCGGAACGGATCGCCGAGCCGGAACAGCAGCTTGCCGCGGGCGTTCACCACCGCCACATCGGCGACGTGCGTGTTCTCGATCGCATTGCCGCGGTACGTGACGACCGCTGCGCGTTGGGTGTCCATCTTGCTGTCTCCTTCGTCGGGGCCTGATTGCCGGGGCCCGTGCAACCGGTACGGCAGTGTATCGACTCGCCACCGGGTCGCGCCGGTCGGCCGATGGAAAGCGGTATTGCGCCCGATGCAAAGGCGTCGCGCCAATCACGAAAACCCGACGGATTTCGTACAAAGACCATTCGATCGTTTACATGTTCAGTCATGGTTCGTAGAAGCGCGATCGCTGACGGCACGTGTTCGCCGGTTGCGCGTACCCGAACGCGATCACGATCGACGCGGGCCCAGGCAGCCCGGGCGCACCCGCCTGCCGATGGGGACGCGATCGAAGCACACTTTCACGCTATGGCCGCCACCCCGCCCGGCGGTCGCCCGATCTCCAGCGAATCGACTACGCGTCGATCGCCAGCAGCGCGAACGTCGCGAGCCAGTGCTCGCCCATGTAGTCGCCGGCCACATGCGCGAGCGCGCTCGCGAGATGCCGGTCGGCCGCATCGAGCAGCTTCGCGCGCCGCGCATCGCCTTCCGGCAGCGCGCCGGCCAGCGAGCGCTGGCACCACGCGCGGCTCAGATTCAACCCGTCCAGATGCGCGATCTTGCCGTCGCTGCGATCGCTGACCGTCGCCGGCACGAACAGCGTCGCCGGCTCGCCGCGCGCGAGATCCGGCAGGAAGCGCGCGAACCAGCCGTCGAATTCGCCGGCCGGCAGCACGCGCCGCATCAGCTCCGCCTCCATCAGCGCGGGCGACAGGAACTCGTCGCCCGACGGCTCCCACGCCTGGCACGCGACATCGTTCAGGTGCCAGCGCTTTGCCGTATCGACGACCAGCGCCGCGAGCCCGTCGCGCTGCGTCGCGCGCGCGAAGTCGAGCGTGAGCGCAAGCGCGAACGCGGTGTTGAAGTGCGTGCCGACGCGCAGCGGATAGGTCGCCTTCGGCAGGAAGGTCTCGAAGCGCGCGACGAACAGGTCGTTGAGCGGCGCCATCGTCTTCGCCCAGCGGGCGGCCTGCGGCACCACGCCCTTCAGCGCGAGCCGTTCCAGCTGCGCGGACAGCGCAAGCAGCCACGCCCATCCGTAAGGCCGCTCGAAGCCGCTGTTGTGCGGCAGCGCGAGATACGCGCGTTCGCCGGCGACGTTCAAGTCGGTGAAGTGCGCGTCGACGACGGCGATGATCCGTTCGGCCTCCGGCAGCGCCGGATGGCGTTCGAGCACGCGCAGCACGAGCCAGTAGCCGTGCACGCACGAATGCCAGTCGTAGCTGCCGTAGAAGATCGGGTGCAGCGCGCGCGGCCCCTGCACGTCGTGCGGGCCTTCGAGCGAATGCGTGAGCTTGTTCGGATATTCGCGGGTCAGGTGCGCGAGCGCGAGCGACGCGAATTTCGATGCGAGTTCGGGAGTCAGTCGGTCGGTCATGGGCATCTCATCTCGTCAGAAGCGGAATACGAACGCATACATCAGCAGCGTGTTTACGGCCAGCAGCAGCACGGCGGTCGGCCACTGCGCCTTGATCACGCCGTTCTTGTCCTTCAGTTCGAGCAGCGCCGCGGGGACGATGTTGAAGTTCGCGGCCATCGGCGTCATCAGCGTACCGCAGAAGCCGCTCAGCATCCCGATCGCGCCGAGGATCGCCGGGTTGCCGTGAAATTGATGGACGATCAGCGGCAGGCCGATGCCGGCCGTCATTACGGGGAACGCGGCGAACCCGTTGCCCATGATCATCGTGAACAGCGCCATGCCGACCGTATAGGCGGCAACGACCGCGAACGGCGAGTCGATCGGCACCCAGTCCTTCACGAGCCCCGATACCACGCCGCCGACGCCCGCGACCGCGAACAGCCCGCCGAGCGCCGCGAGCATCTGCGGCAGGATCGCGGCCCAGCCGACCGCGTCCATCGTGTGGCGCGCCTCCTTCAGCGCGTGCACGGGCGAATCGCGCAACATCGCGAGCGCGACGGCGAACGCGACGAGCGTGCCGAGCACGAGCGAGATCAGCGTCACGCTCTTCGGATCGACGAACGGCACGCGCTTCAGCGCGAACGTGCCGATCAGCGTGACGACGGGAATCAGCAGCGCCGGCAGGAACAGCCGGTTGCCGAAGCGCAGCGCCTTCGCGTCGCGCCGCGCGGCCGCCGCAACGCCTGCTTCATCCGACTTGCCGCGTCCGAGCTTGCCCGAGCCCGCGATCAGCGCGATCGCGATCGCGAGGCAGCCCGTCACGAAATGCGGCAGCAGCGCGCCGAACAGGAACGTGAGCGCGTAGATCGCCCAGAACGCGAAATTGACGACGCGGCGCGGATTCGTGCGGTCGGTCAGGTTGAAGCACGCGAACGCGGCGAACATCAGCCCGGCGAGCGTATAGAGCGGTTCGAGGCCGATCATCGCGCGCCCTCCCGCCCGAAGGCGCCGAAGCCGCGCGACAGCCGGCGGTCGAGCAGCGCGAGCCGCGTGCAGTGGATCAGCAGCGCGGCGATCGCGGTCGGGATCGCCCAGACCGACAGGTGCAGCGGCTCGATCGCGATCCCGTTCTGTTCGAGAAAGCCCTTGATCAGCAGGATCGACTGGATCGCGATGAAGATGTCCTCGCCGAAGAACACGGCGACGTTGTCGGCGGCCGACGCGTGCGCGCGGATCTGCTGGCGCACCGACTCGGGCAGGTCGCCGTGCTGGCTGACGGCCGCGGCCTCGGCCATCGGCGCGATCAGCGGCCGCACCATCTGCGCGTGTCCGCCGAGCGACGTGAGGCCGAGCGCGGCGCTCACCTGGCGCAGCACGAAATACAGCATCAGCACGCGGCCGGTGGTCGCCGCGTGCACGCGCGAGATCATCCGCTTCGCCTGTTCCTTGAGGCCGTTGCGCTCGAGCAGCGCGATCACCGGCAGCGTCAGCCAGATCAGCCCCATGTAGCGGTTGTCGGTGAACGCCTTGCCGAATGCGCTCACGATGTCGACGAGATTCATCCCGCCCGCCAGCCCCGTCGCGAGGCCCGCGATCGTGACCACCAGCAGCGCATTGAAGCGCAGCGCGAAACCGATCACGACGATCGGCACCCCAATCAGCACCAGCATTGCCCCTCCTTGTGTCGGATGTGCGGCGTCGCGAAGACGCGCCGCCTGCCCGGTTTCGACCGGGTTCAGGCCGCAAAATCTAACACGAGACTTTATCGATAAAAAGTCGATAATTTGAAGCTTCGGGTAAACGTTGAAACCGGTACTACGTTGCGCCGGCCGTGTGTCCGTGGTGTTTCTGCGGTGTCGAACCGGAGCGGTCCGCGGCGTGCGCCCCGCTCCCGCCACGCATGGCGGAGCGCCGGTGCGCCGACTAAACTGGAAGGCATCGGCAACGTTCGGGAGAGCCGCCATGATTGACGTATTCCAGACCATCGGCAGCCGCGCGTTCTCCGCTCATCTGGCGAAGGACGGGATGGTGACGCTGATGGAGCAACGCCAGGAAGTCGACCGCGTGACGCTCGCGACCGCCTATGCCGCGCTCGTCGAGGAATCGGAGCAGGAAACCGATCTGCTCGACGCGACTGTCGAAGGGATGATGCGCGCGCTGATCCAGGGGTACGCGCGCAGCCATTGAACGACTGAACGCGTGCCTGCCGTCGTACGGCCGGCACGCAAGCGCCGCGCACGCGCCCCCGGGCGCTCGTCCCTTCCTGTCGAAACGAACGCACCGGCATGGCGCGCCGGCGGCTTTTCCGCACCGCCGCATGACCGCGTGCGCGGTTTTTCGCCGCGCGGACGGCAAGAATGCCGCCCGGCCATCGAAGAAAGGGGCGGAAACGACACAATGCGCAATTTTTTCGATTGCCGCCGCTCGCGCCGCATGACAGCATGCGGGCGTCGCCAATCGAAAAGAATTCCGTGCCGTCCCGGCCGCCGATGCCATTCGGCGGCGCCGCCCGGCACTGCCTTCCATGAACCCGGCCCACCTCCAACACTACGAACCGACCGGAGTATCCCGCTTGTGAACATCGGCATCGTCAACGACCTCCCGCTTGCCGTCGAGGCGATGCGCCGTGTGATCGCGCGCCGGCCCGAGCACCGCGTGCTGTGGGTCGCGACCGACGGCGCGCAGGCCGTCGAACTGTGCGCCGCGCAACCGCCCGACGTCGTGCTGATGGACCTGATCATGCCGAAGTTCGACGGGATCGAGGCAACGCGGCGGATCATGCGTTCGAGCCGCCCGTGCGCGATCCTGATCGTGACGAGCTGCATCGGCACGAACGCATGGCGCGTGTTCGAAGCGATGGGCGCCGGCGCGCTCGACGCGGTCGACACGCCGCGCCTCGGCGAAGGCGAAGCAGGCGACACCGCCCGGCTGCTGCTCGCGAAGATCGACCAGATCGGCCGGCTGCTCGAGGCGCCCGGCGGCATGCGCGCGGCCGGCACGACTGCACGCGCGGGCGGCGGCCCGCTGATCGCGATCGGCGCGTCTGCCGGCGGCCCCGGCGCGCTCGCGTCGATCCTCGGCAGCCTGCCGGCCGACTTCAGCGCGCCGATCGTGATCGTCCAGCACGTCGATCGCGCATTCGCCGAAGGCATGGCGCAATGGCTCGACGGCCAGACGCCGCTAACCGTGCGCGTCGCGCGCGAAGGCGACCGTCCGCAGCCGGGCGTCGCGCTGCTCGCGGCGACCGACGATCACCTGCGCATCACGCGCGCCGGCACGCTCGAATACACGCGCGAGCCGGCCGCCACGCCGTACCGGCCGTCGGTCGACGTGTTCTTCAACAGCCTGACCGAGCACTGGCCGGGCCGCGTGATCGGCGTGCTGCTGACCGGCATGGGACGCGACGGCGCGATCGGCCTGAAGGCCCTGCGGATGAAGGGCTACCACACGATCGCGCAGGACGAGGCGACCAGCGCCGTCTACGGGATGCCGAAAGCGGCCGCGACGCTCGGCGCGGCACGCGCGATCCTGCCGCTCGAGCGCATCGCGGGCGAACTGGCGGCGCTCGCACGGATCTGACCCAGCCCGATGAAACCCCGTTACACCCCTCGCAGCCATGGCGCAACCTGGCATCAATCATGACTAGCGATCTCACCCGGCCGCCCGGCGGCCTGCATGCGGCGTTCGACGCCGCACACGTCCGGCCCACGCCGCACGCCGACGCCCCCGCGATGGTCCTGCTGGTCGACGACCAGACGATCGTCGCGGAAGCCGTCCGGCGCGCGCTCGTCGACGAAGACGGCATCGACTTCCACTACTGTCCGCGCTCGGACGACGCGCTGGCAACCGCGATCGAGACGCGGCCGACCGTCATCCTGCAGGATCTCGTGATGCCCGGCACCGACGGGCTGAGCCTCGTGAAGACGTACCGCGTCAATCCGGCGACGCGCGACGTACCGATCATCGTGCTGTCGACGCAGGAGGAGCCGGTGATCAAGAGCGCCGCATTCGCGGCCGGCGCGAACGACTACCTCGTGAAACTGCCCGACCGCATCGAACTGGTCGCGCGGATCCGCTATCACTCGCGCTCGTACATGAACCTGCTGCAGCGCGACGAGGCCTATCGCGCGCTGCGGCAATCGCAGCAGCAACTGCTCGAAGCCAATCTCGAACTGCGGCGCCTCACGCATTCGGACGGCCTGACCGGGCTGTCGAACCGGCGCTATCTCGACGAATACCTGGCCGCCGAGTGGCGGCGCGCCACGCGCGAGCGCAGCGAGCTGTCGCTGCTGATGATCGACGTCGACAACTTCAAGCTGTACAACGACACGTACGGCCACGTGTCGGGCGACAGCGTGCTCAAGCAGGTCGCGGCGACCATCGAGCGCTGTCTCGGGCAGTCCGGCGATCTCGCCGCGCGCTTCGGCGGCGAGGAGTTCGCCGTCGTGATGCCGACCACGTCGCCGGGCGCCGCGCGGCTGCTCGGCGAGAAGATCCGCCTCGCGATCGAGACGCTGCGGCTCGAGCACATGCACTCGTCGACCGGTCGCTACGTGACGATCAGCATCGGCGGCGCGAGCATCGTGCCGGCCCACGGCCTGCCGACGACATCGCTGATCGAGGCGGCCGATCGTGCGCTGTATCGCGCGAAGCACGACGGCAAGAATCGTGTCGAGATCGATGCGCCGCCCGCGCCAACCGTCCCGCCCGCCCCGCCGGCCGGCGGCGGTTTCGCCTGAGCGCCTACACGGCGACGAGCCGGCGCGCGTAGTCGGTCGGATCGAGCGGCCGGCCGAACAGGTAGCCCTGCTGCATGTCGCAGCCGATCTGCTGCAGGAACCACGACTGCGCCTGCGTCTCGACGCCTTCCGCGGTCACCTTCATCCCGAGCGAATGCGCCATCGCGACGACGGCCTGCGTGATCGCGACCGAGTCGCGATGATCGGGCACACCCGACACGAACGACCGGTCGACCTTCAGGTTGTGCAGCGGAAACCGCTTCAGGTACGCGAGCGACGAATAGCCGGTGCCGAAATCGTCGACCGAGATCCGCACGTTCATGTCCGTGAGCGCCTCGAGCATCGGCAGCACGGTGTCCGTGTCGTTCATCAGCAATCCTTCGGTAATTTCCAGCTCGAGCGCGCCCGGATCGAGTCGCGTCTGCGCAAGGCAGCGGTCGACCGACTCGACGAGCCCTTCGTGGAACTGCCGCGGCGACAGGTTGACCGCAAGCATCAGGTCGGGCGCGATCGTGCGGCGCCATTCGGCGGCCTGCCGGCAGGCCGTTTCGAGCACCCACTGGCCGATCGCGACGATGAGCCCCGTATCTTCCGCGACCGGGATGAATTCCGCGGGCGACATCGGCCCGAGCTCGGGGCTCGTCCAGCGCAGCAGTGCTTCGGCGCCCACCGTCCGGCCGCTGCGCGCGTCGACGACCGGCTGGTAGGCGAGCCGCAGCGCATCCGAGGAGATCGCGCGCCGCAACGACTGCTCGATCGCGAAGCGGCGCTGCAGGCGCAGATTCAGTTGCGCGGTGAAGAACGTGAAGTGATTGCGGCCGCGCTGCTTCGCGTCGTACATCGCGGAGTCGGCATTGCGCATCAGCGTGACCGCATCGTCGCCGTCGCGCGGCGCAACGCTGATCCCGATCGACACGCCGAGCCAGTACTCGTTGTTCGCGATCGCGAACGGCTTCGCGATCGTGTCGATCACCTCGCGTGCGAGCACGGCCAGCTCGTCGGGATCGTCGCAGTGGTCGACGAGGATCACGAATTCGTCGCCGCCGACGCGCGTGAGCGCATGGCGCCCGCCCGCGCAGGCCGCGAGGCGCGCCGCGACGCTGCGCAGCAGCGCGTCGCCGGCGTCGTGGCCGGCCGTGTCGTTGACCTTCTTGAAACCGACGAGATCGATGAACAGGATCGCGACGCGCGCGGGCCCGTCCGCCGCATCGCGCGTGCCGAACAGCTCGCGCATCCGCTCGGAGAGCCAGCGCCGGTTGTAGAGCCCCGTCAGCGCGTCACGCGTCGCCAGGTAGCGCAGCTGCTGCTGCGCTTCGCGCACGGGGCCGATGTCGTGAAACGACACGAGCACCGATTCGGGCTGCGTCTCGCCCGGCTTCACGATCGGCACCGCGTTGCCGCGCACCCAGATGATGTCGCCGTCCGCGAGCCCGAAGCCGACCGAGTAGTCGAGCAGCGGCATGGCCGTGACGAATGCGCGCCGGGTCGGCCATTCGTCGGGCGCGATCGGCGTGCCGTCCTCGTGCAGCTTGTACAGGACCACCGTCGACAGCCGGCGTCCGACGAGGTCGCCCTTCACGCGCATCATCCGGTTCGCGCTCGGATTGCTTGCGACCACCACGCCGTCGGGCGACACGACGAGAATCCCCTCGTTCAGGCTGTTGACGACCAGGCGGTGATGTTCCTCGCTGCGTGCGAGCTGCCGCGCGATCCAGTCCTGGTGCACCGCAAGGCCGACGCTGTTGCCGATATCGAGCAGCAGGTCGGTTTCCGCGTCGCTGGGCCGCCGCGGCATACGGTGATAGACGGCGAACGCGCCGAGCACGGTACCCGTATCGTCCAGGAACGGCACCGACCAGCACGCGCGCAGGCCGAGCGGCAGCGCGAACGCACGATAGTCGGCCCACAGCGGATCGGTTTCGATATCCTCGACGGCGATCATCCGGCGCTCGTACATCGCCGTGCCGCACGAGCCCGCGGCGGGCCCGATCGATGCGCCTTCGATCGCGGTGCTGTACTGCGCGGGCAGCGACGGCGCGGCGCCGACGTGCACATGCACGCCGTCCGCGTCGAGCAGCAGGATCGTGCACGACGCGCCGTCGCCGAGCAGCGCCTCGGCGCGCCGGCAAACCTCGACGAGCAGTTCCGGCAGCGGTGTGTTGCGCGTGATCAGCCTCAGCACGCTTTGCTCGGACGCGAGGACTTCCGCCGCAAGACCGAGGCTGTAGCGAGAACTTTGCGGTTCGGTATTCAAGATGAATCCTGCCGTCAGTTCGACCGGGTTCTGATGCGCCCGATTCGTTAGCGATCCTTCGTGCCGTTTTTTGTCGCCCCGGGTTTACGCTAGCCCGGGGCGTCCCCATGCGTGCGCGCCGCAACGCGCACCAAGTTACATTTAACACCAATCCACGCCGCCCCGCGCATCCGCGCGCATCAGGGCTTACGCGCGGTTGCGGCCGCCATGCGTGCCGCAGCGCGATTCATCAGACGGTTGCCGCGCGTCGCACCGCTCACGCATTCGCGCCGGGCGGCTCGCGCGTGACGGCCTTCAGCGCGTCGATCGCGGCCGTCACCGACCCGCTCGCGGGCGCCGCGTACAGCGCGCCGACCGTGTCGGGCATCGTCGACGGCTTCAGCGGCAGGCGGCGAACGCGCTCGCCGGCGTCGGCCGCCATGGCGAACGCGCGGGCCGACGGCGCGAACAGGCACGGCGTCTGTTCGGCGACCGCACGGTTGGTCTGCCATGACACCGATTCCATCAGCACGGCCGGCGGCGGCAGGCATGCCTTCGCGAACTCGGCGTCGAGCGCCGCGTGCGCCGGCGAACCGAGCGGCGGCGCGATCCACGGAAACGCCGCCGCGTCTCGCCATCTGACGCGCGGGCGCAGCAGCAGCGGATGACGCGGCGCGCACACGACGATCATGTCGTCGCGATAGAGCGGCGTGATGCCGATCCGCGACGGGAAAGTTCAAGTGCGGATCCGCAAGCATCACTGAGCGCCCCGGCGGGCGCTCGTGAAGCTAGACCACGTGGTAGCTCGCCGACGGGTAAGCCGTCTCCAGCGCGGCCCTGAGATCCGCGTCGGACGCCGTGGCCGACGTGAACGCAGCCGTCGTGGTGCTCGCCGTATAGGCCAGCGTCACGGCCCACGTCGGATGGTCCTGGTTGAGGTTGTCGCGCGTGGCTTGCGCGCTGAGCTGGCTCGGGCCGCCGTCCGGCCTGAACCCGTAGACTGAAATGGTTGGCATGGCATGTCCTTCCCGGTTGGTTGAGGGGCGCCGCCGGCACGCACCGGCAACGAGGCCAGCGTAGGCGCCGCACACGCGAGCGAGAATGTGCCGAAGGTCAGTGCCGAAGGCCCGTGACTTGCGTTGCCACACCGGCTTCCCCAACCCGCCTTCCCAACGCGGCGCGACGCGCTCCAGCTACCCCCGGGGTTCATCGCGACGCCGCGGCCAGCCGCGTTGGCGGAACCGTGCTTCAATGTCGTTAGAACCGGCGTCGCGCGCTGCCGCCGCGCAGCGCATTGCCCCCCTTCCACCGACCTGCACGGAAATCCCATGACGAACCCTGCCGACATCAAGGCGCTCGTTTTCGACGTGTTCGGAACGATCGTCGACTGGAGAAACGGCGTCGCGCGCGAAGCCGCCACGTTCCTGGCACGCCATGCGCCGGATCTCGATCCGTTCGAATTCGCCGATGCGTGGCGCCGCGAATATTCGCCGTCGATGGAGGAAATCCGCAGCGGGCGCAGGCGCTACGTGCGGCTCGACGTGCTGCATCGCGAGAACCTCGTGCGCACCCTCGACCGCTACGGCATCGACGGTGCGCCCGATGAAGAGATCGACGCGCTCAACCTCGCGTGGCACCGGCTCGATCCGTGGCCCGATTCCGTCGCGGCGCTGCAGCGGCTCAAGCAGCGCTACGTGATCGCGCCGCTGTCGAACGGCAACATCCGGCTGATGGTCGACGTCGCGAAGCACGGCGGCCTGCCGTGGGACGCGATCCTCGGCGCGGAAGTCGCGCACGCGTACAAGCCGTCGCCGAAGGTCTATACCGATGCGGTCGAGATTCTCGGCGTCGCGCCGGCCGAGCTGTGCCTGGTCGCCGCGCACAACGGCGACCTCGCCGCCGCGCGGCAACTCGGACTGTCGACCGCGTTCGTGCTGCGGCCGACCGAACACGGGCCCCATCAGACGACGGACCTGAAAGCCGACGATGCGTGGGACTTCGACGTCAAGGACCTGAATGAGCTCGCGGATCGGCTCGGTTGTCCGGGTTGAGGGCCGGCCAGCCGCCTGATCGCCACGCGTCGGCCCGCCGGGCGAATCACCGCCGCCGCGCCGGTCGTCCGTCAAACCGCCGATCCGCTATTCCGGATCCCCGACGAACCGAAGCCGCTCCGACTCCCCCATCAGCAACGCGCGGTTCGCGTCCGCCGCCGCGCGCAGGTAGTCCCACAGCGCCGTCACGCGCCGCAGCTTGCGCAGATCCTCGCGACAGGTCAGCCAGAAGCACCGCGTGACCATCACGTCGTCCGGCAGCACCGGCACCAGCGCCGGCTGCGTGGCCGCCATGAAGCACGGCAGGATCGCGAGCGCGCCGCCCTGCAGCGCCGCGAACACCTGCGCGATCACGCTCGTCGTGCGCAACCCGGCCGTCGCGCCCGGCACCGCGCGCTCCAGGTACAGCAGTTCGCTGCTGAACGCGAGATCGTCGACGTAGCTGATGAACGCATGCTGCGCGAGATCGGCGGTGCAGGCGATCGGCGGATGGTTCGCCAGATAGTCGCGCGTCGCATAAAGCCGCAACTGGTAGTCGCACAGCTTCGTGACCACGTAAGGTCCGCGCTCGGGGCGCTCGAGCGTGATCGCGAGATCGGCCTCGCGCTTCGGCAGGTTGACGAAATGCGGAACCGGCAGCAGGTCGACCGTCACGTGCGGATGCGCGACACGAAACTGCGCAAGCTGCGGCGCGAGGAAAAAGCAGCCGAACCCTTCGGTCGACCCGATCCGCACGTGGCCCGACAGCGCCTCGCCGGTGTTCGCGACCTGGTCGCACGCGGACTGCACGGTCGTCTCCATCGCATCCGCATACGCGACGAGCCGCTGCCCCTCGGCCGTCAGCGTGAAGCCGCCGGAGCGCGACTTGTCGAACAGCAGCGTGCCCATCGCGGCCTCGAGCGCGCGAATGCGCCGCGCGACGGTCGTGTAGTCGACGCCGAGCCGCTTCGCCGCGCCGCTCGCGCGCTGCGTGCGTGCGACTTCGAGGAAAAAGCGCAGGTCGTCCCAGTTCAGGTTGCCGGAAACCGGCTCGGTGGCATGTCGCATCGGCGGGAAAAAGGGCAGGAGTCTCCGGGCCGGCAATCGATATGCATAAATGCATATCCAACCGGTTTTCTTGTCGGTACATCATGGATTCGCGCATAACTATACTCGACCCTGACCTGCGGACCATGAGCCGCGGGCAATAAATTCGGAGACACCATGCAGACGCGATCCACCCTCGATGAGCATGCGACAGTCGCAGCGCCGGCACCCGCCCGCACCGCGAAGCATTACCTGCTGGCCGGCTGGGCCAGCATGGCCGGCACCACGATCGAGTGGTACGACTTCTTCCTCTACGGCACCGCCGCCGCGCTCGTATTCAACCGCATCTTCTTCCCGTCGCTGGACCCCGTCGTCGGCACGCTCGCCGCGTTCGGCACGTTCGCGGTCGGCTTCATCGGCCGTCCGATGGGCGGCATCGTGTTCGGCCACTTCGGCGACCGCATCGGCCGCAAGTCGATGCTGATGATCACGTTGCTGCTGATGGGCGTGCCGAGCATGATCATCGGGCTGATCCCGTCGTACGACCGCATCGGCTATTGGGCCGCCGCACTCCTGATCGCGATGCGCTTCCTGCAAGGGATGGCGGTCGGCGGCGAATGGGGCGGCGCGGTGCTGATGGCCGTCGAACACGCGCCGAAGGGCCGCAAGGGGCTGTTCGGCAGCCTGCCGCAGACGGGCGTCGGGCTCGGCCTGATCCTGTCGTCGGTCGCGATGGCCGCGGTGGCTGCGCTACCGGACGCCGACATGCTGTCGTGGGGCTGGCGCGTGCCGTTCCTCGCGAGCATCGCGCTCGTCGGCCTCGGCTGGTTCATCCGCGCGAAGGTGCCGGAGTCGCCTGACTTCGAGAAGATGCAGCGCCAGGGCAAGGCCGAGAAGTCGCCGGTGACGGCCGCGCTGCGCCGCCATCCGCGCGAGGTGCTGACGATCGTCGGCGCGCGCGCCGCCGAGAACACGTGGTTCTATATGGTCGTCACGTTCGCGCTCGCTTACGCGACGCAGCAGCTGCATCTGCCGAAGGCCGAGATGCTGCACGCGATCACGGCCGGCGCGGCGCTGTCGCTCGTCACGATGCCGCTGTGCGGACACCTCAGCGACCGCATCGGCCAGCGCCGGATGTTCGCGATCGGCCTCGTGCTGATGTGCGCGTTCGCCGCGCCGTTCTTCATGATGCTCGGCACGCAGCAGACGTCGTATGCATGGTGGGCGATCGTGCTCGGCCTCGGCGTCGTGTTCCCGATCCTCTATGCGCCGGAATCGCTGCTGTTTGCGCAGCAGTTCCCGGCGGAAATCCGCTACAGCGGCATCTCGCTGTCGGTGCAGCTCGCCGGCGTGATCGGCGGCGGCTTCGCGCCGATGATCGCGACGTCGCTGCTCAAGGCCGGCGGCGGCCAGCCGCACTATGTGATCGCGTATCTCGTCGGTTTCGGCGTGTTCGCGCTCGCGTGTACCGCACTGATGCGTCCGCCGCGCCCGTAAGCGCTCCGAAGTACCGGCCCGCATCGCCCCGATTCCCGTTTGACCTGCCGTTCGCCGTGGCTGCACGCGCGACGGACGCAGGCCGCCCTTTTTCTTCGCACCACCGTTTCCCGGAGACATCCATGAACGCCGCAGTTCCCCAGACCACCCTCGCCCTGCCCACCGCCAAGCTGCTGATCGACGGCGCGTTCGTCGAATCGCAAAGTGCCGAATGGGGCGACATCGTCAACCCCGCGACGCAGGAAGTGATCGGCCGCGTGCCGTATGCGACGCTCGACGAGGTCGATGCCGCGATCGCGTCCGCGCAGCGCGCATTCCAGACCTGGAAGACGACGCCGATCGGCGCGCGGCTGCGCATCATGCTGAAGTTCCAGGATCTCGTGCGCCGCAATCTCGAACGGATCGCGCACACGCTGACGGCCGAGCAAGGCAAGACGCTGCCCGACGCGCAGGGCGATATCTTCCGCGGCCTCGAAGTGGTCGAGCACGCGTGCTCGATCGGTACGCTGCAGCAGGGCGAATTCGCGGAGAACGTCGCGGGCGGCGTCGACACCTACACGCTGCGCCAGCCGATCGGCGTGTGCGCGGGCATCACGCCGTTCAACTTCCCCGGGATGATCCCGCTTTGGATGTTCCCGATGGCGATCGTGTGCGGCAACACGTTCGTGCTGAAGCCGTCCGAACAGGATCCGCTGTCGACGATGCAGCTCGTCGAGCTCGCGATCGAGGCCGGCGTGCCGCAGGGCGTGCTGAACGTGGTGCACGGCGGCAAGACGGTGGTCGATCGTCTCTGCACGCACCCGGACATCAAGGCGATCTCGTTCGTCGGCTCGACGCGCGTCGGCACGCACGTGTACAACCTCGGCAGCCAGCACGGCAAGCGCGTGCAGTCGATGATGGGCGCGAAGAACCACGCGGTGGTGCTGCCCGATGCGCACCGCGAGCAGGCGATCAACGCGCTGGTCGGCGCGGGCTTCGGCGCGGCGGGCCAGCGCTGCATGGCGACCTCGGTCGTCGTGCTGGTCGGCCGTGCGCGCGACTGGCTGCCCGATCTGGTCGAGAAGGCCAAGGCGCTGAAGGTCAACGCGGGCGCCGAAGCCGGCACGGACGTCGGCCCGGTCGTATCAAAGGCCGCGAAGGCACGCGTCCTGTCGCTGATCGACGCCGGCGTGAAGGAAGGCGCGACGCTGCTGCTCGACGGCCGCGACGTGAAGGTGCCCGGCTACGAGCAGGGCAACTTCGTCGGCCCGACGATCTTCTCGGGCGTGACGACCGACATGTCGATCTATACGGAAGAAATCTTCGGGCCGGTGGTGGTCGTGCTCGAAGCCGACACGCTCGACGACGCGATCGCGCTCGTCAACCGCAACCCGATGGGCAACGGCGTGGGCCTCTTCACGCAGAGCGGCGCGGCCGCGCGCAAGTTCCAGAGCGAGATCGACGTCGGCCAGGTCGGCATCAACATTCCGATCCCGGTGCCGGTCCCCTACTTCAGCTTCACCGGTTCGCGCGGCTCGAAGCTTGGCGATCTCGGCCCGTACGGCAAGCAGGTCGTGCAGTTCTACACGCAGACGAAGACGATCACCGCGCGCTGGTTCGACGACGACGCGACGGCCGGCGGCGTGAACACGACGATCGCGCTGCGCTGAAGGGGAGCCTGTACATGGAAATCGCATTCATCGGACTCGGCAACATGGGCGGCCCCATGGCCGCCAACCTGCTCAAGGCCGGCCACGCACTGACGGTGTTCGACCTCGACGCGAACGCAGTCGACGCCGCGGTGCGCGCGGGCGCAACGGCGGCCGCCTCTCCGCGCGACGCGGCCGCCCGCGCGGCGCTGGTGATCACGATGCTGCCGGCCGCGCAGCACGTGCGCGCGGTCTATCTCGGCGACGACGGCGTGCTGGCCGGCGCGCGTGCCGGCGCGACGCTGGTCGACTGCAGCACGATCGATCCGGGCACCGTGCGCACGGTGGCCGACGCCGCCGCGCAGCGCGACTTCCCGCTCGCGGACGCGCCGGTGTCGGGCGGCACCGGCGGCGCGCAGGCCGGCACGCTGACCTTCATGGTCGGCGCGCAAGGCGCGCTGTTCGAGCGCATCCGCCCGGTGCTGCTCGACATGGGGAAGAACGTCGTGCACTGCGGCGGCACCGGCACCGGGCAGATTGCGAAGATCTGCAACAACCTGCTGCTCGGGATCTCGATGATGGGCGTATCGGAAGCGATGGCGCTCGGCGCCGCGCTCGGCATCGATCCGGCCGTGCTGGCCGGCATCATCAACACGTCGACCGGCCGCTGCTGGAGCTCGGATACGTACAACCCGTACCCGGGCGTGAACGACGCGGCGCCCGCCGCGCGCGGCTATGCGGGCGGTTTTGCCGCGAACCTGATGCTGAAGGATCTCGGGCTCGCGACCGAAGCCGCGCGCAGCGCACGGCAGCCGGTGTGGATGGGCGCGCTCGCGCAGCAGCTCTATCAGTCGATGAGCCAGCAGGGGCTCGGCACGCTCGACTTCTCCGCATGCGTGAAACTGTACGAGGCGCAACCCGCGTAACGCGAGCGACGGGCGTGCGCCGACCCGCGATGCCCGTCAACGGCATCGCGGGTCGTTTTACATCCGGAGCAGCGCGATCGCGAGAGCCGCGACCGCGCAGGCGACGCAGCGCTTACCCGCGCGGATTCGACGCAGTGTCGAAGGTCGGATGGCACTCGAACGCGAGTTCGGAGCGCGCGTCGACGCGGCGGCCGCCGGTCACCGACTCCTGCTTCAGGCTCGCGCGCATGCCGCGCTGGGTGCAATAGCTGGTCGCTTCGTTGACCGCTTTTTCATGGGCGTCGGCCCACGTCGTCGACACGCCAAGCGTGCGCGTCGTCACGGTGAAGACGTTCGGGTTCGACGTCGTGGTCACGTCGGAAGCGGTCGAACACGCGGCGAGCAAGCATGCAGCAGCCGTGATGGTCAACCATCGCAGGGATCGAAAAGGTACAGGGATGGACATTGGAGGCAAGCGCACGTCGATTCGACGGCATTGAGCAACATAGGCGACAGTATGCCTGCCCGATCGCCGGAGATCATGCCCTTTTCGGTGAACACATTGTTTCGAATGGTTAAACGATGAGCCGCCGCCGGCAAGATTTACGGCTCGCGTCGCGCCCGTCGTCGCGCACCGTGTCGCTTTTCCCGGCCGGCGCGCGGTTTCGTGCCACGCACCGTCATGGCCGGCACGCCGGTCAATGCGGGCGCTCCTGCCGGATTCTCGCCGATGCCTCCTCCAGGCTCCGCCACGCCGGCTGGCCGGGTGCGTAGCGCGCGCGGATGTACGCGGCGAGCTCGGCCATCTGCCGGTCGTCGAATGCGTCGCGAAAGCCGGGCATGTAGCCGAGCGCGTCGGTGGCCGGATGGTCGATCCCGTCGTGCAGCACGCGCAGCAGGTTGTCGGGCGCCGCCTGGCTGACGCTCGTGTTGAGCCCCATCAGCGGACGCACGCCGAAATGCCCGACCCCGCCCGATTCCGCATGGCAGACCGCGCACGCGGCGTCGAACGCGCGCCGGCCGCTCTCGAGGCCGAGTGTCGCGACGGCTCGAGCACCGTGTGCATGGCGGGTCGCCGCGTCGGCGGCCGCGGCCGCGTCGACGGGCGGCGACAGCGATGCCAGATAGTGGGCAATCGCCCGGACGTCCGATTCGGGCAGCGCCGCGAGCCCCGCGACGACCGGCGCCATCGGTCCGGCGGCGACGCCGTGCTGCGCGGAGAAGCCGGTGCGCAGGTAGTCGAACAACGCGCCCTCGGTCCACGGCACCGGCGACGCCGGCGATGCGACGAGCGGCGGCGCGATCCATCCCTCGGCCTCGCCGCCGGCCAGGTATGCGCGCCCGCCCTTTTCCGCGCCGAGCGCGTTGCGCGGCGTGTGGCACGCGCCGCAATGCCCGGCGCCGTCGACCAGATACTTGCCGCGATTCCACATCGCGGAGCGCGCCGGGTCCGACGCGAACGGCCGCGCGTCGTGAAACAGCCAGTTCCATCCGGCCACGAGGCGTCGCTGGTCGAGCGGGAACGGCAGCTTCGTCTTCGGCGGCACATGCGTCACCGGCGGCTGCGACATCAGGTACGCATAGAGCGCGAGCAGGTCAGGCTCGCTCAGCTTTGCAAACGCGGTGTACGGAAACGCCGGGTACAGATGCGCGCCGTCGCGGCCGATGCCTTCGCGCATCGCACGCGCGAACGCCGGATACGACCATGCGCCGATGCCGGTTTCCGGATCGGGCGTGATGTTGGTCGTGTAGATCGTGCCGAACGGCGTGTCGAGCGCGAGACCGCCTGCGTTGGTCGCGCCGCCGGGCGCGGTATGGCACACCGCGCAATCGCCGGCGAGTGCGATCAGGCGGCCGCGTTCGAGTGTCGCCGCGCTCCACATCGCGCTGTCCGCGCCGCCCGGTGCGACCGGCGCCGGGCCCGGCAGGATCGCGCAGGCGAGCCCGATCAGCCCGCCGACCACTCCACCCGCGCCGCCGCCCGCCAGCCAGCGGCGCCAGCGCGACGATGGGCGGCGCGGCGCGCCGGAACGGCTTTCGCTCGAATCGACCGGCTCAGGCCGAGCCAGCGCCTCACGAATACGCGCGGCGTCGAACGGCGGCGCGCGAAAACGCACGCCCGTCGCGTCATGCAGTGCGTTCGCGATCGCTGCCGCGGCCGGAGCGGCTGCCTGCTCGATTCGTTGCGCATCGAAGGCCGACAGCGATTGCGCGCGATTGGCGCCGGGCGCCGCGTCGTCGAACGCGACGAGTTCATGCGCGATCGCGTCCGGCGCCGCATCGCCGCCGGACTCGTCATGCGCCGGCCGCGCGGACAGCCGCGCGCCCATCACGCGCGAAATCGCCGCCTCGATCTGCCATGCCGGCAGCCCCGCCATCGACGGCTGCCCTGGTTCGCCCGCGCCCTGTCCGGCGACGACGCGGCGCACCGCGACGTTGCCCGTCGTGCGATCGACGTCGAGATCGACGACCCACGCGGACCAGTGCGGTTCGCGGTCGCGGCTCGCGTCGGCGTGCGGGTTGTCCTCGCCTGACGGCGCGGTGGGCGCGCCTGCGCCGTCGAATGCAAAACCGCGCCCGCTGAGGCGCCCATGCGCAGGCGCCTGCCCGCGAGCCACGGCCGGCTCGCCCCACGCGGCACGTTCGCTGACCATCCGGATGATCTCGCGCGGCCCCGCATCGCGCGACGCATCGAGATGCTGCAAACGCAATGCGACCGGATCGCGCCTCAGCGTACCGGCAAGTTCGTCGAAGAACGATTCGCGCGCGAACGCGTGTGCGTGACCGGGAATCGCATGGTGGGCGTCGGCCATCTCGATCGACGTCTGCGCGTGCCGATAGACGAACGGCGACGACGGCACGCATGCTCCGCCCTCCGCCACCGTTCGAGCCGCATCCGGCACCGCACCGGCCTGCGCGCGATATCGCCAGGTCGTCATTCGTCCGTCGGCGGCGGTCCGTGTCTCGACATCGAACGACGCCTGCGCGCGCGCATCGCCGATCGGCCATTCGTAACGTGCGCGGTGCATGCGCGCGGGGTCGTCCGCATGTCGCGCCGAACCGGCAACCACGTCGTCGCGCCGCACATCGTTCGCATCGTCATTGGCCAGCGCGGGCACGCTCAGGTCATGCTTCATCGCCGTCGCCCCGCAGATAGCGCGCGGCCCGATGCACCGCGCGGATGATCTCCAGATGCGTGCCGCAGCGGCAAAGATTGAAGCGCAGCGCGTCGCGGATCGCCGCATCGTCCGGCGACGGATTGCGATCGAGCAGCGCCTTCGTGCTCATGATCATCCCGTTCAGGCAATAGCCGCATTGCGCGGCCTGCTCATCGATGAACGCGCGCTGGACAGGATGCGGCGCATCGCGCGAGCCGAGCCCTTCGAGCGTCGTCACGTCGCGCCCGTTCACGGCGGCGGCCGGCACCACGCACGCGCGCGTCGCCTGCCCGTCGACCAGCACCGTGCACGCACCGCACTGCCCGAACCCACAGCCGTACTTCGGGCCGTTGAGCGCGCAGTCGTTGCGCAGGACCAGCAGCAACGGCGCGTCGGGCGCGGCGGCGTCGAACGTGTGCGGCGTGCCGTTCACGCGAAACGCGAGCGGCCGCGATGGGGGGGCGGGATGGGACATGAATGAATCCGGAATGCGGGGCGCGGGCCGGCCGGAGACCGGCAAGCCGGAACCTGAGGCCGGCGGCGGGCATGGCCGCCGGCTCGCGACGGCTGGCGCCGCGCACACCGCTCACGTATAACACGCCGAAATGCGCGCGTACCGCCGCATCGATCACCGATACGGCGGCGCGGCATCCGGTGCGAACACTGCTTGCGCGTCAGGCGACGGCCGCCACGTTGCCGCGCGACGGCGACGCCGACGCCGACGCCGACACGAGCGGCACGTCGAACACGTCGTAGCCGAACACCCACGACGGATCCTCGTTGGTGCGCAGCCACGTGTTGTTGTGCGACACGAACTGCACCTTCGACGCGCGCGCCGCGCGATTCGCCTCGTACAGCGCGAACGCACCCGCGTAATCGCCGATGCCGACTTCGTCGAGACAGCGCGCGAGCATCGCGGCATCCTCGATCGCCATCGCCGCGCCCTGCGCCATGTGCGGTTTCATCGGATGGCACGCATCGCCGAGCAGCACGAGACGGCCGCGGCTCCACAGCGGCAGCGGGTCGCGCTCGAGCAGCGGCCACTTGGTGATCGACGGCGACACGTCGATCAGGTGCTGGATATCGGCGTGAAAACCCGCGAACGCCTCGCGCATCTCGTCGCGGCTGCTGTCGACCATCGACACGCCTTCCGGCCACTCGGCCTGCGGCACGCCGGTCACGTAGTAGTACTCGTCGCGCTTCTCGGTCACGTAGTAGACCATCATGTGACGATCCTCCGACCACCACTTCACGCACATGTCGTACGGCTTGTTGCCGAGCAGCGATGCCGGGAACACCGCGCGATGCGCGACGTAGCCCGTATAGCGCGGCGGTTCCGCGCCGAGCAGGTGCTCGCGGATCCGCGAATTCACGCCGTCCGCGCCGATCACGATGTCGGCCGTCTCGACGCTGCCGTCGGCAAACGTCAGGCGCACCGCGCCACCCGTGTCCTCCACCGACGCGAGCCGCTTGCCGAAGCGGATCGTGCCGGGCGTCACCGCCTGCGTCATCAGCGCGTGGAAATCGCCGCGATGCACGGTCAGGTAGCGCGCGCCGTAGGTCTTGCGCGCATAGTCGCCCAGCGGAATCCGAGACAGCACGTCGGCCGTCCGCCAGTCGCGGCTGTACCAGAAATCCGGATGCGAACCCATCGTCTCCAGCGCGTCCTCGCAGCCGATGCGCCGCATGATCTTCATCACGTTCGGACCGAGATGGATGCCCGCGCCGAGGCGCGAGAACGCCGGTGCCTGCTCGTACAGCGCGACGTCGTAGCCGCCGCGCTGCAGCAGCGCCGCAGCGGCCGTGCCGCCGAGACCGGCGCCGATGATTGCGATACGGGGTTTGCTCATGCGGATCTCCTGATCGTGAGCCCGTCGCCGAATGCGGTGCGAGAACGGGCGGATTGAATGGCGTTTATGTAGCGTACACACTCAATTTATTCAGGACAAGCGGATTGTCGATCATGGCCGCCACATTCGGGAAAACACTAATAAATCCTCTGTAATTCATGCACAAAAACGAGCACCGTCTCGTATCGACCATTTTGATCCATTGCCATTTTCAAATGTACACACTAGACTTTGCTCGACATCAGGCGATCGCGCACCAGCGTGCCGCCCCACCCTTACCGACACGGAGCCTCCCGTCATGAGCAAGACCTACCGCATCGGCCAGATCGTGCCGAGTTCCAACACGACGATGGAAACCGAAATTCCCGCGATGCTGCGATTGCGCGAGGCGATCAGGCCCGAGCGCTTCACGTATCACTCGAGCCGGATGCGGATGAAGAAGGTCGTCAAGGAAGAACTCGCGGCGATGGATGCCGAATCCGACCGCTGCGCGGTGGAACTGAGCGATGCGCGCGTCGACGTGCTCGGCTACGCGTGCCTCGTCGCGATCATGGCGATGGGCCACGGCTATCACCGCGTGTCGCAGGCGCGCCTCACGAAGCACACGGCCGACAACGGCGCGCAGGCGCCGGTGCTGACGAGCGCGGGCGCACTCGTCGATGCGCTGAAGGTGATCGGCGCGAAGCGCATCGTGGTGGTTGCGCCCTACATGAAGCCGCTCACCGAGCTCGTGGTCGACTACATCCGCAACGAAGGTTTCGACGTGCTCGACTATCGCGCGCTCGAGATTCCCGACAACCTCGACGTCGGCCGCCACGATCCGGCGCGCCTGCCCGACATCGTGAAGACGCTGCCGTACCAGGACGCCGATGCGATCGTGCTGTCCGCGTGCGTGCAGATGCCGTCGCTGCCGGCCGTCGCGAAGGTCGAGGCGATGACGGGCAAGCCCGTGATCACCGCCGCGATCGCGACGACCTACGCGATGCTGCGCGAACTCGATCTCGAACCGATCGTGCCCGGCGCCGGTGCGCTGCTGTCCGGCGCGTACTGAATGCCGCCGCTACTTCGGAGTGTTCCCATGCCCTCGACTTTCCTGTACGGCGCGAACGTCCGCGCAAACGGCATCCGCCAGCACTACCTGCGCTACGGCGGCGCATCGGGCGCGCGTGCGTCGCGCCCCGCGATCGTGCTGATTCCCGGTATCACGAGCCCCGCGATCACGTGGGGTTTCGTCGGCGAAGTGTTCGGCGCGGCGTTCGATACCTACGTGCTCGACGTGCGCGGCCGCGGGCTGTCCGACGCGTCGCCGTCGCTCGACTACAGCCTCGACGCGCAGGCCGACGATATCGCGGCGTTCGTCGCCGCGCTCGGCCTGCCGCGCGCGAGCCTCGTCGGTCATTCGATGGGCGCGCGGATCGCCGCGCGTGCGGCGCGGCGCGACATCCGCGGGCTCGAGTCGGTCGTGCTCGTCGACCCGCCGGTGTCCGGCCCGAACCGCCGCGACTATCCGGGCAAGCTGCCGTGGTACATCGACTCGATGGCGCTCGCGCGCGCCGGCACCGATGCCGAAGGGATGCGCGCGTTCTGCCCGACCTGGACCGATGCCGAATTGCAGCTGCGCGCCGAATGGCTGCACACCTGCGACGAGCGCGCGGTGCGCACGACGTACGAAGGCTTCCACACCGACGACTTCTACGCGGACGCCGCGCGACTGGCCGTGCCGTCGCTGCTGATCACGGCCGAGCGCGGCGACGTGGTGCGCGACGACGACGTCGCCGAACTGCAGCGCGCGACGCCGTCGATGCGCCACGTGCGCGTGCCCGATGCCGGCCACATGATTCCGTGGGACAACGCGGCCGGCTTCTACGCGGC
Source organism: Burkholderia sp. Bp9031 (assembly GCF_003857965.1). NCBI lineage: Bacteria > Pseudomonadati > Pseudomonadota > Betaproteobacteria > Burkholderiales > Burkholderiaceae > Burkholderia > Burkholderia sp. Bp9031. The sequence goes on from NZ_QTPW01000004.1 coordinate 70,907, forward strand.
ATTCGGCGACTTCCTCGGTGCGCCGCTCGCGGCCTGATTCCGCCTTTCGCCATTTTTCCTTCACGCCTTTACCGGAGCCGACGATGCCAGTCAGCGACTATCAACTGATCGACGCGTGGAAGCAGGTGCTCACGCTGTCGCGCCTCGAACCGGGCCAGACCGTCACGATCCTGACGAGCGCGGCCACTCATCCGCAGACGCTGTCGTGCGCGCTGATCGCGACGCAATCGATGGGCGCGGTCGTCAATCGGCTCGACCTGCCGCCGGTAAACGGCGAGAAAGCGTTCAGCCGCGATCCGCTCGCCTATCTCGGCACGACGCCACTGACCGGCAACCGCGCCGCGATCGCCGCGCTGCGCGAGAGCGATCTCGTGCTCGACCTGATGACGCTGCTGTTCTCGCCCGAGCAGCACGATATCCTGAAGTCCGGCACGAAGATCCTGCTCGCGGTCGAGCCGCCCGAAGTGCTGGTGCGGATGGTGCCGACGCTGGCCGACCGCACGCGCGTGCTCGGCGCCGCGAAAAAGATCGCCGCCGCACGCGAGATGCGCGTGACCTCCGCGGCCGGCACCGCGCTCGTGTGCCCGCTCGGCGATTTTCCGCCGACCGCCGAATACGGCTTCGTCGACGCGCCGGGCCGCTGGGACCACTGGCCGAGCGGCTTCGCGCTGACCTACCCGAACGACCGCACCGCGCGCGGCACGATCGTGATCGATCGCGGCGACATCCTGCTGCCGCAGAAACACTATGTGAGCGAGCCGATCGCGCTGACCGTCGAAGGCGGTTATGCGACGCGCATCGAAGGCGGCGTCGATGCCGACCTGCTGCGCGACTACATGGAAACGTTCGCCGACCCGGAAGGCTATGCGATCTCGCACATCGGCTGGGGGCTGCAGCCGCGCGCGCGCTGGTCGACGCTCGGCCTGTACGACCGCGAGGCGACGATCGGGATGGATGCGCGCGCATTCGAAGGCAACTTCCTGTTCTCGCTCGGCCCGAACAACGAAGGCGGCGGCAACCGTACGACCACCTGCCACATCGACATTCCGCTGCGCAGCTGCACGGTCGAGCTCGACGGCGAGACCGTCGTGCGCGAAGGCCGCGTGACCGACCAACCTGCCTGACCGACGAGTGCCCGACACCATGACCGATCTTTCCCGCCACGCCGAAGCGAACGTCTACCGCCAGCAGGGTTTCGGCACGCCGCTGCCGCCGCACGGCAACATCGCGCTGCTGATCGTCGACTTCGTGGTCGGCTTCGCCGATCCCGCGACGTTCGGCGGCGGCAACATCGCACCGGCGATCGCACGCACGACGCGCGCGCTCGCGCTCGCGCGCGAACGCGGCTGGCCCGTCGCGCACAGCCGCATCGTGTACGCGGACGACGGCAGCGACGACAACGTATTCTCGCTGAAGGTGCCCGGCATGGCGACGCTGACCGAGCACCATCCGAACAGCGCGATCGTGCCCGAACTCACGCCTGCCGCCGGCGAACTCGTCGTGCGCAAGACCGTGCCGTCGGCGTTCTTCGGCACGCAACTCAGCGCCTGGCTCGCGCAGCGTGCAGTGCAGACGCTGCTCGTCGCAGGCGCCGTGACGAGCGGCTGCGTGCGCGCGAGCGTGGTCGACGCGATGTCGCACGGGTTCCGTCCGCTTGTGCTCGCCGATTGCGTCGGCGACCGCGCGATCGCGCCGCACGACGCGAACCTGTTCGACATGCAGCAGAAATACGCGGCCGTGATGCCGCTCGACGATGCGATCGCGGCGATCGATGCCATGCACGCACGCTGAGCAGCCGTGCCGCGCGGGCGGCACGAGCGGCGGCGGCGGCCGTGCCCATGCCCGCACGCGATTGACGCTGCGGTTTTGGCGACCTAGATTGATCGTGACCGCATGCGCCGTCGCGCAACCGCCGGCCATCATCCCGTGCGCGGCAAGCGAAGCCCGCGCGCCGCACGCGGTGCGACCGACCGCCGGCCGCGCCCTCCCCGACAGGACACCTCGACCGTGAACCGCTCCGAACTGCTTGCGCGCGACGGCTGCCTGACCGTGATCCGGCCGCCCGCGCCGCCCGTCAAGCCGGCGCCCGGCCAGCCGGGCAGCCTGTCGTCGTACGTGCCGGCGCTGCCCGACGTGTTCGTCGCGATTCTCGACGACGGGCGCATCCTCGCATTCAACGGCCACGTCGATCTCGGCACCGGCATTCGCACGTCGCTCGCGCAGATCGTGGCCGAGGAGCTCGATGTGCCTGCCGCGCGCGTGACGATGGTGCTCGGCGATACGGCCGCGACGCCGAACCAGGGTCCGACCATCGCGAGCGCGACGATCCAGATTTCCGCGACGCCGCTGCGCTGCGCGGCCGCGCAGGCGCGCCACGCGCTGCTGACGCTGGCCGCCGAGCAATTCGGCGTCAACCTCGCGAACCTGAGCATCGACGACGGAACAATCTGCGCGTCGGCACACGGGCACACCGCGACGTTTGCCGCGCTGGTCGCGGCGCGCCGCATCGCGCTGACGCTCGACCTGAATACGCGCACGAAGGATCCCTCGGACTACCGGATCGTCGGACGATCGTCGCCGCGCGTCGACCTGCCCGCAAAAGCCACCGGCCAGCTCACGTTCGTGCACGACATGCGCGTGCCGGGCATGCTGCACGGCCGCGTCGTGCGGCCGCCGTATGCCGGCCACGACAGCGGCGCGTTCGTCGGCACGTCGCTGGTCGACATCGATCGCGCATCCGTCGCCGACGTGCCGGGGCTCGTGGCGGTTGTTGCGCTTGGCGACTTCGTCGGTGTCGTCGCCGAGCGCGAGGAACATGCGATCCGCGCGGCGCGCCAACTGCGCGTCACGTGGCGGCCGCATCCCGCGCTGCCGTCGCTCGACACCCCCGCCGCCGCGATCGCCGCCGCGCCCGCGCAGCGCCGCGTGCTGCTCGACGAAGGCGACGTCGATGCGGCGCGCGCGCAACCCGACACGATCACGTTGTCGCGCACCTATGCGTGGCCGTTCCAGATGCACGGATCGATCGGTCCGTCGTGCGCGCTCGCCGACTATCGCGCGCCGGGCAACGGCCGGATCACCGTATGGTCCGGTACGCAGAACCCCGTGTCGCTGCGCTACGACCTCGCGACGCTCGTGGCACGCGACGAAGCCGATTTCGACATCGTGCGGATGGAAGCGGCCGGCTGCTACGGCCGCAACGGTGCGGACGACGTCTGCGGCGACGCGCTGCTGCTGTCGCGCGCGGTCGGCCGCCCGGTGCGCGTGCAACTGTCGCGCGCAGACGAGCATCTGTGGGAACCGAAGGGTGCCGGGCAGCTGATGCGGGTGACAGGCACCGTGACACGTGACGGCCGCCTGCTCGGCTACGACTTCGCGACACGCTATCCGTCGAACGACGCGCCGCTGCTCGCGACGCTCCTGACGGGCGCGATCGCGCCGGAGCCGCGCGTGTTCGAGATGGGCGACCGGACGGCCGTATCCCCCTATGAAAGCCCGAACCGCCGCTTCGTCTGCGAGGATCTCGCGCCGCTCGTGCGCGCATCGTGGCTGCGCGGCGTGTCGGCGCTACCGAACTCGTTCGCGCACGACGCGTTCGTCGACGAATGCGCGGCACTGACCGGCATCGATCCGCTCGCGTTCCGGCTTCGGCATCTGCAGGACATACGTGCGGCCGAACTGCTGCAGGCGGTGGCCGATCGCGCGGGCTGGACGCCGCGCGCGGGCCGTGGAAATGAACGCGACGCATCGCGGGTCGTACGCGGACGCGGCGTCGCCTACGCGCGCTACGTCCACAGCCGCTTCCCCGGTTTCGGCGCGGCATGGTCCGCCTGGATCGTCGACCTGAGCGTCGATCGCGTATCGGGCGAGATCCGCATCGAACGCGTGACGGTCGGCCAGGACACCGGCACGATGATCAACCCGGACGGCGTGCGTCACCAGATTCACGGCAACGTGATCCAGGTATTGAGCCGCACGCTGAAGGAGCGCGTGCGGTTCGCCGACGGCAAGGTCGCGTCGCGCGAATGGGCGAGCTACCCGATCCTGACGTTCGACGAAGTGCCGGACGTCGACGTCGTGCTGATGCAGCGGCAAGGCGAGCCGCCGCTCGGCGCGGGCGAATCGGCGTCGGTGCCGGGGCCGGCCGCCGTCGCGAATGCGCTGTTCGATGCGACCGGCGTGCGCTTCTACGCGCCGCCGTTCACGCCCGAGACGGTGCGCACCGCACTGCGCGACGCCGGCCGGCTGATGCACGCGGAAGCGTCCGCCGCATAACACGGGCCGGCATCGAGGGCCGAACGGCGCCGCGTGTCACGCGTCGCCGTCGGCCTCCATCATCTTGCGCAACAGGTACTGCAATGCAACACGTTCGCCCGGGTTGAGCGGCCCGTACGTCCGCTCGGTCACCTGCCGCGCGAACGGCACCGTGCGGTCGATCAGCGCGAGGCCCGCCGCGGTCGCGCGCACGATCAGCTTGCGGCCGTCGCTCGGATCGGGCAGCACCTCGATCAGCGCGCGCGTCTTCAACCGCTCGACCACGCCGCGGATCGTCGCCTGGTCGATCGCGGTCGCCTTCACGATGTCGTTCAGCGAACACGCCTGCTTTTCCTTGACCGCGCACAGCGCGACGAACTGCGCGGCCGTCAGGTCCGAATCGGGGATCGCTTCCTGGAAGATTGCAACGTGCCGCTGATAGGCACGGCGCAGCAGGTGCCCGACCTGGTCGTGAAAGTCGTAGGAATCCTTGGAAGACGCCATGAAAATGAAGGCTCGCGCGGCATGAATGGGAAAGGCAAGCAGTGTACACCCTCAAATCGGCGCGATCGATCGCGCGGCCGCCGCTTCATTGCGGTGCATCAGGGTTCGTCGCGCCCTTCTCGCGTCGTGCCTGACGATCGCCTGACTGTGTCGACCCGCGCGCGGACATCGTCCTTGCGGTGCCAGCGGCTCGCGCCGTCCGGCAGCCGGCTGAACACACGTTTCCGCACCGTCGAAGGCATTGCATGCACACACTCCACTTTTAAGTGCGTACGCACGAAATTCGTGCATCTCGCGTCGCTCTGGAAGACCGTGCCGATATGCGCATCGTTTCGTCAAAATCCCCAAAAAATACGCGGTTTATCCGGTTTATTAGTCGATCATGACGCGTCCTTTTTCATGCCTGTGCGATTCCGTATTTTCTAGTGTGTACGCTATGTAATTGGCGTGCTATACAGACTCCAGCGCGCGGCGAACCTTCGCTCGCGTCGAACGGCCACCCACTCATCCGTCACATTCGAACAGGGGCAATCCCATGTCTACCGCACACCCGAGCGCCGCCGTCTCCGCCGACGACACGCTCCACGGCGCGCTCTACCGCAAGGTCACGCTGCGCCTGATCACGCTGTTCTGCCTGTGCTATTTCGCGGCCTATCTCGACCGCATCAACATCGGGCTCGCGAAGCTGCAGATGCTCGATGCGCTGAAGTTCAGCGACACCGTGTACGGGCTCGGCGCCGGCCTGTTCTTTGGCGGCTACATCCTGTTCGAAGTCCCGAGCAACCTGGTGCTGCAACGCGTCGGCGCGAAGCTGTGGATCGCGCGGATCATGATCACGTGGGGCCTGCTGTCGGGCGCGACGATGTTCGTGCATACGCCGATGCAGTTCTACATCGTGCGCTTCCTGCTCGGGGCCGCCGAAGCCGGCTTCCTGCCCGGCGTGCTGCTGTACCTGACGCAGTGGTATCCCGATGCGCGCCGCGCGCGGATCGTCGCGCTGTTCATGGTCGGCCTGCCGCTGTCGAGCATGATCGGCAGCCCGATCTCCGGCTGGATCATGCGCGCGTTCGACGGCGCGCACGGGCTCGGCGGCTGGCAGTGGCTGTTCCTGCTCGAGGCATTGCCATCGGTGCTGCTCGGCTTCGCGGTGCTGCGCTGGCTGCCGAACAGCATCGAGACCGCGCGCTGGCTGGACGCCGACGAGAAGCATGTGCTGCGCGCGAATCTCGACGCCGATCCGGCCGGCAACAAGAGCCATGCGCTCGGCCGCGCGTTCTCGGATCCGAAGGTGTGGGCGCTGGGCCTCATCGATCTGTGCGTGCTGCTCGGGCTGTACGCGGTGAGCTTCTGGCTGCCGACGATCCTGCGCGACACCGGCGTGAAGGACGCGTATCACATCGGCTGGCTGATGGTGATCCCGAATGCCGCGGCCGTGCTCGCGACGCTGTATTGCGGCGCGAGCTCCGACCGCGCGCGCGAGCGCCGCTGGCATATCGTCGTGCCGTTCCTGGTGTCGGCCGTCGCGCTCGCCCTCGCGGCCGGGTCGTCGCACGGCACGCTCGCGACCGTGCTGCTGTTCTCGCTGATCAACGCGGGCGCGGCCGCCGCGATGCCGGTCGTCTGGGCGCTGCCGTCCACGTTCCTGAAGGGCTCGGCCGCAGCCGGCGGGATCGCGTTCGCGTGCTCGATCGCGAACCTCGGCGGCTTCGGCAGCACCTACTTCATCGGCTGGCTGCGCGACACGTTCCATTCGCAAAGCGCGGGGCTGTATGGCTTCGCCGCCTGCATGCTGGTCGGTTGCACGCTCGCGCTCGCGTATCCGCCGAAGCTCGTGAACCGCTGATGTCATTCATGCGCGCGGCGACGCAACGCCGTCGCGCGCGATAGAACGATTTTCCGCATGTCGATGCGTACACAACGATATGCGGTCATGTGCCGCACCGCTTCCGGGTCGCGACAATCGTAAGAATTTTCGCAGCGCGTATCGATTGCCGTTTGAAACGCCTTTGCAGGAACGCCGCACGCGCAAGCAGTCACGTCCGTCACCGCGCTGCCTTTTTACAAGCACATCCACCGACGCGCACGATCGCGCACGGCATGCAACGGCCTCCGCGCGCCGCACACGCCGCCGCACTGGCATCGCCGCGTTCCACGCCGCGCAGGCACATCGCTTGCGCTATTCCTGCGCCCGCCAACTCCGGCGGACAACCATCCTTCCCTCAACCGGCGCTGCGTACCGTGCGGATCCTCGCGCGGCGACACCGCATCGCAAGCAGGTTCCCTGAACGAGAGGACGACAATGAAATCCATTCGAACGATAGTGGCCCTGTGCTCGGTCATTTCCGTACTCGCGGCATGCGGCGGCGACGGCAACGACGTCGGCACCGAACTCGGCATCTCGAAACCGCAGGCGCGCTTCATCAACGCGGTGCCGGCCGGCCCGAATCTCGACTACTACCTGAATGCGAAGGTGGATGCATCGGCCGTCGCGTACAAGGGCGTGACGCGCTATCACGACATCGACTCCGGCACGCAGACGGCCAGCTACGACGTCTCGGGCACGACCGCGACCGTCGCGTCGCAATCGTTCAGCGCGGCGAACGGCCATCACTATACGACGATCGCGTTGCCGAGCACGTCGTCGGCGATCTCCGTGATCGACGATCCGTTCGACAAGAAGCTGCTGTCCGACAAGGCGCGCGTGCGCAGCTTCAACGCGTCGCCGAACGCGCAGAACGTCGACGTGTACGTCGTGCCTCCCGGCACCGACATCAACACGCAAAGTCCGACGCTGGCCGGCGCGGCGTACCAGAACGCAGTACCAGCAACGGGCCAGGACTCCGTGTACCTGAACGGCGGCAACTACCAGGTGGTCGTCACGACGGCCGGCAGCAAGACGCCTATCCTGAGGACCGCACCGGTCGCGATCAACAACAATGCCGACTGGCTGCTGGTGACGATTCCGTCGGGCGGCATCGGCGACGTGACGCCGAACGACGTCCACGTGCTCGTCGCGCAGGGCAACGATGCGGACACGTCCGCGCAGGAACTCGGCCCGCAGTAAGAACCTCGGCGGACTGCCGGCCGGCGGTCCGCCAAAGCAATGATCGCTGCGTCAGTCGGTCCGCTCGAGGCGGATCACGTGCTCGGCCCGCGTGCCGTCGCCGTGCTCGACATCGACGTCGCCGACATACCGGACCCGCCAGCCCGGCCGCGTCGCGATCTGCGGGACATTGCCGCCCGGCCGGCTCTCGATGCCGCCGAGCCCTTCGTCGGGCGTATCGACCGCGTCGTCAAGCGACGCGTTCGAGTAGATCACGTTGTCGTGCCACTCGGTCGCACCGGTGCGCGCCTCCATGCCCTTGCCGTCGACGTCGACGGTGTCGTCCGTCATCGCCATGTTCGCGTTGTCGAGCGTCACGATCCGGCCGGCGGCACGACGCACGGGGTCGCCGCTGTCGACCGCATAGGCGTCGACGTCGATCGGCGGCAGGCCGGTCGGCGTTTTCGCCGCGACCGCCTCCGGCGTCAGCGGCCGCTTCGCGACCTCCGCGGCCTGGGTCGCCGCATCGGGCATGTCGCCGGCCGCCGGCGTCTTCACCGGGCGCTTCTCGATCTGTTCCCGCTGCTGTTTGGGGGTTGGGTTCGATTCCGCGTTCTGCATCGCACCTCCTGTTCCGGACGGCGTGCGCCGGCATGATCCGGCGGGCGCCGATCCGGGAATCGCTACACGGTCCTTGCAAATCTTTCACGCGCAGGGCGCCGCACACGTGCGCCCTGCGACGCACGTGCCGCACCGGCCTGTCACCACGGCAGCACCGGGCGACGCGCCCGCGTATGCCGCGGGCGCCGCCCGCTTCCGCCGGTCAGCCGCCGCTCGCGCCTGCCGGCGCGGATGCCGCGCCCGGCATGCTCGCCGCGCCGCTGTCGGCGCCGCTGCCGGCCGCACCGCTGCTCGGCATGCCCGATGGCGCGGTGGACGGCGCCGGCGCCATGCCGCCCGTGGCGCTCGAACTCGTGCCGGTGTCGGTCTCGCTCTTCTTCTGACAGCCCGCACCCGCCGCCAGGCCGGCAATCAGGATGCCGGCGAAGACGGCTCGCGATACGTGACGAATGGAATATCGCTGCATGACACCTCCGCTAATGTCGATGTGGATGGAGACCCCTGACCAGCAATTCGCGTGCCTCGCCATCGCCGCCGACGATCGCACCCCATTCATTTTTCAAATGACGCCCAACCGAATATTTAATTTCCCATCGCCACGGCGGCCCCCCATACTCGCGAATAAATCCGAGACATAACGTCCACGGCGGCCGGACCCGCGCTGCGTGCACACGCTGCCGGTTCGCGCCCCATACATGGAAGGAGACAAGGCGTGCAACTGGAAGCCACCCACCGCGCGAGCATCGTGCTCGGCGCGGACGACGCACTGCATCGAACCGACACGGCCGCGCGCGATCCCGCGCTGAGCCCGCGGCTGCACAATCCCGACCTCGCGCCGACCAAGGCCGAGGGCCGGACCTGGGGCCGCTACAGCATCTTTGCGTTGTGGACCAACGACGTGCACAACATCGCGAACTACTCGTTCGCGATCGGCCTGTTCGCGCTTGGCCTGTCGGGCTGGCAGATGCTCGCATCGCTCGCGATCGGCGCCGTGCTCGTGTACTGCTTCATGAACCTCACCGGCTACATGGGCCAGAAGACCGGCGTGCCGTTCCCGGTGATCAGCCGGATGAGCTTCGGCATCTACGGCGCGCTCCTGCCCGCGATGATCCGCGCGGTGATCGCGATCGCGTGGTTCGGAATCCAGACCTATCTCGCATCGGTCGTGCTGCGCGTGCTGCTCACCGCGATCTGGCCGGGCCTCGCCGCGTTCGACCAGGACGCGATCCTCGGGCTGTCGACGCTCGGCTGGATCACGTTCGTCGCGATCTGGCTCGTGCAGATCGGCATCCTCACCTACGGGATGGAGATGGTTCGCAAGTACGAGGGGCTCGCCGGCCCGATCATCCTCGTCACGACGCTGTCGCTCGCCGCGTGGATGTTCAGCCGCACCGGCGGCCATCTCGCGATGTCGATCGGCAAGCCGATGACCGGCCTGAAGATGTGGACCGAGGTGTTCGCGGGCGGCGCGCTGTGGCTCGCGATCTACGGCACGCTGGTGCTCAACTTCTGCGATTTCGCGCGCTCGTCGCCGAGCGCGAAGACGGTGCGGGTCGGCAACTTCTGGGGCCTGCCGGTGAACATCCTCGTGTTCGCGACGATCAGCTTCGTGCTCGCGGGCGCGCAGTTCAAGCTGAACGGCCACATCATCCATAGCCCGACGGAAATCATCGCGACGGTGCCGAACAAGCTGTTCCTCGTGCTCGGCTGCCTCGCATTCCTGATCGTGACGGTCGCGGTGAACATCATGGCGAACTTCGTCGCGCCGGCCTTCGTGCTGACGAGCCTCGCGCCGCATCGCCTGACCTTCCGCCGCGCGGGCCTGATCAGCGCGACGGTCGCGGTGCTGATCCTGCCGTGGAACCTGTACAACAGCCCGATCGTGATCGTCTACTTCCTGTCCGGCCTCGGCGCGCTGCTCGGCCCGCTGTACGGGATCATCACGGTCGACTACTGGCTCGTGCGCAAGCAGCGCGTGAACGTGCCCGATCTCTATACCGAAGCGCCGACCGGCGCCTATTTCTATACGCGCGGCGTGAACCGCAAGGCGCTCGCGGCACTCGTGCCGTCCGCGCTGATCTCGATCACGCTCGCCGTCGTGCCGGCCTTCAGCGCGATGACGCCGTTCTCCTGGCTGCTCGGCGCGGCCATCGCGGGCAGCGTGTACTGGCTGACGGCCGATCGCAAACGGCAATACGAGGAGCGCTCGGGCGAACCCATCGCGGTCGCCTGCGCCCAACACTGAACGCAGCATACGGAGTGAGTGCACCGATGAGAATCCTGGTAGTCAACGTCAACACGACCGAATCGATCACCGACGCCATCGCCGCGCAGGCGCAGGCCGCCGCGTCGCCGGGCACGGAGATCGTCGGGCTGACGCCGCGCTTCGGCGCGGAGTCGGTCGAAGGCAACTTCGAGAGCTACCTCGCGGCGATCGCGGTCATGGACCGCGTGCTGAGCTACGACGAGCCGTACGATGCGGTGATCCAGGCCGGCTACGGCGAACACGGCCGCGAAGGGCTGCAGGAACTGCTGACGGTGCCCGTCGTCGACATCACCGAAGCGGCCGCAAGCGTGGCGATGCTGCTCGGCCACCGCTACTCGGTCGTCACGACGCTCGACCGCACGGTGCCGCTGATCGAGGATCGCCTGAAGCTCGCGGGGCTCGACGCACGCTGCGCGTCGGTGCGCGCGAGCGGCCTCGCGGTGCTCGAGCTCGAGGAGAATCCGGCCCGCGCGATCGAGTCGATCGTCGGCCAGGCGCAACGCGCGGTGAAGGACGATCACGCTGAAGTGATCTGCCTCGGCTGCGGCGGAATGGCCGGCCTCGACCGGCAGATCGAGGAATGCACGGGCGTGCCCGTCGTCGACGGCGTATCGGCCGCCGTCGCGCTCGCCGAATCGCTGGTGCGCCTGAAGCTGAAGACCTCGAAGGTCCGCACCTATGCGCCACCGCGTCCGAAGCGGATCGTCGGCTGGCCGGGCACCTTCGTCAAATGACGGGCCGCGGGAACGCGTAGCGACATGCGGGACGCACCGGCGCCGAACGGCCTTCCCCTCGACGCGTCCGACGCAACGGGCGCGCTCGACGTACTGGACGCGCGGCTGATGCGCATCCTGCTCGTGCTGCTCACCGAGCGCACCGTGTCGCGCGCGGCCGTCCGGCTGAACATGTCGCAGCCGGCGACGAGTGCCGCGCTCAAGCGCCTGCGCACGCTGCTCGGCGATCCGCTGCTGGTGCGCAGCCGCTACGGGATGGTGCCGACCGAGTTCGGCGCGCGGTTGATCGACCCGCTGCGCAATGCGCTGCGCGTGATCGACTTCATCCGCATCCAGCAGCCGACGTTCGACGCACGCACATCCGTACGTACCTACCGGATCGGCTGCCCCGATTACCTGAACGTGCTGTTCGTGCCGAAGCTCGTCGCGCTGTTCCGCGAACGCGCGCCGAACGCGCAGCTCGTGTTCCATCCGCTCGGCGACGGCTTCGACGACGAACGTGCGCTCGCCGACGGCGAACTCGACGTCGTGATCGACAACCGCCCTGCCCGTTCATCGCGGTTCCGGCAGGACGACCTGTTCGACGACCGCGTCGTGTGCCTGATGCGCGCGACGCATCCGATCGCGCGGCGCGGCGCGATGACGGCCGCCGAATTCGCGCAGGCAGCGCAGCTGTGCCCGACACCGTCGTGGCTCGAAGCGTCCGGCGCGATCGACCGGCAGCTCGAACGCGTCGGCCTGCAGCGGCGGATCGTCGTCACGCTGCCGCATTTCGAACTCGCCGCGCATACGCTCGTGCGCTCCGACCTGATCCTGACCACCACGTACCGGCTCGCGCGCCACTACGCGAAGCTGCTGCCGCTCGGCGCGGTTGCGCTGCCGGCCGAGCCGCCCGACATCGTGTACCGGATGACGTGGAACGAATCGGGTTCGTGCGTCGACGGCGTGCGCTGGCTGCGCGCGCTGATCGCCGAAGCGACGCGCAGCTGGCTCGATACGGAGGCCGCTCGGCCGGCCGTCGCGGCGGTTGCCGCGAATGCGGATGCACCCACGCGCCCGACCATGCCGACCGCCAGCGACCCGCTCGAACCCGCGCGACGCCCCCGTCGCCGGCAGGCGACGCATTGCGGCACGTCGCAGCGGCCACGCGTCGCGCGCGCGGCGCGCATCCATCGCATCGCGACGAAGTCGCACTGAATCACGCGGAATTGCGCTGAATTGTGCCGAACCGCTCGCGCCGCACCGGGCGCGGCGTCACACGTGCCGCGCGATCGCGAGCAGCACCGACAGCGACACGATCGACCCGAGCGTCGACAACAGGATCGTGCGCGACGTCACATGCGCTTCGCGCCCGTAGAACTCGGCCAGCATGTACGGCCCCGTGCCGGTCGGCAGCGCGGCGAGCACGACCACGATCTGCGCGAGTACCGGCGGCATCGCGAACACGCGCACGCCGAGCCACCACGCGAGCGCGGGCTGCACGTCTTGAACACGCTGCGTAAGACCGAAACGCGCAAGCTTAACGGCGCCGTATCTTCGCGTGCAATGGGCGGCGTACGCGCCGCCGCGCGGATCACGCATCGCGCATCGGTTGCGTAAGCAACTTGTATGCAACCGTAGCGGCAGCGAGCGCGAGCACGCCGCTCACTGTCAGCGCGGCGGCGAATCCGCTCGCAAAGGCCGCGGGCGCCGCGTCCGCGAGCGTGCGCGCGGCCGACGGCGGCACGTGCGCGAGCGCCTGCGCGAGATCGCCGGCCAGCAGGCTCGACATGAACGGCGCATCGACGAATGCCTGTGCGCCCGGCGCGGCGGACAGCAACCGGTCGAGATGCGCGTGCGTGCTGGCGGCCAGCACCGCGCCGAGCACGCCGACGGCCGTCACGATCGCCGAGAAGCGGGTGGTCGTGCTGATGCCCGACGCCATCCCGGTACGGTTCGGCGGCACGCACGCCATGATCGCCTTCTGCGTATCGCCGTTCATGATGCCGGCGCCGCAGCCCGTCACGAACATGCCGAGCGCGACGAGCCGGTAGTCGCCTGCGGCCGTCAGCGCCGCGGTCGCGAGATTGCCCGCGCCGATCAATGCGAGCCCGCCCGCCAGCACGCCGCCGGACGACACGCGCGTGGCGAGCATGCCGCCGAGCGACGGCCCGGCGATCATCGCGATCGCGAACGGCAGCATTCCGAGCCCCGCGTCGATCGCCGACATGCCGAACGCGTTCTGCAGGTACAGCGGCAGGAACGTCATCATCACCTGCGCGCATGCCGCATAGCCGAACATCGCGAGCACGGCGCCGACGAAGCGCGGCTGGCGGAACAGCGCGAGATCGATCATCGGCCGCGCCTGCCAGCGCTCCGCGCCGATGAACGCGGCCAGCAGCGCGGCGGCGAGCGCGAACCGGCCGAGCGTCGCGGCCGACAGCCAGCCGTGCGCCGGCGCACCGATCAGCGCCGCGATCGCGCACGCGAGGGCCGCGCCGAACAGCAGGCTGCCGGCGGCGTCCACCAGTTTCGCATGCGGATCGCGCGATTCGTCGATCGCGACCCGCGCGCCGGCCGCGAGCAATGCACACACCGGCAGGTTCAGCAGGAACACCCAGCGCCAGCCGATCCACTGCGTGATCGCGCCGCCGACGAGCGGCGCGACGGCCGTCGCGATCCCCATGCACATCCCCCAGATCGCCCACGCGCGGGCCCGCTCGCGCCCGTCCGGAAAACGGTTCGCGATGACCGCGAGCGCGGCCGTCAGCAGCAGCGCGGCCCCGCCGCCCTTCACGGCGCGCGCGGCGATCAGCCAGCCGGCCGACGGCGCGAGCCCGCAACCGAGCGACGCGAGCGAAAAGAGCGCGAGCCCCGCGCCGAGCATGCGCTTGCGCCCGAAGCGGTCCGCGAGCCCGCCGGCCGGCAACAGGCATGCGGCGAACGCGGTCATGTAGGCGCTCACGACCCACTCGATGTCGGCGAAGCTCGCATGGAAGCCGCGCGCGATGCTCGGCAGCGACACGGCAACGACGTTCGTGTCGAGCACGATCAGCGAGCACGTCGCCGATGCGACCGCGAGCGTCGCGGCGGCCGGCAGGCGGGTGCCCGCACGCACGGCGGCGCGCGCGCCTGCGCGCGGGGCGGGGGAAGACTGGGACATCGACGGCTCCAGAGCAAGAGGAACGAGCCGTATGCTAGGCTGCGGCCGTATTGCCCGTCATTGATACATCCATGCAGTTTTATTAACGAAAATTGCAACCATGAATCCGCTCGAATTCCGTCATGTACGCGCGTTCCTGAGCGTCGCGCGGCACCTGCATTTCGCCCGCGCGGCCGACGCGCTCGACATGGCGCCGCCCGCGCTGACGCGGCAGATCCAGGAAGCCGAGCGGCTGCTCGGCGTGCGGCTGTTCCAGCGCTCGCGCCGCGCGGTCACGCTGACGGCGGCAGGCGTTGCGTTTCTCGCCGAGGCAACTGCCGCGTTCGAGCATCTGCAGCGCGGCCGCGAACTCGCGACGCTGGCCGAGCGCGGCGAACTCGGCCGCATCGAAATCGGCTACGTGTCGTCGGCCGTCTATTCGGGCACGCTGCAGCGTACGGTCGGCGCGTTCCGCGCCGCGCATCCGCGCATCGAACTGAACCTGCGGGAAGTGCCGATGGACGACGTCGCGAAGCAGCTCGACGCGGGCCGGCTCGACCTCGCGTACGTGCGCCCGCCGTTGCCGCTGCCGGGCGCGCTGCGGATCGTCACGCTGCAGCGCGACGTGTTCGTCGCCGCGGTGCCGGCCGATTCGCGCTACGCGGCGATGACCGCCGTGCGTGCCGCCGATCTCGCCGACGCGCACTTCGCGGTGCCCGAACAGGAGCGCGGCACGCTCGAAGTCGCACGCCGCGGCCGCTTCGCGCCGGTAATCGCCGCGCGGCCGGGCGGATTGCTCGCGGTGCTCGCGTGCGTGTCGGTGAACGGTTGGGTCGCGGTGATTCCGGATGCGCTCGCCGGCTGCGTATCGTTGCCGGGCGTCGTGTACCGGCCGATCGCCGGCAAGCCGATCATGTCCGAACTCGCACTCGCGCACCGGCGCTTCGAGAAAGCGCCTGCGGTGCGCGCGTTCCTGCGCACCGTCCCTGCGGCAGGCTAGGGGCTGTTCACGCTGATAACGGGCTTGCGCCGGCCCCACGAACGAATTTTTCCAAAACAGGGGAACGTGCGTTGCCGGTCGTTCGCCGAGGCGGCCGCCGCCTCATCTTCCCCCCATGCCTCTCTCACACGAATAAGCATTTCGCGATTCGATGTTTGCCGGCGCCAGACCGATTTCGTAATCTGCCCGGCAGCCGCGCGGCCCGCGCGCGGATTACCGAGGACCCGCCGCCGATGACTTCGCCCCCCGCCCCGGCCCGCCGCCGCGCACTGCTGCGCGTGGCCGCCCTGGCCGCCGCACCGCTTGCGGGCGCCTCCGCCCTGCCCGCCCGCGCGGCCGGCACCGACCTGTCGAACGTCACGCTGGTGCTCGGCGACCAGGCCGGCGGCCTGCGCGCGCTGGCCGAGGCCGCACGCGTGCTCGACGGCGTGCCATACCGGTTTCGCTGGGCGAATTTCCAGGGTGCGGCGCCGCTGTTCGAAGCGCAGCGCGCGGGCGCGATCGATCTCGCGCCGGCCGGCGACCTGCCCGTGCTGACGGCCGCGCTCGGCGATCCGGCGCTGCGGATCGTCGCGACGCGCGTCGGCTCGCCGGCATCGCTCGGCATCGTCGTGCAGCCCGATTCGCCGGTGCGCACGGTTGCCGACCTGAAGGGGCGCACCGTCGTCGTATCGTCGGCACGCGGCAGCATCTCGCAATACCAGCTGTACGGCGCGCTGCGCGAACACGGCCTCGCACCGGGCGACGTCGACGTGCGCTTCGTGCTGCCGGTCGACGCGTTCGCCGCGTTCGAGGCGAAGCAGATCGGCATCTGGGCGACCTTCGACCCGTACTACGGAAACGTGGTGCGGCGCGGCGCGCGCATCGTGCGCGACGGCAGCGGGATCAATTCCGGGCTCGCCTTCCTCACGTCGCCGGTCGATACGCTCGACGACCGGTCGAAGCGCGCTGCGCTGTCGGACGTGCTCGCGCGGCTCACCCGTGCCGGCCAGTGGGCGCTCGCGCATCCGGCCGACTATGCGACCGTCTATGCGTCGCTCACGCGCCTGCCGCGCGATGCGGCCGCCGATATCGCCCGTCGCGCCGCGCTCGCGCAGCGCGGCGTCACCAGCGCGGACATCGACGTGCTGCAGCGCGTCGCCGATCGGGCAGCCGCGGACGCGATCCTGCCGAAGCGCGTCGACGTCGCATCGATCGCGGTGCGCAACCTGTCGGCTGCGTAATCGGCCACATAACTGGCTGCGCACATACTCAGCGCGGCTTCGACATGTCGAGATCCGGCACGTCGTCGCCGAACGTCGACGCAACCAGCGTGCGCATCGCGGCGACGAGCAGCGTCGGCCCCGACTGGTTGAACGTGCAGCGCTCGCCCGCCGCTGGCACTGCCCGATGCAGCACCGCGCGCCACGCGCCATGCCCGCCGTCGCGCTCGAACGCGCCGAACGGCAAACGCTCGACGAGCAGGCCGCCGTCCGCCCATGAAGACGACGGCGCGTACGGCACCGGCACGCCGCCCGGTTCGCGAATGACCGTGCATCCCGCGGCGCCGACGCGCGGCGCGCCGAGGTCTTCCGCCATCGCCACCCAGAAATCGAGCGGCGCACCTGTCAGATCCTGAACCTGCATCGCGCCCTCCGTCGGCATTGAAAACGCCATCCTAGCGCCGCCGCGCGCGGCTCGCCGACAATCGCCGACCGGTGTTTTCCCCGGTGCGCCGTCCCCCGTGGAAATCCATCGATACGTGTTACGAATCGTCGATTCCTGCCTACAATGAACGCAACACCTGTCGTCCGGCCTGCGGTGGACCAGCACGCCGGAATCGAATTCGCGTCGAACCGGGCCAGGCCCGTTCGGCAGACGACAGCCGGAACCATACGGTGCAGCGCAGGCCGGATCTCTCGGGGGAGCCGCAGCATGTCCACGCACGCCAGGAAGCCGCTGATATCGCTCGTCGTGCCGTTTCATGACGAAGAGGAAACGATCGACGCGTTCTTTGCCGAAACGCTGCCCATTCTCGAGTCGGTCGCCGGGATCCGCTTCGAGGTCGTCTGCATCAACGACGGCAGCCGCGATCGCACGCTCGACCGGCTGCTCGCGATCGCTGCCGGCGACTCGCGCGTGCACGTCGTGGATCTCACGCGCCGCTTCGGCAAGGAAGCGGCGCTCACCGCGGGCCTGGACGAAGCGGCCGGCGCCGCGGTGATCCTGATCGACGCCGACCTGCAGGACCCGCCCGCGCTGATTCCGGCGATGATCGAACACTGGCGCGGCGGCGCCGAGGTCGTCGCCGCGAAACGCACCGACCGGATGTGCGACCCCTACCTGCAGCGCGCGGCGGCAGCGCTCTACTATCGCGTGCACAATGCGCTGTCCGAGGTGGAAATGCCGGAAAACGTCGGCGATTTCCGCCTGATGGACCGCGAAGTCGTCGATGCGCTGCGCGCGCTGCCGGAGCGGCGACGGTTCATGAAGGGGCTGTTCGCGTGGGTCGGCTTTCGCACCACGATCGTCGAATACACGCGTGCGCCGCGCAGCGGCGGCCGCTCGAAGTTTTCCGGATGGCGGCGCTGGAATTTCGCGCTCGAGGGCATCACGAGCTTCAGTACGGTGCCGCTGCGCGTGTGGACCTACGTCGGCCTCACGTTCGCGATGCTGTCACTCGTGTATGGCGCCTTCATCGTGGTGCGCACACTGCTGTTCGGTAATCCGGTGCACGGCTACCCGTCGCTGATTTCCGTCGTGCTGTTCGTCGGCGGCATCCAGCTGATCGGCATCGGCGTGATCGGCGAATACCTCGGCCGGATCTATCACGAATCCAAGCAGCGCCCCGTCTATCTCGTCAGGCGCCGCTTCCGTGCCGAGCGCGATGCCGCCGCGCAGCCGGCATCGAAGCTGCTGCAGTTCCCGCTGAAGCGTGCGCCCGCGGCCCGCCGCCGGGCAGCGGCACCGGCAGCCGCCGGCATTGCCGCCCGCAAAGCATCGTTCAAGTAAAACCGGGCCGCGGCAATTGGACATTACGCAACAATCGACGCACTCGACGAAGCGCCCGGTCGGCGAGTGGCTCACACCGCGACGCATCGCCCTGTACAGCATGCTGATGCTCGTGTTCTACGTGCTGTTCGTCGCGATCTGGATATCCGTCATTCGTCATGCGCAGGGAGCCGTCCTGTCGCGCGCCGGCGCCGACTTCTCGATATTCTGGTCGGCATCGTACGTCATGCTGCACGGCTCGCCATCGCAGGCATACGACTTCTCCGCGTTCTCGCGACTGACGGGCGAACTGTTCGCGAACCTTCGTCGCGACGTCTTCGCCCCGTGGCTGTACCCGCCCACCTATCTGCTGCTCGTGACGCCGCTGGCGCTGTTGCCCTTCGCGCTCGGTTATCCGCTGTTCGTCGCATTCGGCGTCGCCGTGCTCGGCGTCGTCGCGTGGCGCGTATCCGGCCTTGGTGCGATTCCCGGCGCATGGCGCTCCGGTTCGCTCGCGCTGGTCGCCGCACCCTGCGTGTTCGTCACCGCGACGCTCGGGCAAAACGCGTTTCTGACCGCATCGTGCGCGGCACTGGCCGTCCATTGGGCCGGTCGACGGCCGATGTGGGCCGGCTTCTGCATCGCCCTGCTGTCGGTCAAGCCGCAGATGGCGTTGCTGTTCCCGTTCGTGCTGGTTGCGGCACGCGCATGGCGCACGATCGCGTGGGCCGGGCTCGCCACCGGCACGTTCGTCGCGCTGAGCGTCCTGGTCTGCGGCCTCGACTCGCTACGCCTGTTCGTCGCCAGCACGGGCCTCGCGCGCTCGATCGTCCTCGAACATGGTGTCGTGTTCTGGCTCGCGTCGCCGACCCCGTTCGCGGCGTTCCGACTGGCGGGCGTGCCGCTCGGTGCCGCCTATGCCGCACATGCATGTATCGCCGCGATCGCGATCGCAGCCGCCTGCATTGCGTGGGCGCAGTCGCGCGATACCCGCTTGCGCGCGGCCGTGCTGACGGTCGCGACGCTCACGGCGAACCCGTATGTGTGGCACTACGAACTCGCGTGGCTCGCCATCGCGATCGCCTGCATGCTGGCGATCGGCTGGCGCGACGGCTGGCTGCGCGGCGAACAGACCGCGATCGCGCTGATATGGGCGCTGCCGATCGCCGAATACCTGAACCCATGGCTGGAGCTACCGCAGATCGGCCCGGCCGTGACGCTCTTCGCGCTGCTCGTGCTGCTGCGCCGCGCGCGGCACGACGCTCACGGCGCTCATACCACCTACAACGCGAGCCGCGGCGGCACGTACACGCCGTAGTACGGCCCGACGCCCGTCGCGACGCCGGTCATCTTCACGCCTGCGACGAAGTGCCCCTGGATGTACTTGTACGAGCTGCCGAGCGACACGTCGATGTGGAACGCAGCAAACGCGACGATCGGCACGTAGGTGCTGCTCGATGTCTGCGTGACGACCGGCAGCACGACCGTCGCGCCGACCGGCACCGACGTGTAGAGCGTCGCCTTCACGCCGGTTGCGAGATAGATGCTGTCGCCGATATTGAGCGTCGTCGGGTTGCCGGTCACCATCAGGCCGCCCATCGTCGTCGTGTCGGTCGCGGTCGACTGGAATGACGTCCACTGGCCGCCCATGCACAGCAAGCCATAGGTCTGGCCGTTGGTGATCGAGAACTCGAACGGCTGGCCCGTCAGCGGATTGATCAGCGGCTGGTTGGTCGCCGCGTTCCAGTACTGGTTGTACACGCACTGGTCGATCGCGACCGGAAAGAGACCGCCCGCCGCCACCCCGCCGGGCGCGGCGAGCACCGCGATCGCGGTCGCGCTGCCGGACGCACCGGGGATGCCCAAAAGCCCGCCGAGCAGCAGCGGAATCGAGCCGCCGTTCACGCCCGGCGCGCGCGATACGGTGACCTGCACCGCCGGCACGTCGTACGCGCCGGGCGTGATGGTGGTCGGCTGCATCGTTGCGGGGCTGCGCGTCACGTTCCAGTACCCGGTCGTCACCGTGCCGGTCGACAACGGCGCGCCCGCGGCCGCGTTCTGCGCGATCACGCCGTTCGCCGCCGGCGCGGCCTGCGACCAGTTCAGCGCGCCGCCGTTCGGCGACATCATCGCGTCGGCCGCCGCGAGCGCTGCCGCGTCGGCGGCGTTCTGCAGCTGGTTGCGCACCGCGGCGACCCACGCAATGTCGATCGCCAGCGCGCCGAACGACAGCAGCGGAATCAGGAACATCACGAAGAACAGCGCGACGGAGCCGCGCTCGCGCGCGGCGCCGCTGCATCGCGTGCCGGCTGCGTCATTCATAGAGCATCACCGCGCTGGCCGAGACCGTCACCGGGCCGGTCAGCGCGCTGAGCGCGGAACCCAGCACCATCCCGGAATACGTGTAAGTCACCGTCACCGTCAGCGCGGTGCCCGACGTCGTGCCGTTCGCCTGCGTCACGGTCACGGTCGGCGGCGTCGCCGTGCCGCCCGTGATCAGGCTGTTCTGCGTGTAGCTCAGCGCGACGTTGGCGATCTGTGTCGTGGTCAGCATCGGCACGCGCAACACGACGCCGGCACGTGCGGCTTCGCGGCTCGCGTTCGTGATCACGGCCTTGTCGCACAGCAGCAGGCTCGTATCGATGATGCCGATCAGCACCATCAACAGGAACGGCAGCATCAGCGCGAACTCGAGGGACACGACGCCGCGCGCGTGGCGGGCGCGCATCGCGCCGCGTGTCATTTTGCGGCCCCCGCGACGGGCGGCGCGACACGTGGATCGAGCGCGGCGCCCGTCAACGGTCGCGCGGCATTGGCGACCGGGCGCGCCGCGAGCCGGGCGCGCACGGCCTGGTAGACGCGCAGATTGTCGGCCACGGCCGACGCGGGCAAGTCGGCGGACAGCAGCTTCTTCGCCGAATCCGTATTGCCGAGCACGCCATAGGCGAACGCGAGATTCTGGCGGGCCTGCCACGGCGCATCGGGCAGCCCTGCGACGTCGAGCAGCACGTTCACGCCCTCGCGCGGGCGGTTGCTCAGCACGAGCGACAGCCCGAGGTCGACGCGCAGCCCCTGCGCATCCGGATGTGCGCGCAGCGCATCCCGGTACACGGCCTGCGCGTCCTCGTGGCGGCCCTGCAGGTCGAGCACCGTGCCAAGCCCCTGCGCCGCGAGCGGCAGGTTCGGCTGCGCGGCCAGCAGGTCGCGGTAGCGCTGGCCGGCCTCGTCGAGCCGACGCTGCCGCAACGCGACGCGCGCGAGCCCGACCTGCGGCCCGAGTTCCGCGGGCGCCTGCTGGTGAGCCTGCTCGTAGAGAATCCGCGCGCGCTCCAGGTCGCCGGCCCGGTAGTTGACGTCGCCGAGCCCCAGGCGCGCCGCGAGCGAGTCGGGATGCCGGGCGAGCACCTTCTCGTACAGCGTCGACGCGAGATCGATATTGCCGCCGACGAGCGCGCTATCGGCGATGCGCAGTTCGGCCTGCGGGTCGTCGCTCTTGTGCGACAGCGCCGGCCTCGTCTGGATGCCCGGCGCGCAACCGCCGGCCAGCATCGGCAGCACGGCCGCGAATGCAAGCGCGCGGACGACGGAGCATGTCATTTGAACACCTCGATCAGACGGATGGCCGCCGGGCCCGCCGCGATCAGGCCGACCGTCGGCAGGATGAACAGCATCATCGGCAGCGTGATCTTCGGCGCGAGCTTCGCGGCCTTCTCCTCGAGTGCGACGATCTGCTCGGTGCGCTCGCTGCGCGACAGGGTTCGCAGCGCCTGCGTGATCGGCGTGCCGAATCGCTGCGATTGCGTGAGCGTCGTGGCCAGCGAGCGTGCCGACGCAAAGTCGACACGTCTCGCGAAATGCGTCAGCGCTTCCGATACGTTGCCGCTCAGCGTCAGCTCGTCCGCGCAGACCGTCAACTCGTCGGCCAGTGGCGGGCAGATGCGCTCGAGTTCGCGCGCGACGCGCCGCACGCCCGATGCGAGGCTGTTTCCCGCCATCGTGCAGATCACGAGCAGGTCGAGCGCATCCGGAAAGCACGCGGCGATGATCCGCCGGCGCCGCCGGATCATCGCGCCGAGCACGTATTCGGGCACGATCACGCCGATCACGAACGCGCCGACCATCGCCACCGCTCGAATCACGAAGTATTCGCCGAGGCGCGGAATGTACGGGCTGAACACGATCGCGATGCCCGCGAACAGCACGCCGCAGCTCAGCTTGATGCCGATCATCGACAACACCGCACGCCGGTCGCGAAAACCCGCGCGCGTCA
Source organism: Burkholderia sp. Bp9031 (assembly GCF_003857965.1). Lineage (NCBI taxonomy): Bacteria > Pseudomonadati > Pseudomonadota > Betaproteobacteria > Burkholderiales > Burkholderiaceae > Burkholderia > Burkholderia sp. Bp9031. Next base: position 93,690 of record NZ_QTPW01000004.1, read on the forward strand.
ACTGCAGCCCCAGCTTCACACGCTGCATCGGATCGAGCACCGGCAGCCGCTCGCCGAGCTGCGCGAGCCGCCGCGTCAGGTCCTGGCGCACCTCGCCGGGCTGCAGGCGCCCCGGCACCAGCGACGGCGGGCGTTGCCCGGCCGCCTGCTGCACGCGCGCGGCGATCCGCCGCCGCGTGCCGCCGCCGGGCGTCGCGAGCGCCACCGCGACGCAGGCGAGCAACAGCAACAGTTCGAGGCCGCGGGCGGCCAGCATCGAGATCGTCATCGCGCGGTATCCAGTTTCGACATCTTGTTGATCGTCAGCAGTCCGATCGTCAGCAGCACCGCGGCAATCGTCAGCATCACGCGCCCGGCGTGCGTATCGAACAACAGCATCACGTACGCGCGGTTCACGAGGAACAACGCGCCGATCATCACGAACGGCATCGCCGAAATGATCTTCGTCGTGATCCGCCCCTCGGCAGTCAACGCGCGTGTCTTCAGGCGAATGTCGCGGCGTGTGCGGATGATGCTCGACAACTCGTCGAGCGTCTCGCCGAGGCTGCCGCCAGTCTCGCGCTGCAGCAGCAGATAGACGGTGAAGAACGAGAAGTCCGCGATCATCAGCCGGTCTGCCGCGTGCGTCAGCACGTCCTTCAGGTCGGCGCCGACGCGCAGGCTGTCGCCCATCGTGCGGAAGGTCGAGCGCACCGGCTCCGCCGCGTTGTCACCCACCGTGCTGATCGCCTGCGTGACCGGAATGCCCGCGCGCACCGCACGCACGATCAGGTCGATCGCGTCCGGGAACGCTTCGAGAAAGCGCAGCCTGAAACGCTCGACCAGCGCGCGGTAGCTGGCGCGCATGGCGACCAGCGGCAGTCCGACGTAGATCAGCGGATGCACCACGCGCGGCAGCGCGACGAGCTCGACCGCGACGATCGCAGCGATCGCGCCGGCGATCGTGCTGGCGACGACGATCCGCATGCCGTGCTCGCCGCCCACCGCACGCACGCGCGTCACGTAACGCTGCAGCCACGCGCGCGCGCGGCCTTGCCGGCGCGGCAGGTTGAACAGCGCGACGCCGGGCGCGGCGGACGCACCGGCCTCGCGGCCCGCCAGCGACGGCGCGAGGTGCCGCATCCGCGCACGAATGCGCTGCTCCGGCGCCTGGCGCGCGCGATCGAGCAGCGCGGACAGCGCGAGGCCGGCCCCGAGGATCACGACGAATGCGCCGAGCGCGAACAGGTCTGCCGTACTCATTGCCGGAATACCTCGGAGAGCGCGTCCTCGATGCCGTAGTCCGCGGCGCGCTGCGCGAACGCGGGCCGCAACGACGACGCCTCGAACATGCCTTTCACTGCATCGCGCGTCGTGTCGCTTTCCTGGCGGAACGTGAACAGGTCCTGCGTGATCACCACCTCGCCTTCCATCCCGACGATCTCGGTGATCCGGGTCACGCGGCGCACGCCGTCGCGCATCCGCTCGACCTGCACGAACAGATGCACGGCGCTCGCGATCTGGCGCCGGATCGACAGCAGCTGCAGATTCGCGTTCGCCATCATGACCATGCTTTCGAGCCGGCTGATCGCGTCGCGCGGCGTGTTCGCATGGATCGTCGTCATCGAGCCGTCGTGGCCCGTATTCATCGCCTGCAGCACGTCGAATGCCTCCGCGCCGCGGATTTCGCCGAGGATGATGCGGTCGGGCCGCATCCGCAGCGCGTTGCGCACGAGGTCGCGCTGCGAGATGCCGCCGAGCCCTTCGGTATTCTCCGGCCGCGTCTCGAGGCTGACGACATGCGGCTGCAGCAGCTGCAGCTCGGCCGCATCCTCGATCGTCACGATCCGCTCGTGCTCGTCGATGTGCTGCGACAGCGCGTTGAGCAGCGTCGTCTTGCCCGAACCCGTACCGCCGGAGATCACGATGTTCAGCCGGCACGCGCACGCGATCTTCAGCACCTGCAGCATCCCGTGCGAAATATTGCCCTGATGCGCCATTCGCGCGAGCGTGATGTCGCGCTTCGCGAACTTGCGGATCGAGATCGACGCGCCACGCAACGCGATCGGCGGCAGGACCACGTTCACGCGGCTGCCGTCGGCAAGCCGCGCGTCGACCATCGGGCTGCTCTCGTCGACGCGGCGCCCGATCGCCGCCGCGATCCGCTGCGCGACGCTCGTCACGTGCGCGTTGTCGCGAAACTTCAGCGACGTGAGTTCGAGCCGGCCCGCGCGCTCGACATACACCTGATCGGGGCCGTTCACGAGGATGTCCGAAACTGTGTCGTCGGCGAGCAGCGGCTCGATCGGCCCGACGCCGAACATGTCGTTCAGGATCGCGTCGACGATCAGCACCTGCTCGCCCGCCGTGATCTTCAGGCGTTCGCGCTCGACCGTGTGCGCGGCCACCTGTTCGATGCCCGCGCGCACTTCGTCGCGCGTCTTCATCAGCGCCGCCGACATGTTCAGCGACGCGAACACCGCAGTGCGAATCGCGTCGAACTTGCCGGAGCGGATGAGCGCCTCCTGGGTGTCGGCGGCCGCAGGCCCGCGGGCGAAGGCCGAAGCCTGGCTCGCGGTCGGCCCCGGCCCCGGCCCCGGCCCCGGCGTGGGTGCCGGTGCGCCGTCGCGCGGCGCGGCAGGAGAAGCGGCCGGCACCGGATCGGGCGCCTGCCGTTTGCGGGTACCGAACGTCACGATCCTTTCCTCCATTTGACGAAGCGCGCATACCACGGCTCGGCGACGGCCATCGATTCGCCGGTGATGCCGTTCGCAAGCAGCCGGATCTCGTCCACGAAACCCTGGCGTTTGGCGGCTTCGATCGGCTCGCCGAGGTTCTCGGCGACCGCGAGCGGCTGCGGCTCGTGCGGCAGCTCGCGCAACCTCACGCCGCCGAACGCATCCTCGAAATCGGTCTGCGCGACGCGTCCCTTGACCGGCTCGAGCGGATTGTTCAGCACCATCGACAACAGCCGCTCGCCGGGCAGTTCCCTCACGAAGCGCGCAAGCCGCGCGGCTTCGTACGCGGCATGCACGGAGCGGTCGGCAACGATATAGACGAGATCGGACGCCTCCAGCGCACCTTCGAACAGCTTGCCGGCGCGGTATCCCACGTCGAACAGCACGTAATGGAAGCGGTCCTTCAGCATGTCGACGAGCTGCGCGATCGCACCGTCGCGCAACGGCGCATCTTCGCCGTACGCCAGTTCGGCCGACAGCATATGCAGGCGATCGCCCTTCGGGACGACCATGCGGTCGAACAACGCGTCGTCGGGACGCTGCTCCATGTTCAGCAACTCGATCAGCCCGTTGTTGCTCGACAGCCCGAGCATCGAGTTCGCGCCGCCGCCATGCAGGTTCAGGTCGACGTATGCGACGCGGCGGCGTTTCTCGCCGGTCAGGCAGCGTGCGAGACTCACCGCGATCGTCGTCGTGCCGACGCCGCCGCGCGCGCCGACGAAACTGACCACCTTGCCGGTGCGCACCTGGACGACCGATTCCGTCGCGGTCAGCGCACGCCGCATCAGCTCGACGGTCAGCGGCTTCACGATGTAGTCCTGCACGCCGATGCCAAGCAGGTTGCGGAACAGACCGACATCGTTCTGCATGCCGATCGCCACGACCCTCACCGACGGATCGCACACATCGGCGAGCCGCATCAGGTCCGACACCGGCAGCACGGAATCCGACACGTCGACGATCAACTGGCGCGGCGAGCGCTCGTGCTGCTGCAGCAGCCGGATCGCGTCCTCGCAGTTGCCCGGCTGCACGTGCGCACGCGTGATCGACAGGTCCTGCGCGACGCGGCGGATCACGTCTTCGCTGCCCGCGTCGGACACGACCGCGATGAGATCCGCCGCTCCGGCGGGGGCGGCGCGCTTGGCGTTCTGGCGGTCGAGGACGTTCATGGGCGGCATCGCGATCGCATCGGGAGTGGGTCGAGTGGGTCAACGGCCGGGCGAACCGGTCGTCGTCAGCGTCTTCTCGGGTGTCGGCTGCTTCACGCGATCCTCGACGTAGCGGCGCACCGCGTCGGCGGCGACTTGCGCATCGGCGCCGCCGTACGGAACGGGCGCGACGAGATCTTCCGGCCGCGCGAGCATCGTCGCGAGATTCGTGTAGGTCGCACAGCCGAACGGCACGCCGGGCCGCCCGAACCCGGCATCGACGAGATGCGACGGCTGCATCAGCTTCGCGCAGTCGGGCGGCACCGCGTGCACGCCGTCGAAGCCGATCGCGCGTGCATCGGGCAGGTTGATCGGCGGCGGCGCCGACAGGCAGCCTGCGAGCGCCAGCGGCAGCAGTGAGGAGACGATGGTTCGAACTCGCATGCGCGCGCCTCCGGTCAGTACACGAAACCCGCGGCGCCGACGAGACGCGGCGTGTCGCCCGACAGCAAGTCGAGCCCGAGATTGTGCTGGATCGCGAACTCGAGATCGCTGCTCGGCCGCGCGACGGTGTCGAGCGCCTGCTCGAGCTGACCTGGGCCGGTGGGCTGCACGATGTACGGCGTGACGATCACGACGACCTCGGTCTTGTTGTCCTGGAAGTTCTTCGACGAAAACAGCCGGCCGATGATCGGCAGCCGGCCGAGCCCGGGGATCTGCGACACGGTATCGGCCGTCTGGCTCTGCAGCAGCCCGCCGATCGCGAAGCTCTGCCCGCTCGACAGCTCGACCGTCGTCTCGACGCGCCGCACCGAGAGTCCCGGCACCGTGACGCCGCCGGTCGTCACGCTGTTGCTCGAATCGACCTCGCTTACTTCAGGGCGCACTTTCAGGCTGATCCGGTTGTCGGCGAGCACGGTCGGCGTGAAGTCGAGCGACACGCCGAACGGCTTGAACTCGACCGTGATCGCACCGGTCGTGGTGCCGGCCTGCGCGACCGGAATCGGAATCTCGCCGCCCGCGAGGAAGCTCGCGGTCTGGCCGGACATCGCGGTGAGATTGGGCTCCGCGAGCATCGTGATCAGGCCTTCCTGATCGAGCGCGTCGAGCACGACGTCGATCGACCAACGCCCCGCGTGGAAGCCGCCCAGCACCGAATACGCGCCGGTCGGCGACAGGTTGAACAGCTTGGTCGTCGGGTCGATCAGCGTGCGCCCGTTGAACAGCCCGCCGATGAAGTTGCCGGCTGCGCCGAGCGAGCTCCAGTTGATGCCGAGCTGCTGCGTGATGTTGCGGCTGACCTCGGTCACGCGCACGCGCAGGTTCACCTGGATCGGGCGCGACAGCGTGAGCCGGTTGACGATCTTTTCCCGGTCGTTCACGTAGGGCGCGAGCGACTGCATCACGGCGTCCGCATCGGCCGCGCTCGGTACCTTGCCCGACACCATCAGCGAGCCCGGCGCGCCGGACACCGACAGCTTCAATTGCGGAAACCGGCTGTCGAGCACCGCCTGCAGCGATGCCGTGTCGACCTGCACGATCACCGTGCGGCGCAGGATCGGCCGGTGGTTCGCGCCGAGCGCGATCAGCGTGGTGGTGCCTGCCTTCTTGCCGAATACGAACACGGTGCGCGGCGACGGCACCTGGATGTCCGCGATGCTCGGGTCCGCGACGAACATCGCGGTCGCGGGTTCGGACAGCGACAGCATCTCGCCCTTGCCGGTCGCGATCGACAACGCCGCACCCGCGTCCGCCGCCTGCGCGCGCTGCGCGAGTGCGGCACCCGGCAAGACGATGCAGGCCAGGTACCAGAAAGCGATCCAACGAACCGTGCGCACCATGCGTTTTCTCGTCAAATGCCGGCCGCCGGGCGGCCGGCCCGAATCGTCACCGCGTCACTGCGGCACCGCCGCCCGCGGCGCTTTCGCCGTTGCGTCCGCGGCGACATTACCGCCCGCGGACGCGGCCGGCGCAACCGGTGTACCTGGCCAGCCCGACGGCAGCGGCGGCAGGCCCGGCGTGCCGATACCGCCACCGCTACCGCGCGATCCATCGTCGACCGACGAGCCGCGATAGATCACGACCGTGTTGCCCTGCGCTGCCGGCCGCGTGCCTGCGTCCGTCCTCGCGGACGTCGCCCGTGCCGCGCGCGACACGTCGCCGGCCCATACCGGTGCCGTATCGGGCTCCTGTTCGTCGCCGCCGGCCGCCTGACGGCGATCGCTCGTCGCGAAGCTGCGCAGCGCCAGCGACAGCGAACCGAGGCGCGTCGCGACCAGCACGACCTGAGCGGTGCGCGGTGCGACTTCGAGCGTGACCGTGCGTGCGCGAACCGGCACGTCCGGCGCACTCGCAGGCGTCTTCGCACGCTGGAACTCCGAGCCGACCGCGAGCACGCGCGCGCGCCGCACGACCGTCTCGGCTTCGAACGTGCCGGGCACCGTCGCGGAACCGCCGATCTCCTGCGTGAGCACCACGTCGACGAAGTCGCCCGGCTGGATCAGACCCGCGTTGCCCGACACGTCATCGACCGGCACCGAGATCGCGCGCATGCCGGGCTGCAGCGCGGCCGCGAGAAAATCCGGCGCGCCGGCCGGTATCACGTTATCCGCGCGGATCGGCGCGCCGGCTTCGACGCGGTTGCGCAGCAGCGCGCCTTTCAGGTCCGCGCCCGGCTGCGACTCGACAAACGCGCCGGCCGGCACTTGCGTGCTCGGCATGCGCTTCCACGCGAGATCGTTGTCGCGCAGCAGCAGCCCTTCCGGCAGGTCCGCGGCCGCGACGCGCACGCGTGCCTCCGTCGCTTCGCCAGGCGCCGACGGCGTCGACGCGGCAACGTACAACTGGCGCAGGATGAACGCACCGATGCCTGCAGCGATGATCAACACGGCCATTCTCAGCGGTTTGGGCATGGCGGCGTGCGTCCCCCGGCTAAGTGAGCGAAACGGCGTGGGGAAACCGCGCCCAGACGGCCAACCCGCCGCCGAGCGCGAGCGCGACGCCGTACGGCACGCCGCGCGTCGCGAGCGCGGTCGCCGGCGCGATACGACGCCGTCGCGCGACGATCGCAAGCGCTGCGAGGCCGCACGCGGCACCGCTCGCACAAACGAGCGTCAACACCGGAAATGCGAGCGTCGGGCCGGCCCATAAAAACACCGCCGCCGCCAGCTTCACGTCGCCGCCGCCGATCCAGCCTGCGTGACGCAGGCCGCCGAACACCGCCAGCATCGCCGTTGCGGTCGCAACGTGGCCGGCGACCTGCGCAAGACCGTCGTGCGCAAGCGCCGCCGCGACCAGGTACAACGTCGCGAACGCCAGCACCGCGCGATTGGACAGCCGCCGCGCGCGCACATCCTGCATCGCGAGCGACGCCAGCACCAGCGTCGCCGCCGACTGTACGAGATAGAGCATCGGAGAGCCGTCCGTGGGCGCGCCCCGACTGGATACGTCGTACCGCTGCGGATCCGTATGTGCGTCGGCGGCGCGCCGGTTCGGGAGATCAGATCAGCGATGCGACCTTGTTGATCAGCGACGTGAATATGCTCTGCAGGCCTGACGTGCCGCTGAGGTAGGTGCCAACTGCCGCAAGCGCGACCACGATGATGCCGGCCAGGACTGCGTATTCGAGCGAGCTGACACCACGTTCATCGCGCAGCAAGGACTTGACGTATTGCAGCATGACAACCTCCGTGTGACGGGGTCGGTGATCGACCGTTGAATGCAAAGACGCGGCGTTGTTGTTTCGGTGATGCGCACGGCGTTCGTCCATTCACGACTCATGCGGCAGCCCGGCATCGGGCCGTTCGCATTCCCCGGAATCCATTCGATCGCTGCAACGCGCGGCGTACGGCAACGCTATCTGCACTACATTCGCGCGTCTGCTGCGTAGCCGCATTGACACGATGCGGTTCACGCCAATTCGTCTAGGGTATAGACAATTTTTTTGACGATTTCAAATAATTTAGCGTCGGAGTGTATTTATGGGAGGCGCGCTTCAACAATGAAATACACGTAGATCGTTTACCGCTTTCTCGCGCCGCTGCACGAGGCCTGTCGAGACCATGCGTAAGAATGTTAATGCCGGGATGCATCATTGCTGATGGCGGACTGTTCAATGATTTTTATCGGTTTTTCCAAATGCGTGGTGATTCCAATCCGAAAATTCAAACGGCCATTCATGCGCGCTGATCGGCAATTTTTTCGCGCCTGCCGATTGGTCGAGGAAAATATTACGTATCCCGATTGAATAGCCTGATTCGCGTGGGTACCGCTCCCGGCAACGATCGATCCGCTGCAAAGCCAACGCGAATTACGCCCTCCTCGCTCCCCCAAAGCATCGCGATCTCCAACCGGCTCTCGCATGCCCCGCCAACCCGCGAAGCGGCGATAAGCATAGTTCAAATCGTTGCTTGTCCCGCGCCGGAGGCGTCCTCCAGAATGGTTCGACGCCCTTTGGCCCGACTTCCCTCCCTCACTTGCCCGACACTCGATGATCGACCGATTTCACTCTCCATTGCGCCTGCTGCGATCGCTGCTGATCGCGTCCCTCGTTGCGTTACCCGCTGCCGCCGCGCATGCCGGCGAGCCCGCCACCATCCGCATCGGCGTCGCCCAGCAGGGCGCCGGCGATCCGCCGACCTTCGGCGGATCGAGCGCGGCCACCGTGCAGCTCCAGCAGCTCGTCGAAAAGGAATTCGCGGCCGACGGCATCAAGGTGCAGTGGCTGTTCTTCAAGGGCGCGGGCCCGGCCGTCAACGAGGCGATCGCCGACAAGGCGCTCGACTTCGCGTACCAGGGCGACCTGCCGTCCGTGCTCGCGCGCGCGAACGGGATCAAGACGCGCCTGCTGCTCGCGGCCAGCGTGCGCTCGGGCGTCAAGATCGCGGTGCCGCCCGACTCCGGCATCCGCTCGATCACGGACCTGAAGGACCGCCGCGTATCGATTTTCCGCGGCACCAACCTGCAGCTCGTCGCCGACAACGCGCTCGCGAAGAACAGCCTGAGCGAACGCGACCTGCGCGTGATCAACCTCGACTCCGCGAGTGCGCTCGCCGCGCTCGCGTCGAAGGGCATCGATGCCTCGGTCGGCGACTATCAGCTGTACAAGCTGCGCGACGCCGGCCTCGCGAAGATCATCTACGAATCGCAAAACGACGGCCCGCAGTTCACGCGCCAGACCCACCTGCTCGTGCTCGACGACTTCGAGCGCGCGCATCCGGACATCGTGCAGCGCGTCGTCAACGCGTTCGTGAAAGGCGCGCAATGGTCGTCCGACGAGGCGAACCGCGATGCGCTATTCAAGCTGTGGGCAAAAAGCGGCGTGCCGTATGCGTCATGGCAGGCCGACTATGCGAACCAGCGCCTGAAAGACCGCTTGTCGCCGCTGATCGACCCGTTCGTGATCGCGCGCTACAAGGCCGTCGCACAGGATGCGCTGAAGCTGAAACTGATCCGTCAGCCGGTCGAAGTCGACGGCTGGTTCGAGCCGAAGTATCTCGACAACGCGTTGCGCGCGCAGCACCTCGAACACTACTGGCCGCGTTACGACGCGGCCGGCAAGCCCCTCTCCTGACCCGGACCGCCCCCGATGAGCGATACCGCGCTTCCGCGTCCGTCATCCGACCCGCACGCGCTCGCCGCGCTGCCGCCCCGCGCGGCGAGCGCGAGACGCGTGGCGTGGCGGCTCGCGCCGTGGGCGCTGCCCGCGCTGCTGTTCGTGCTATGGACCGTCGGCAGCGCGCGCGGCTGGATCGCGCCGCAGATCCTGCCGCCGCCCGGACGGGTGGCCGACTCGCTCGCGGAGCTCGCGGCGAGCGGCGATCTCGTGCGCCACACGCTGATCAGCCTGCAGCGCGTGCTGGTCGGCTTCGCGGCCGGCACGCTGCTCGGTTTCGCGACCGGTGCGGCGCTCGGGCTGTCGCGCACGCTGGAAGCCTATGTGCTGCCGAGCTTCAACGCGCTCGTGCAGATTCCCGTGCTCGGCTGGCTGCCGTTCCTGCTGCTGCTCGTCGGCGTCGGCGAGCCGCTGAAGTACCTGCTGATCGCGCATGCCGCCCTCGTTCCCGTGACGATGAGCACGCTGCAGGGGTTCCGCCAGACGCCGCCCGCGCTCGACGAAGCCGCGCGCGTGTTCGGCTACACGCGCCGCCAGCGCATCGTCCACGTCGTGCTGCCGGCCGCGATCCCGACGCTCGCGACCGGCGTGCGGCTCGCGTTCACGAAATCGTGGCTCGCGCTCGTCGTCGTCGAACTCGTCGCGTCGTCGGAAGGGCTCGGCTACCTGATCGTGTACGGCCGCCAGCTGTTCCAGCTCGATCTCGTGATGGCGGCGGTGATCGTCGTCGGCGCGGTCGGCCTCGCGATCAACCGGCTGCTCGACGCGCTCGAGGCACGGCTGCGCCGCGGCGTGCCGTCCGCGTTCCGCGGCTGAACCCGATTCAAGGAGCCCTTCCGTGCCGCCTGCCTCCACGTCGACGCCAGACACCGCATCGCCTGCCATCGCGGCCGCCCGCCGCTTTCCCGTGCCCGACTGGCGCGGCTTCGTCCTGCCGCTCGCCGCGCTCGCGCTCTGGTGGGCCGTCTCGTCCGCGCATCTCGTCAAAAGCGGCTTGCTGGTCGGCCCCGCCGACGTGCTGCACACCGCGTGGACCCAGGCGGCCAGCGGTGCGCTGGCGCGCGCACTGTCCGCGTCGCTCGCACGCGAAGCATGCGGCTTCGCGATCGGCGCGACCGGCGGTCTGCTGCTCGGCGCCGCGCTCGGGCTGTCGCGCATCGCCGCGCGCGTCGTCGGCCCGAGCTTCGACACGTTCAAGCAGATCTCGCTGTTCGCGTGGATTCCGCTGATTTCCGTATGGTTCGGCCTCGGCGACGTCGCCAAGGTCGTGTTCCTGTCGCTCGCCGCGCTACTGCCGGTCGCCGCGCATACGTGCGACGGCATCCATGCGGTGCCGCGCGCGTATGTCGACGTCGCCCGCGCGCTGCGTTATTCGCGGCTTCAGCTGGTGCGTTACGTGATCCTGCCCGCCGCATTGCCGTCGATCTTCACCGGGCTGTATCTCGGCCTCATCTACTCGTGGCTCGCGACGCTCGGCGCCGAATACCTGCTCGTCGCGGGCAGCGGGATCGGCAACACGCTGATCGACGGCAGCGAGCAGTTCCGGATGGACCTCGTGCTGTTCGGGATCATCGTCGTCGGCGTGACCGGCTGGGCGCTGAACGCGATCGCGCGCGCGATCGAACGCAAGGTGCTGGCCCGGCGCGGCGACCTGCGCCGCTGATCGCCCTCCTCTTTCCTGTTGCCGCCTTCTCTGCCATGACGACCCTCGCTTCCGATTCGCTCGATATCCTCCACGTGAGCAAGCGCTATGCGCAACGCGGCACATCGCTCGCCGTGCTCGACGACGTGTCGCTGCACGTGCGTGCCGGCGAGTTCGTCACGATCGTCGGCGCGAGCGGCTGCGGCAAGTCGACCTTGCTGCGGCTGATCGCCGGGCTCGATACCGACTACGCGGGCGAGATCCGCGCCGGGGACGAATGGGTGCGCGACACGTCACTGCAGCGCGGGATCGTGTTCCAGGATCACCGGCTGTTCCCGTGGCTGACGGTCGCGCAGAACGTCGAGGCCGCGCTGCGCAACGCGCCGCTCGATGCGGCTGCCAAGCGGCGCGCGGTGGCCGAGCACATCGCACTCGTCGGGTTGAACGGCTTCGAGCATGCGTACCCGAACCAGCTGTCGGGCGGGATGGCGCAGCGCGTCGCGATCGCGCGCGGGCTCGTGAACCGGCCGCGCGTGCTGCTGCTCGACGAACCGTTCGGTGCACTCGATGCACAGACCCGAGCGCGGATGCAGAACGAACTGCTGCGCATCTGGGAGCAGGAGCGCATCACGATGGTGCTCGTCACGCACGATGTCGACGAGGCCGTGTATCTCGGCGATCGCGTCGTCACGATGGCGCCGCGCCCGGGGCGCATCGAGCGTATCGTCGATGTCGCGCTGCCTCGGCCGCGCCGGCGCGACTCACCGGAATTCGCGCGGCTGCGCGACACGGTGCTCGCCGACTTCGACGATCGCGAACCGCCCGGAGGCAGCGGCAGCGACAGCGGCGGCGCGAAACACGTCGATGCGTCCGATGCGCACCGGATCGGCGCATGGCGGCTCGCGTGGTAACGCCATGACGCGGCCGGCCCGATGCCGCTCGCGAATCGCTCAGCATGACGATACATATCGATCATCACGGCGCACGCTAAGGTTGTGACGATTCATCGGTTCCGGTTTCGCGCGCGCCCTGTTTGAATGGAGACTCGACCGACCCGACCCAGGAGACTCCCGATGTCCGACGTCCAGCACGCCGCCCACCCGTCATCGCATGCTTCGCACACCGCCGCGCCGCGCACGGCCGCCGTTCCGCTTCAGCTTCGCCAGGTCGCCGGCCGGATCGGCGCCGAGATCGCCGGTGTCCGACTGTCGAGCACGCTCGACGACGCGACGTTCGACGCGATCCAGGCCGCGCTGCTGCGCCACAAGGTATTGTTCTTCCGCAACCAGGGCCATCTCGACGACACCGCTCAGGAAGCATTCGCGCGTCGCTTCGGCCACACCGTCGCGCATCCGACCGTACCGTCCGTCGACGGCAGCGCGCACCTGCTCGAACTCGACTCCGCGCACGGCGCGCGCGCCAATTCGTGGCACACCGACGTGACGTTCGTCGACGCGTACCCGAAGGTGTCGATCCTGCGCGCAGTCGTGATTCCGCCGTTCGGCGGCGACACCGTGTGGGCCAACACGGCGGCCGCCTATTCGCATCTGCCGGAGCCGCTGCGTGCGCTCGCCGACACGCTGTGGGCAGTGCACACGAACGCCTACGACTACGCGTCGACGCACGTGCACGCCGACGACACGCAACTGAAGCGCTACCGCGAGGTGTTCACGTCGACCGTCTACGAAACCGAGCACCCGGTCGTGCGCGTGCATCCGGAGACCGGCGAGCGCACGCTCGTGCTCGGACACTTCGTGCAGAAGCTCAAGGGATTGTCGTCGCAGGATTCCGCGCATCTGCTGCAGGTATTCCACGAACACGTGACGCGCCTCGAGAACACCGTGCGCTGGAGCTGGCAGCAAGGCGACGTCGCGATCTGGGACAACCGCGCGACGCAGCACTATGCGATCAACGACTACGGCGATGCACGCCGCGTCGTGCGTCGCGCAACCGTCCACGGCGACGTGCCGGTCGGCATCGACGGCCGCCGCAGCGTCGTGCTGAAGGGGCCGGGCGCGACGCTGCAATGACGTTCGCCGCGCACGGTGGTAGCGTCAGCCGCCGCCGTGCGCGCCGCCACGCCTGCATTCCCGCATTCCCGACCGGAGGATCCGATCATGACCTTCCCGCTACCGGGTCAGCGCATTCATGCGCAACGATGTCGCCGCCCGTCCGTCTCGTTCACTTCCGCCAGGAGCGTCGCATGAGCGCACTACCCGAACCCGCCGCCCAGCCGGTCGACGTGATCCCGCTGTCCGCCCACATCGGCGCGGAGATTCGCGGCATCGACCTCACCCAACCGTTGACCACGCTGCAGATCGCCGCAATTCGCGCCGCGCTGCTGAAATGGCGCGTGATCTTCTTCCGCGAACAATTCCTCACGCACGAGCAGCACGTTGCGTTTTCCGCGCAGTTCGGCGAGCCGACCGTCGGCCACCCGGTGTTCGGCCACGTCGAAGGTCATCCGGCCGTCTATTCGATCGCGAAGCATCGCAAGGCGACGCGTTTCGAAGGCGAGCCGGTGCGCCGGCCGTGGACGGGCTGGCACACCGACGTGACCGCCGCCGTCAATCCGCCGTGGGCGTCGATCCTGCGCGGCGTGACGATCCCGCCGTACGGCGGCGACACGTACTGGACCAACCTCGTGCGTGCATACGAAACGCTGTCCGCGCCGCTGCGCCGCTTCGTCGACGGGTTGCGCGGCATCCATCGCTTCACGCCGCCGGCCGGTGCGCGCGCGACCGGCGCGTTCGACGAAGCTGTCGAGCGCCGCCCGCTCGTGACCGAGCATCCGCTGGTGCGCGTGCATCCGGAAACCGACGAACGTGCGCTGTACGTGAGCCCGAGTTTCCTGAAGTCGATCGTCGGGCTGACGCCGCGCGAGAGCCAGGCCCTGCTCGAACTGCTGTGGGAACACGTGACGCGGCCGGAATTCACGATCCGCTTCAAGTGGGAACCGCGCAGCATCGCGTTCTGGGACAACCGCACGACCGCGCATCTCGCGCCGGTCGACATCTTCGACCTCGACTTCGATCGCCAGCTCTACCGGACGACGCTCGTCGGCGACGTGCCGGTCGGCCCCGACGGCCGGGCATCCGTCGCGCTCGAAGGCTCGTCGGTCGAGGCAGCGGGCGCAGTCGCACTGAACTGACCATCGCTTCGATAGCCGGCGCGCCCGCACGCGCCGGCTGCCCTGCTTCAATCCAGCCACACGCCGTCGAACCGGTGTCCGCCGAGCGGCGAGAACGTCAGCCCGTGCACACGCTTCGAGACCGGCAGCGACACGATAGACGTCGCGATCGGCGTGAACGGCACCTGATCCTTGAACACGACCTGCGCCTGCTCGTAAAGCGACGTGCGTTTCGCGACGTCCGCGTTCGAGCGCGCCGCGCTGACGAGCCGCTCGAAATCCGCGTTGCACCACTTCGCGAGATTGCTGCCGTGCACTGCATCGCAGCCGAGCAGCGTGCCGAGCCAGTTGTCGGGGTCGCCGTTGTCTCCGGACCAGCCGTACAGGATCGCGTCGTGCTGCCCGTCGCGTTTCGCGCGGCGATTGTATTCGCCCCACTCGTAGCTGACGATCTTCGCGCGCACGCCGATCTTCGCCCAGTCCTGCTGGATCAGTTGCGCCATCAGCTGCGCGTTCGGGTTGTACGGTCGCTGCACCGGCATCGCCCACAGCGTCAGGTCGAAGCCGTTCGGGAACCCCGCTTGCGCGAGCAACGCCTTCGCGGCGGCCGGATCGCGCGGGGCGTCTTTCAGGCGGGGGTTGTACGACCATTGCGCGGGCGGCATCGGGTTCGTCGCAATCGTCGCATCGCCGTTGAACACGGTCTTGACGATCGCCGTCTTGTCGACCGCGATGTCGAGCGCGCGCCGCACGTCGACGCGATCGAGCGGCGGATGCTGCGTGTTGTACGCGACGAAGCCGACGTTGAAGCCCGTCCCCGAAAACAGCGTCAGCTTCGAATCGCGCCGCACGGTCTCGAGATCGGCCGGCCGCGGGAACACCGACACCTGGCACTCGCCAGCCGTGAGCTTCTGCAGGCGCGCGGCCGGATCGGGCGTGATCGCGAACACGAGATGCGCGAGCTTCACGTCGTCCGGTTTCCAGTAATCGGAGTTCGCGTCGTAGCGGATCACCGCGTCCTTCTGGTACGCACGCAGCTGGAACGGCCCGGTGCCGACCGGGAACTGGTTGATGTCGGCCTCGCGATGGCGTGCCGCCAGCTGCGACGCATATTCTGCCGACAGGACCGACGCGAACGCCATCGCGAGATTGCGCACGAACACGACGTCGGGCGATTTCAGAACGAAGCGCACGGTATCGTCGTCGATTTTTTCGATGCGCTCGATATTGCGGTCGAAACCGAGATCGCTGAAATACGGGAAGCTGACCGGGTATGCCTTGCGGAACGGATCGTCGGGATCGAGCATCCGGCGAAACGTGAACATGACGTCGTCCGCCTGGAACGGACGCGTCGGCTTGAACCACGCGGTCGTCTGGAACTTCACGCCGCGCCGCAAGTGGAACGTGTAGACGCGCTGGTCGGACGACACGTCCCAGCTCGTCGCGAGCGACGGTACGAGATCGAGCGTGCCGCGCTTGAACTGCACGAGCCCGTTGTAGATCGTGTACGTGCTCGCGTCGAAATCGGTGCTGGTCGTGTGCTGGCCCGGATCGAAGCCGGCCGGGCTACCCTCGCTGCAGTACACGAGCGTCTTGCCGGCCGGTACCGCGAATGCGTGCGTGAGCGCGCCGGCGAATAGCAGCGACGCGGCCATGCCGCGCAACGCCACGACGGCAACGGACGTGCGCCGCGCGCGATGCGCGGCGGATGAGGAGAATGGAATCTTCATGGTGGTGGTCGAGGAAGGACTGTCATGCAAATGACGACTGCCGATCTTCGCGCGCCACCCGCCGATCGCTTACCAATTAATTCCGCGTTGCTTATCGCGGCGGATACATCTCGCTGCCACTGCATCGAAATGTTCATGCGAGCGCCGCGGACATGCCGGCGAACACCGCAGCGGCGGCCCACCCTGCGTCGCACATCGACACCCTTCGTCCGGCACCGCGCGCCGCCTTCCGGCCCCCTGCAGGTTCTCGGGAATTGGCGCATCGTATCGGTTGGCCGACGCCAGCACCGGCGCGCGGGGATCCGCCCGGCGCGCGTTCCGGCACGGCGCGCCAGCCCGCGCGCCGCCCCTTCCTGGAGGACCCACGATGTCGATCAGCCCTGATACGCCCTCTCGCCCCGTAAAGTCGCCGGGCCCCGATCATCCGATCACGATCGAACCGCATCCGTCGCGCGTCGTGGTCAAGGTGGCCGGCAAGACCGTCGCCGACACGCGCCACGCGCTGGCGCTGCGCGAAGCCAGCTATCCGGCCGTGCTCTACATTCCGCGCGAAGACGCCGACATGTCGCTGCTGCAACGCACCGACCATGCGACGTACTGCCCGTACAAGGGCGATTGCGCGTACTACTCGATCCCCGCCGGCGGCGAACGCTCGATCAACGCGGTGTGGACGTACGAGCATCCGTACCCGGCCGTCGAATCGATCCGCGCGCATCTCGCGTTCTATCCGGACCGCGTCGACTCGATCGAGGAAAGCCCGCTCGGCACCGATTGAGCGCATCGGCGCCCTGCCGGCCTGTCGTTCGCGTATCGTCCGGGCGCTGATTTGCATATGCGGATTCATTGGTTGGCCGCCGGCCCGCGCGGCCGTATCGTCGTGAATCCGGCGCGGGCCGGCCGGTCGCGCGCCTCGCCCGCATCCGGCCGTGTCCTGCGCCGATCGCGCCGCAAGCGCGACCCGTGAACCCGCCAGCAGGACGCCTCGATGAACGACACACCGCACGCAGACCTTGAAACGACCCCGGCAAACCCGCGCCGCCGCCATTGGCTGCACGGCGCGGCCGCCGGGCTGGCCGGGCTCGCGCTCGGCCCGCTCGCGGGCCTGCCCGCACGGGCCCAGGGCAGCGACAAGCGGCTGCGCATCGGCTTCCAGAAGTACGGAAACTTCGTCGTGCTCAAGGCGCGCGGCACGCTCGAGAAGCGGCTCGCAAGCCAGGGCGTGGCGGTGCAATGGCTCGAGTTCCCGGCCGGCCCGCAATTGCTCGAAGGGCTGAACGCCGGCGCGATCGACGTCGGCACGGTCGGCGAGACACCGCCGATCTTCGCGCAGGCCGCAGGCGTCGATTTCGTCTATATCGGCAACGAACCGCCCGCACCGCACGGCGAGGCGATCGTCGTGCTGCCCGATTCACCGATCCGCACCGTCGCGCAGTTGCGCGGCAAGAAGGTCGTGCTCAACAAGGGCTCGAACGTCCACTACCTGCTCGTGAAGGCGCTCGAACATGCGGGCCTCACGTATGCCGACATCCAGCCGATCTACCTGACGCCCGCCGACGCGCGCGCCGCATTCGTGCAGCGCAGCGTCGATGCGTGGGTGATCTGGGATCCGTATCTGGCGGCCGCCGAACGGCAGCTCGGCGCGCGCGTGGTCGCGAACGGCGACGGACTCGTGCGCAACACGCAGTACTACCTCGCCGCGCGCAAGTATGCGGCCGCGCAGCCGCAGGTGCTGCGCACGCTGCTCGAGGAAGTCGACGCGGTCGATCGCTGGGGACGCGACCACATTCCGGAAGTCGCCGCGCAACTGTCGCCGCTCGTCGGCCTCGACGCGCCGACGCTCGAAGTCGCGCTCAAGCGGACCGGCTACGGCGTGCAGCCCGTTACCGATGCGACGCTCGCCTACCAGCAGAACATCGCCGACGCGTTCAGCACGCTGAAGCTGATTCCCGGCAAGGTGACGGTCGCCAACGCGCGCTGACGCACCGCTGCCGCGACGCGTTACGGCTCACGCGTCGCGCCGATCCGCCGCCATTCGTCGTAATCGGTGACGAGGCCCGCGCCGTCGATCGCGATGTCGGCCGCATACGTGCCGCTCTCGTAGCGGTACACGCGCTGCGCGGTGCGCGCATAGCGCTGCTCGCCACGCACGATCTCGAACTCCGGAAAACGCAGCCATGCGGTATGGATGACGACCGACGCGCCGACTTCAAGTCCGAGACGCCGGATCGGCAGCGTATTGGTCGACGGGCTGAAGCCGAGATCGATGTCGGTCGCACCCGCGAGTGCCGGCGCGTCGGCGCCGCCGACCGTCCAGCGCCCCGCTTCACATTCGATCTCGAGCTGCCTGGGCGGCGCCGCGCCGAGCCAGTGCGTCACGCGCGCCGAGCGTGTCAGCCAGTCGGCGCCGCACACGATCGCATAGTCGACGCGAAACGGCGTGCCGTCGATCGCGCCCGCGACCGCCCCCGACAGATCGATGCCCGCGCGCGTCTCGACGAGCCTGCACCATTCGGCCGCCTGCCAGGTCTGCGTGATCTGCCATGCGACGCACCGCGTATGCGCCGCTTCGTCCGGTTGCGCCATGTCGCCGTCTCCTGTCGATCGGGTGAGTCACGCGCGCCGCATCACCACGCGTGCCGATAGATCGCGAGCGCGTCGGCTTCCGTCACTTCGCGCGGATTGTTCACGAGCAGGCGCGTCTGCAACATCGCATCCGACGCCATCCTCGGCAGGTCGCCCTCGCCGATGCCGACCTCGCGCAGCATGCGCGGAATGCCCGTCGCGACGATCAGGCGATCGATCTCGTCGATCAACGCCTGCGTCCTCGCTTCGTCGCTGCCCGTCGCCGACGGCGCGACGATCGCCGCGAGCTCCGCATACAGCGGCGCGGCGGCCGGTGCGTTGAAGCGCAACACGTGCGGCAGCACGAGCGCGTTCGACAACCCGTGCGGCACGTGGAAGATGCCGCCGACCGGATAGGCCAGCGCATGCACGGCCGCGACCGGCGCGTTCGCGAATGCCTGGCCCGCGAACATCGCGCCGACCAGCATCGCTTCGCGCGCATGGCGATCGCGGCCGTCGTCGCAGGCCTTCAGCAGGTTGCGCGACAGCAGCGTCAACGCCTGCGCGGCCAGCATGTCGGACACCGGGTTCTTCAGCCGCGACGACGTATAGGCCTCGATCGCATGCACCATCGCGTCGATGCCCGTCGCGGCCGTTGCCGCGCGCGGCAGCCCGAGCGTCAGCGCCGCGTCGAGGATCGCGACGTCCGCGAACAGGTGCGGCGACACGACGCCCATCTTGCGCGCCTCGCCGACCGTGACGATCGACACGGCCGTCACTTCGGAGCCGGTGCCGGCCGTGGTCGGCATCTGCACGAGCGGCAGCCGCGACGTGGCGACCTTGTCGACACCGTACATGTCGGCCAGCGCCTGCCGCCCCGGCGCGAGCACCGCGATCAGCTTCGCGACGTCCATCGACGAACCGCCGCCGAGGCCGAGCACGATCTCGGCGTCGGCCGCCACCGCCCGCGCGGTCGCTTCGAGCACCACGTGCTCGGGCGGATCGGCTATCACGTCGTCGATCACGGTCACCTGCCAGCCGTGCGCGGCCAGGCTCTCGAGCGCAGGCGCAAGCACGCCGCTGCGATGCAGGAAC
This sequence comes from Burkholderia sp. Bp9031, assembly GCF_003857965.1. NCBI lineage: Bacteria > Pseudomonadati > Pseudomonadota > Betaproteobacteria > Burkholderiales > Burkholderiaceae > Burkholderia > Burkholderia sp. Bp9031. Next base: position 113,328 of record NZ_QTPW01000004.1, read on the forward strand.
GCGTCGGTGACGACGCACAGCCGCACGAGCGCCGGAAAGCGTTCGCGCAACAGCGCGCCGAGCCGGCGCGCGGCGCCGAATTCGACGATCTGCGTCGGAACGGTACGGAACTGAAACGGGTTCATCGAGTGCCTCCCGGTGGCGTCGCCGTGCCGGTGTCCGGCTGCACCATGTAGCGCGTCACGTCGCGGCGATCGAGCAACGGAATGATCGCGCCGACACCGATCCGCTGGAAATGCGGCGTTTCCCGATGCACGTCGAGGCCGTCGGCATCGCGGTAACGCTCGAGGATCACGATGTGATCCGGGTCGACCGGCGACCGGAAATACGCGTAGTCGAGGTTTTTCGGCTCGGCGCGCGTGGCCGGCGCGAGTTCCGCGAGCAGTTCAATCACGCGCTCGCCGTTGCCGGGTTTCGCGAAGTAATGCGCGATGACCTGCAGGTAAGGTTCATTCATGCTGCGCTCCGTATTCGCCGGTGACCCGCCGACGGGTCGTCATTCCACAATGCGCGGTCGCTCATCGATACCGCGCATCGAACATGGCGGCCGGCTGCCCGACACGGCGCCGACGCCTCGACGTCGCATTGTATTGAATCGGCGCAATCGGCGCAGCGTGTGCAGCGCACCGTCGCGCGCCCCGCGGCTCCGGCCGCTACCACGGCACCGTGCGCCCCTGGTAGTCGAGGTATTCGAGCCCCGCGCGCCGCTGCTTCCCGATCAGCACGTTCACGAGACTCGGCACGCTTTCGTCGATCGTCAGCCGCGCATCGGGCCCGCCGAGCTCCGTGCGGACCCAGCCCGGCGCCATCAGCACCATCGCGCGCGGCGTGCCGGCCTGGCGCGCCGCGAAACTGCGCATGAACTGGTTCAGCGCGGCCTTGCTGCCGCGATAGACCTCGCGCATGCCGCTGACGTTGTTCGCGACACTGCCCTGCCCCGACGACATCGCGCCGATCAGGCCGTCCGCGGTCACGAGATCCTGCAACGCCTCGATCACGCGCATCGGCGCCAGCGCATTCGTGATCATCACGCGCACGAACTCGTCGGTCGTGACTTCGCCGATCGTTTCGTTCGGATCGTTGGTCGTGCCGGCATTCACGAACAGCATGTCGAAGCGCCGGCCCGCCAGGCGTGCGCGCAACGCGGCCAGTTGCGCCGGCTCGCAGATGTCGAGCGTGTCGATCTCGAGCCGCCCGTCGAAGCGCTCGGCGAGCGCGTGCAGCTTCGTGCGCCCCGATCCGGCGCGCACGGTGCCGGTGACATGCCAGCCCTTGTTCAGGAATTGCTCCGCCATCGCGAGCCCGAGGCCGCGCGAGGCCGCGACGAGCAGGATCGAGGGCGTCCTGGCGTTCGATACAGTCGATTGCATGGGTTCCACCTTTGCCGAAGTCCATCATCCAGCCACTATAGGTGCGCACCATCCAGTGCACCAGACGCACCGAATTCAATCGATAGTTGCATCAAACGCCATGCCATGCGGCGCGATGTCGTATGCTGTCCGGATGGAAGACATCGACCTGAACCTCGTCACCGCGCTCGATGTGCTGCTGACCGAAGGGAGCGTGACCGGGGCTGCGCGCCGGCTCGGACTGAGCACCTCCGCGATGAGCCGCACGCTCACGCGGCTGCGCACCGCGACCGGCGATCAACTGCTCGTGCGTGCCGGGCGCAAGCTCGTGCCGACACCGCACGCGACGGCATTGCGCGATCGCGTGCATGCCATCGCGTGCGACGCGCGCGCCGTGCTTCGGCCGGCAACGGCCGAGATCGACATGACGACACGCTCGTCCACGTTCACCCTCCGCGCGGCGGCGTCGTTCATGGACATGCTCGCCGGCCCGGTGGTCGCCGCGATCGGCGACATCGCACCCGGCGTACGCGTGCGTTTCGTCCCCAAGCCCGACCGCGATCCGGGGCCGCTGCGCGACGGCACGGTCGACCTGGAAATCGGCAAGCGCGGCGACGACGCCCCCGAGCTGCACACGCGCGAGCTCTTTCACGACGGGCACGTCGCGGTGGCGCGCGCCGGGCATCCGCTGTTCGCGGCGGCCAGGATCACGCCCGCGCGCTACGCCGCCTGCCGTCAGGTGATCGCATCGCAGCTCGGCGATTTCGGCGGGCCGGCGGACGATCCGGCCGGCATGCTCGCCCCCGCTCATGCCGTGCAGGTCGTGGTGCCCGGCTATCCCGATGCGATGCGCGTCGCGGCCGGCACCGACCTGATTGCGCTCGTGCCGCGCTCGAGCCTCGGCAACGCATTCACGCCGGGGCTCGTGGACGCACTGGGGCTGCGCAGCTTCGCAATACCGGTCCGGCTGCCCGAGATCCTGATCTCCGCACTGTGGCATCCGCGCATGCATGGGGACGCCGTGCATCGGCGTCTGCGCGATGTCGTCATCGACGTGTGCAGGCGCGCGTATCCGACAGCCCGCGCACCGCGCCGCGCGCGCTGACGAACCGCTACGGCGCCGCGCGTTCGACGGCACGGATCCGGCACCGCTTTCCCGAATCCCGACTATTGCAGCGCACCCGGGCGGCGCCGGTGGGCCCTTCGGCTAAAATGCCGCACTTTCCACCTTGTCCGGCCCGCTCGCCATGCAATCCGCTTCCCCCGCCCGATCTGCCGCCCACGGCGCCGCCGACGCAGATTCGTCGCACGGCCTCGTCTATGGCCCCAATGACCGGCCCGCGCCGATGGTCGCGTTCGTCGCCGCGCTGCAGCATCTGCTGGCGATCATCGTGCCGATCGTCACGCCCGGGCTGCTGATCTGCCAGGCGCTCGGCGTATCGAGCCGGGATACGACCCTTATCGTATCGATGTCGCTCGTGATTTCGGGCATTGCCACGTTCGTGCAGTGCAAGCGCTTCGGCCCGCTCGGCGCCGGCCTGCTGATCGTGCAGGGCACCAGCTTCAACTTCGTCGGCCCGCTGATCGCCGGCGGCAGCGTGATGGTCAAGCAAGGCACGCCGGTCGAGACCGTGATGGCCGCGATCTTCGGCGTCGTGATCGCCGGCTCGTTCGTCGAGATGGGCGTGTCGCGCATCCTGCCGTTCGTGAAGCGCCTGATCACGCCGCTCGTCACCGGCATCGTCGTGCTGCTGATCGGCCTCACGCTGATCAAGGTCGGCCTCATCAGCATGGGCGGCGGCTACGGCGCGATGGCCAACGGCACGTTCGCGAGCGCCCAGAACCTGACGCTGTCGTGCCTCGTGCTCGGCACGATCATCCTGCTGAACCGCGTGCCGATCGTGTGGGTGCGCAGCACCGCGCTCGTGATCGCCCTCGTGATCGGCTATGCCGCGGCCGCGGTGCTCGGCCGCCTCGACTTCACCGGCGTGCACCAGGCCGCGCTGTTCCAGGTCCCGACGCCGCTGCACTTCGGCATCGGCTTCTCGTGGTCGCTGTTCGTGCCGATGCTGATCATCTACCTCGTCACGTCGCTCGAAGCGATCGGCGACGTCACCGCCACCAGCAAGATCTCGAAGGAGCCGGTCGAAGGGCCGGTGTGGATGCAGCGAATCAAGGGCGGCGTGCTCGTGAACGGCGCGAACTCGCTGCTGGCCGGCGTGTTCAACACGTTCCCGAGCTCCGTGTTCGCACAGAACAACGGCGTGATCCAGATCACCGGCGTCGCGAGCCGCTACGTCGGCATCTGGATCGCGGGCATGCTCGTGGTGCTCGGCCTGTTCCCGGTCGTCGCCGGCGCGCTGCAGGCCGTGCCGGAGCCCGTGCTCGGCGGTGCGGCGATGGTGATGTTCGGCGCGGTGGCCGCATCGGGCATCAACATCCTGTCCGGCATCCCGCTCGATCGCCGCGCGCTGCTGATCATCGCGGTGTCGCTCGCGCTCGGTCTCGGCGTGTCGCAAGTGCCGGACATTCTGAACAGCCTGCCGCATGCGCTGAAGAACGTGCTGGAATCGGGTGTCGCGACGGGCGGCATCTGCGCGCTCGTGATGAACTGGTTCCTGCCGGAACAGAAGTAACGCCACGGATTCCATGACGACGCGGCCCCACGGACGGGCCGCGTCGCTACGGACGATACTGACTTGGCCAGACACCCGCCGCTCGGTAGAATCGTTTTCATGCCACAAGCACCCGCCTCCACGAGCGTCCCGCAAACCGGCGCCGTTCCAATCAAGGAACGCGCAACCGTCGTCTGCTACCGCGAAGAACGGGTCTTGCTCGTGGCGCGCGCATCGTCGCGCTGGGCGCTGCCCGGCGGCACGATCAAGCGCGGCGAAACGCCGCTCGAGGCCGCGCATCGGGAACTGCAGGAAGAGACCGGCATGGCCGGCCAGACGCTCGTCTACTCGATGCAGTTCACCGGGCTCGCGAAGGTGCATCACGTGTTCTTCGCCGCAGTCGGTCCGGACCAGGCGCCGCAACCCAACAACGAGATCGAGAAGTGCAAGTGGTTTCGCATCGACAGCGTCGATGAACTGCGCGCGAGCATCCCGACGAAGCGCATCGTCGAACTCGTCTACCGGCACGAACTCCGCAAGTAGGTAGACGCCCCACCCCCACCGGCTCGCACGAGCCGATATCATGCGCCCACGGTCCGTCGTCGCGTTCCCTTCCGAGCGAGCTGCAGATGAACAGTGCGTACACCTACCGCGGATACACCATCGACGTCCGCTGCGAATTCCGGCTCGATCTGCCGCGCAACCCCGCGCCGCCGCTCGACGCGCTGCGGTTCGGGTTCGTCGCGATCGTGCAGGTGCGCGCGGCCGGCAATGCGCGGCGTCTGCTCGCACCGGTCCGCCTCGCGGGCGATGGCGGCCGCCTGTTCGACGACACCCTCGATGCGTTGCGCGCGGGCCGGGCGGCCGGCGAAATCATCGTCGACGATCTGTTGGTCGATGCGAGTCCGGCCAAAGGGCGAGCGCATCCCTGAGCCATCCATCGGCCCAGGACGGTTTTTTGCGGATCGACTGCGCGCCGGCACTCAGTGCAGGCGCTTTCTTCGCAGTTCGTGCGTGGAATAGACGACGAGGAAGATTCCCAGCATCGCGACGCCGGATGCCATGAAGTCGTTCGCGGTTCCCGCGCTGTTCAGCGCCTTCGGGAAGATCCCGAGACTCAGTCCTGCGGCAGCCAGGAGCACGCCTGCCGCCACACCCCACACCGGTCCGGTAGTTTTTTCGATTGTGTTTTTCATACAGCACCCGTCTGCAGTCATTGCCTGAACGGTGTCGGCGCATGCCGCCGCGTCTCTCGTTCGTTCTTCGACTATAGCGGGGAAATAACCGGCGCGAATTCGGGGCTTTTACCAATCAAGTTTTGGATTCCACGGTGTTTGAACCGGACTATTTCCTGCGTCAAGGCCAATACCCACTATCCCGCCGCATGAATGCCTTTCTGCAATCGCGATGTCGTTCGGACGGTCGTCCGCCGAGCGGCAGAACCAGGCGCAACTCGCCATTGTGATTCCTCACTGTCATCTTCAGGATCCCGGGGAGGCGGAACGTTGTTCGGATTTCGTGAAACAACGCTCCGCGCAGTCGCGAATCCCCCCGGATCAACGCAGACCGCGACTGCCTGGCAGCTGTCAGCTTTGCGCGGGTGGCAACAGCTTCTGGTCGATCATCGACTGGAGCGCAGCTTGAAACGCGTCGCGTGTGTCGACCGCCGCGTTGAAGCCGGCCTTTCTGAGCTTGATCGTGCTCACGAAGGCGACAGGCCCCGCTGGCGCACCGTACGCAAACGCGAAATCGGCATGCTGATCGCCCGGTGCGACGAATGACCGCAAATCAGCACTCTTCAGCCCGTACTTCCTGACGATATCCTGCCAAACATCGGCGTTCTGCCGGATGTACGCGGCCAGACTCGCAGGTGCGTCCGCTCCCACGGTAACGCCCAGGGTCTTTGCCATCGCCGGCCAAACGCTTCGCCACTCGAACACGTCGCCATTGGTGACGTTGAAGGTCTCGTCGACAGCCGCCTTCGCCTCTGCCGACCACACCATGACTTCGCCGACCAGGTCCGCATCCGCCATCTCCCAGACAAACGAAGGACCACCGGGGAAGCTGAACGGCTCCCCTTTTTCTCGGCGAATCGCAGCGTAGACACCGATGGCCGGAAGGACATTGAGGGCGCCGGGTGTTTTGCCCGTCACCAACTGAGGACGAAGGACGGTATAGGCAAATCCATGGCGAGCCCCGGCTTCGCGTAGGTAGTCCTCCTGATCGAAAAAGAAGTTTGCGTGGCTATCGCGCGGATCGCTTTCGCGTGCCGGAATCGCGATCGGATGGAGATGCACGCCGTAGGCTTTCGTCCCCTGCAGGATCGACACGTGCTTGAGCGGCGCCTTTGCCGCTATCAACGACTCGACGGCGTTGCGCAACATCGCGTTGTTGGTCTTGATCTGTTCGGCGTTGGACCAGCCTCCGATCAGGTCGTCGGCGCTTTCCGAGAGGGCGGCATAAGCGACATGCGTGACATTGCCGAGGTGCGCCATGGCTTCGCGAACGGAAGACGCATCGCGCAGATCCGCCGCAACGAAATCGAAGCTTCGGCCGCTGGGCAACTCCGGCTTGCGCCTCGAAGTGCCTGCGACGTCCCAGCCGGCGTCAAGAAAAGCTTCGATCGCCGCTACGCCGATAAGGCCGCTTGCGCCGACAACCAGAACCTGGTTTTTCATAATACGTACCTTTCTCCGTATGAGGGGTAATGACTGCACTCTGCACGCGAGGATCGCGCGCCAACTTGAAATTCCCGGCCATCTGCGGGCCGGGTGCGAGCGAGATCTCGGCACGTAGCTCGCGCCCTTCCGGTACAGGACAGGCGGGTGCGACGCAGCCGAGCAATACCGATTGAATGTGCCGAAACAGCACGGACGCTATTGGGAAATCAGTCTTGCGGGACTAATGCAGTTACGCGGTGAATGCCACGCTGCACCGCTTCCAGCGTGATGGGTACTCGCACACTGTTGGGCGTTGAAAATACAAAAACTCTCGGCATCAGTTTTCCTTGCTATCCGGTGGAAAAGAAGTGCTCCGTCTGATGCTCCATTTGGCCTATTCCGCCGCGATTGTGGTAGGCAGGAATCGGTGATATCGTTCATTCCAAAGAGGAATAGCAATGAACCGATTCGCGGCTATGGAAGCCTTTGTGCGCGTCGTCGACACGGGATCGTTTTCGGCGGCGGCACGGCAACTTGGAATTGGCCAACCGGCTGTGTCCAAGGCTGTCGCGCAGTTGGAGGTGCGGCTCGGCGTGCGTCTTCTGCTCAGATCGACGCATGGTCTTGCCCCGACGGAATCGGGGCAAAATTTTTACGAGCATGCAAAGCGGGCACTTGAGGAGGCGGAAGAGGCAGACTTGGCCGCCCGCGGTGCAAGTGCGACGCTATCGGGCAGATTGAGGATCTGTGCCGCCGTGACGTTCGCCCGCCTTCACGTCGTGCCGCATCTGCCGGCCTTTCTCGACCAACATCCTTCGCTGGATCTTCATGTGGTCCTGGACGACCGCAACGTGGATCTCATCGAGGCCGGCATCGACATCGCGTTACGCATGGGCGATCTCCCGGACTCAACCCTGACCGCCCGCAAACTGGGACGCGGGCGTCGGGTGCTCCTGGCCACCCCATCCTACTTTGCACACGCTGGACAACCGCAAACACCGGACGATCTCGCCACGCACCGGGCCGTGATTTACGATCAGCGTGGCGGCGGCGCGACGTGGGTTTTCAAGCGCGGCGCAGAAGAAAAGTCGATCGTCGCAAGAGGACGCGTCCACATGACAGCGGCCGAAGGGGTGCGGGAAGCGGTGTTCGCCGACCTGGGCATCACTGTTGCGTCGGAATGGATGTTCGCCCCGGAACTTCGCTCCGGGAAGGTCGTGGAAGCACTTGCGGACTGGGCATTGCCCGATATCGATCTTTGGGCCGTGTTTCCGACAGGCCGCCAAGCAAGTATGAAGGCGCGTGCCTTCGCAAACTTCATAGAGACCCGGCTGTTCGGCAAGGCGGTGATTGAGTAACCGATCTGCTCTATATGGCCAGCTCCGCCGGACACGAAAAGAGCGGCGGACCGGGAGGCATCCGGAATTCTGTGCGTGAGGCGGTTCAGGACTCAGACCTCGACGTTGAATCGCTCCCGGTAAAGCAGCGCGAACCGAGTCATCGCACTTTCCTCGATGACAACTTGCCGCGCGGGAACAATTCAGCGCCCTGTCGTCGCCGCCAATTTTGAGAACCACCCCGTCACATGATCCGCCGGCATCGAGCACCAGCATAATGCCGGGTTGATCGGGGCTCCCACGTCCAACAACGGAGCTCAGGCAGAAGGCGCGATGGTAGCCGTGGATTTTGGCAGTGCGCTTCTCTGCGACGGGGAAGATCGGGTCCCGGATTAGCGATCCATAAGCAAAAATCCAGACGTTACTCCGGTCGACTCCCGCATTCAGCCCCCATCCCCCGATGAACTGTTGTCGCGTCGCTTCTGATCGTCTCGACAGCAAACGAGATGGCAACAACTCGCTCAACGCCCCTGCAGGAATCGAAGACGCCCTCTGGGCCACCAAGCCTCGCATACGAGCGGCCGTCTCAAGTCGAATTGCGTGCCTCGGTGATACGTATGTCCCCGCTCTACGCCTCGACTTGCAGCTCAAGGCATGACCACAGTTTGCTCATCCGCATCAAAACGGCATCCCGACTTTCAATGCGTCACACCATTCGGAAAGCGAACGGGTTAACCATGATCGCTCATCGAAAAACGCCGTGCTAACTTCCACGATCATGTGACTTGATCGTTTGACAATATTGATTTCGTAAGCACACCACTTCACCGGAAACCTCAGCGAATGGCTCCAGGTCTGCCGCTTCCGGAAACTTGCCACGGATCACCGAGAGGTCGCGACAACCGCGGGAAGAACGCCGCGGTCCATCGACTGGCGTGAAAGGAATCTACGGCACAACGCCACGCCACACATAGTCACTTGATCAAGTCAAACATTCAATTTAACGTCTGACACCACCCGAATCAGCAAGTGACGCCGCTTCTGATTTATCCGTCCACGCAACTTCGAGGCAAACATGAACGCAAATATTCAGAACATTCAGGACACTCTCCCCACCGTCCCCAAGCAGACCAGCGCACAAGAGATCGTGTCGCTGATGAATCAATACGGCGGAGTCCGCATCAAGGATTATCTGACCCAGGAGCAAGTCGCGAACATCAATCGCGAGGTCGATGGTCCGCTCGAGCGGCTCCGCGAGGGGTCGTCGCACGAAAACGAACTGATCAAGGAGTTCCACGGCACCTATACCAAGCGCCTGACGAACATGGTCACGCACAGCAGGACTTTTGGGGACGTGCTGGACGACGAACTCTTTCACGAACTCGGCGAGGTGCTCTACCGTGAAGAGTCCGGCGATTGGTGGCTTTCGACCGCACAGGTCATCGACATCGGCCCGGGCAACACAGCGCAAATGCTGCATCGCGATGTCGGCAATTTTCCGCCCCTGTGCGCGCTCGGAATCAACGGGCCTACGGTGTTTACCAACCTCATGATTGCGCTGACGCGCTTCACCGCGGAAAACGGTGCCACCCGAATTATCCCGGGGAGCCAAAACTGGGACGAGGACTACTTCGACAGCAAGGGTACGCCCGAGATGACCATTGCTGCCGAGATGGACGCCGGCGACGCTTTGCTGTTCAGCGGAAAAGTGATCCACGGTGGCGGCGCGAATGTAACGAAGAGCGAGCGCCGGCGCGGGCTCACGATTCCGATGCAACCGTCCTACCTGACTCCGGAGGAAGCGTATCCCTTCATCGTCGACATGGACATCGTGCGACGCCTGTCACACCGCGTTCAGCGAATCATCGGCTTCCGCTCGCAATACCCCGCTGGCACGCCGGGCCTGTGGCAAGTCGACTACGACGATATCGCAACGCACCTCGGCCTTTAAGCCAGGAACAGAGGCCTGCCTCGATCCGGGATGCGGCAATGGCCTCCCGGATCCAGTCATGCACATTCGAAGGCCACGGCAGTATCACCACCAGCGAGACAACCCTTGAAGATTGACCTGACGAATCGCATTGCGATCGTGACCGGCGCGGGCGCTGGTCTCGGGCGCGAGCATGCGCGGCTGCTTGCCCGGCTGAGGGCAAAGGTCGTGGTCAACGATCTGGGCAGCGACGTAAACGGCAGAGGCGGCTCCGCCACAGCCGCCCAGCGACTCGTCGACGAGATCGTCGCTGCCGGCGGCAAAGCGGTCGCGAGCAGCGCATCGGTTACCGATTCCGAACAGGTCGCCTCCATGAATGCGCAGGAGCAATCCGATGCATGAAGCGTTCGAGGTGATGGCAGGCAAAACCCGCTTCGATCTGAACAGCTACACGGCTGACGGGCAGCGCCATGCAAGCGCCCCACTTGTTCTGTCCCGCCTATCTGCCCTCGTCAGCAAGGCGCCGGGCGTATCCGATTGGCCCTCCATTGATCGGCCTTCGATCAATGCATTTGCCGACTTCACGAGCGACTGCCAATCGAATGCGGGCATTGCACGCCGTTCCGGGGATGTTCCCCAAATCTCGATTTTCGAATGCACCTCATCCAATACAGGAGCGTGATCATGGTGAAGCGTTTATTTGTCGTACTCTCGCTTATCGCCGGGATACTTTTTGTTTTAAGCCCGGGATTCATGGTTCTGTACCACATCGAGCATTACGACTCGACCCAATAGGGTTCGCGTGGAAAGTTCGAAAATGCCGGCGTAGCCTTGCGGGCGGATCGTGTCGAACACGACCCGCGCGGCGCATTGCCCGTGCTTCGGTCGACGGCTTTCTGTCCTGAACCGGCCCGACAGTTCGTTGGCCCGCGTGCCCATGACGCGGGCTCGCGCGCGTCGGATACTTCTGCCCGCGTGGTTGAGTCTGCCGCAACCCTGAGCACACCGTGCTTCCGAACACACCCGTACGCCACACGATCTCGCGCGGCGAAACCTTCTGGCGGAAGTGCGCCACCCAATCCCGGCCCACATCCTCACCTTGATCGCGCCTCCTCCACCATCGCCGCGACAGTCCGAACATGACTTTGGTCGACTGCTGTGCAGGGCTAGTGGAAAACGCCAATTTCCGTCGGGAGGGCATTTGTAGACACTGGACTTGGTCATTTGATCAATTTCATGAAGCGACGACAGACGTTCGGCCAAGCGACGCAATGAAGCTACGTTCGTGACGTCAGGCTAAGCGGCGCATTGATCTGTCGGCGAGACACGAGATTTCAGAAGCGGCATTCCTCACAATTTCAGGGCGTCCGAGTATATGGTCACCTGACTCAGTCATAAGACCCGATACCGGATCTGGTGTTCCCAGAACGAATTTTTCACAAGGAGTCGAGCATGGACAGGCTGGCAAAGAAAAACGAGTGGTTCGCAAGAGCCGAAAAGGTCATCCCTGGCGGGATGTACGGTCACCAGAGCGTCAAGTATTTGACGGAAGATTTCCCGCTGTACTTTGCAAAAGCGAAAGGGACCTATCTCTGGGACGTCGACGGCAACAAGTACATCGACTACGTGTGTGGTTACGGCACGAATCTGTTCGGCTACGGCAACGAGCGGATCGAGCAAGCTGCGGCCCTTCAGCTGCAGAAGATCGACACGGCGACGGGCCCCAGTGAGGTAATGGTCCAGCTCGCCGAGGCGCTCACTCAACAGGTCAGCCACGCCGATTGGGCGATGTTCTGCAAGAACGGCTCCGACGCCACTTCGATGGCCATGGTGATCTCGCGAGCCTATCGTGAGAAGCGAAAGATTCTTGTTGCACGAGGCACGTACCATGGTGCGTCCCCGTGGAACGTGCCCTATACGACGGGGATTACCAAGGAAGACCGGGCTCACGTCGTCTACTTCGAGTACAACGATATCGAGAGCCTCAATGCCGCTGTCAAGAGCGTCGACGGTGACGTAGCGGCCATCTACGCGACGCCGTTCCGCCACGAAGTGCTCTACGATCAGTTCTTCCCGTCGATCGAGTACGCGAAGGAATGTCGTCGCCTCGCGGACGAGCAGGAAGCGCTTCTGGTCGTTGACGAGGTCCGTACGGGGCTGCGCCTGTCGCGTGACTGTTCATGGTCGGACTGGGGTGTGCACCCGGACCTCAGTTGCTGGGGCAAGGCCATCGGCGGCGGCTACGCGATCGCCGCGGTTCTCGGTTCCGACAAGGCACGCGAGGCCGCGACGAATATTTTCGTCACGGGCTCCTACTGGCTCTCCGCTGTGCCGATGGCCGCGGCCATCGAAACGCTGCGCCTGGTACGAGAAACGGACTACCTCGAACACACGAAGCGGTTGGCGGACAAACTGCGCGCCGGCATTGCCGAACAAGCCGAGCGGCATGGCTTCGAACTCAAGCAGACCGGGCCGAGCGTCATGCCCCAGATGCTTTTCGCGGGTGACGACGAGCTCGTGTCGCGCGGCCGGGCGTGGGCTTCGGAAGTCATCAAAAATGGCGCCTATCTCCACCCGTGGCACAACATGTTCTTCACGGCGAGCCATACCGACGAAGACATCGCGCGTACGCTCGAGGCGACCGAAGCAGCGTTTGGCACGATCAAGCAGAAATCGGTTGCATTGAACCGTCTGGATATCCTGGACACCGTGCAGCGTTAGTGCCGGATGTTTCATGAGCCTTCGGCCCACGGCCGAAGGCTGTATTGCCGGGCGAATTCGCCCGGCAATACAGCCCTGAATGGCAGCTCGATCAATCGATACACGTGGCTCCAGGCAAGGCACGATCCGCTCTCGAACCGTGTCTTCGCCAAATTCCCGTCGCCTATCTCGTCCGCGGCCAATCGCCCTTCTGCTTTGAAAGCCTTGTCTCTCTGCCATCAAAGGTTGAGTGCATGTGTCCACGCGGACACTTGGCATCAGACCTTCTGCCCTCACTGGAAGGGCGTCCCTCATCGACTGCTCGATCAAGTGCCTGCACGGAAGACCGTCGGCCGGACATTGGTGAAGTTCGGCACATCGCCGACCACCTCAGCCGTTCTGGCAGAAGACAGCGCGGCATCGATTCCGGCCTGATCGCTGAAACGCAGTACCGTAATGCATGCAAAGGGCTGTGGACCCGGCGCCGGAAACAGAACCTCCGCCGACTGCAGGCCAAACTCGCCCCACGCTGCCCGTACAAGCGAGGCATGCGTTGCAAGATAGTACTTGCGATCAAATGTCACACCCGCTACTGCCGGATAGCTCACGATCAACGTAGCCACATCTATTCTCCTGTATGAACGGCCCAAGGTATTCCGGCGAGGGGCGCGGCAATCACTGCGGATTTCGTCCCAGACTGCCAAGGGTATAACCTCGAATGAGGTTCATCTCCTTTTCGTGCGCGCGCTCCAGCGCACAATAGGCGTAATACAACGAAACGGACATGTAAGACCAGGAAAGCAGCGCGAAGATATAAAAAATCATGTGATCGCTGTCGCCAGGTATATGGTAAAAATCATAGGTGCTCGCAATAATTTGCGTGGCGACCAGTGCCAGGATCACACTCACGGCGTTGCGCTTCTCGCCAATTCTCAGCAACTTCCCGACAACGTAAACGAGATATACCGAGAACAAGGACCACATCACCAGATAGAAATAGGGCTTGGGTTCAACCATGAAATCTGCTGCCCACACAACGATGGTTCCCGCCAGCGCACCCACCACATACACGGCATCCGTGACGATCGATGGTTTATATCGATGCGTAACAGCCATCATGCCCGCGATGGTGATAACGGGTACGCCGAATCCTCTGGAAAATGCATCGCAAAAAAGCGAGACACTTAAAAAAATGGGCTTACCGGTCAACGCATTGATCATCAAATTCGTTGCCGAGAACGTCGTCACCAGCCACTCGAACCCGAGGAGGCAGTTGCGCTTCTTGAGAAGCTTCACGCCATAGACGAGGGAAGTCGTGATCAATGCGAGGTCGGCAAGACAGTAAAGATAAAATTTGAGTTCCATGGCAAATTCCAGTGATCATCGAGAATTTGGGCAACCATTACGCTTGACCACGTCAATACTCATCCCTGCATCACCTCTCGACGCGAGATGGCGCTATCGATACAGGTTGGTTTGGCACTGGCATGGCAGGCGGCAGGCGCCCCCCCGGCGCCCGCGACGGACCGGGTACGTTCGTGCAGCAAGTCGATCGCTTCGCCTCTCGCGTCAGGCGATAGCTGCCTGGGAATGTCGTGACTTGAGCTGCCGGATCGCAACGCTGGTCAGAAAGATCGGCACCACCAGCAACCCGACGGAGAGCCAGCCGACCGCGCGCAAACCGGCCACACTGAACACCGTGCCAGCAATCGCGGGGCCCACTGCCAGGCCAAGATTGATTGCCGACGCACAGGTCGCCGTGCTTCTCCCGCTGGAATCCATTTTTGAGAGTGCAGCCACCATATAAGGGGCAACCAATGTCGCACCGGCACTGACGAGGGCCGTCGATACGAGAAACGCCCACCGGCCGCCCACGCAATACATACCGATGCTGCATGCGATCAACAGCGCGAGTCCCAAGGCGATCGGCTTGAACAAGCCAAACCGATCACCCAGCCACGTGACTGCTACTCCCACCGGCAATTGGACTGCGGCATTGACCATGAACAGAACGCCGAGTTGCTCTGCTTCGACACCTCGAGTCGCAGCGACCTCCGCGGCGAATCCCATGAGGGCCGTCTGCGAAACGTAGATGAAAAATGCGCTGGCCAGAATCCCCCGGACGTCATTGGATCTGATGGCATCCTTCGCGACATCTTCCTCGCTTGCGTTAATGGCAGGATGCATGAATGCCCCGAAGAACAGAGCCGCCACGACGATGGCGAGCTGGACGGCATCCGCTCCGATACTGCCCATCTTCACATTCATGATCGGTACAACGTACATCGCAAGAGAAAATATGACGGCCATCGCCACGGCAACTTGTGCCGCGACCTTCTCCGGGTGCCTGACGTGTGAAATCACTCCGTACGCGCAAACACAACTCACGCCCAACGCGACTCCGAGAACCAGTTTTGCGGCGACAAATACATAAAAATTATTTGAAAACATCGCGCAAGTCGACAGAACGGCAAGCGCCGCCGCAGTACGCGCGCCCGTCCTCTTGTTCAACGTCGCCATGTGCCGTCCAAAAATGACGATGGAGAGCGAAAGACAGAGAAGTACCGCGGACGCAAGCCATCCCGCGCTGCTTTCGGACAGTCCGAACCTGGCCATCGATTCTTCGATGTTGAATGGAAGCAGGTAGGTTGGCGTCCAGACCACGGCCCCTGTATAAAGCAGAGCGATTTTTCGGATTCCCTTGATTTCGTAATTCACGATCTACTCCTTGTCATTTGCACGAATGCGAGATCGTGTCGAGGCATCGAAATCGCCCTCCCGCTCGCATCCACACTTGCACTGTTTCGAAGACTGCTTCATTCGACCGAAAAATCGCAATACCAACCTTGCCCGCTCTTCGCCAACCGAAATATCAGCTGGCGCGGCAACGCTTACAACCAGCCAAGATCGATACCGATGCGGCAATTGATAATACGAAGTGGATGCCATGCCGAATCCGGAATGCCTATGTTCTGGATGACGAACCTCGCCCTTCTGTGGCCTTTCCGGTGCGACGTCGTATCCCGAGATTGTCTGTAGTGCAAGCGCGCCATCAGCCGTAGCGGCGAGCACCACCGACCGCCCGCGATGCATTTACGCGATGGAATCGCCCGATTTCCATCTGAGAACCGGGCCAGGATCCCACCACACATCACATCCGTTAATCGAAATGCCCGACCTCGAGGAAATCCTTCATTTTCAGCAGGTCGTTCGGGTCCGACATTTGTCCGTTACGCTCGACAAAGCCGGCAAAAGTCGTTCCGTACGTCCAGCCGAGCAATCGCTGCAGTTCTTCCGGATAGCGCTTCACGCGTTCAATCGGCAGCGTGAGATACTGGTTTTCTTCCTGCCGGAGGATCGCCAGGTCATAGGACATCGTCAGGCCGGTTCGCGGTGCATCGCTGGTATTCTGCCCGCCGCCGTGATAAGTGGAGCCAATGAAGAAAAGGGCATCGCCAGCGGACATTACCGAGGGAACGGCTTCCTCCTGCTTGGGCATGCGCTCGTCATCCCACTTGTGGCTACCCGGGATGACAACGGTGGCGCCGTTTGCCTCCGTAAAGTCGGATACTGCCACCATGACCTGGAACCTCGCTTCACGCCCATAGTTCGGGTGCCGCCAAAGCCATACCGAGTCGTCTCGATGCAACGGCTGAAGGCCTTGACCCGGCAGAATCTGAATGGCTTGCGTCACCCCCACCTGAATATCCGGAGCGATATCGATCTGGTTCTCACCGCTCCAGATCTTGATCGGCGTCTGCAGGATACTGCGCGCCGCGCCCAGGTAGAGCGGGTGCAAGGCAACCTCGGCCATCCAGTCGGTACGCGCGAAGAGGCGCGAGACGCGACGCGTCTGCGTACCTGCGAAGTATTCGTCTACTCCATTCGGAGCGGACTCGAGCGTGTCAAAGAGCGTACGCTGGATTCGCGCAAGCAAGTCGGAATCGAGAAAGTTCTTGACGATCGCTCCGCCATCTTGCCGAACTGCATTCGCAAGATCTTCAGGAGTGCTATTACTGGAAAGGCGTTGCAATGACATGATGATTCCTCCAACAGATTTTTACTGGTTAAAAAGTGCAGCGTATCCTCGGTCACCATCGCCTTCTGCAATGGATGACAGGATCTGCTCGCGGATAGCCTTCAGAATTCTCGGCGGATGTCCGATGTCTTCCTGCGCCTGCTGGAACTGACCGGTCGCTCGCGCGTAGATGTCCAGGTCTGCGCCCCGTGGTTGATAGTCGGAAGCCGACACGGATTCGAACAGACCTTCGATGAAGCGAGTCTGACCGGCGATATAGGTTGGAATCAGGTCACGAATCTCGTCGATCGAAATGCCTGAATTCACCACGAATCTGAGACCTTCCAGGAAGGCCGCGCCAGCACCAAAGACAAAGGTCCCCGTCAACCCGGCGTCGAGTACGTTCGGCACGTCGGGTCTTGTACTGACGTATGTGGATTGCGGCGCGATCTTCCGAAGCAGGGGTTCAACTTCGTTCCAGATCTTTTCTTCGCCACCAAAAAGGATGACGGCGTTCTCGCCGCCGATCTCGGGCGGGAAGCACTGAATTGTTCCGCTGATGAATTTCGCTCCAGCGCCACTCACGATTTGATCCAGTGTCTGGACCTCCGACGGCCGCCCCGTTGCCAGATTGACAACCGTTTTCCCTTTCAGGCGCTCGCCCAACTCCTCGAAGTCCGCCGCGAGGTCAATCGGTGTCGCTGTCACGACAACGATGACATCCGCCTGAGCACAGGCTGCCGTGGCACTATCGGCAACGCGAGCGCCCAGTTCACGCACGCACTGTGCCTTCTCCGCTTTTCTGTTCCAGACGACGACCGGCGCGCCTCCCTCAATCAGAGAGGTGGAAATTGCAGCCCCCATCGCCCCCAGGCCCAAGACAGCAATCAAATTGCTCATTCGCATTCCCTATCGTTTCCGTTGACCACTCCACCAAGAAACAGCCATCGCTCAAGTCAACAAACATGATCTTTTGACTTGATCAAATGACTGTCAAGCAAAGCACATGCCAACCCGATTCAAGTGTTCGTCCGTCCCTGCATTGCAGTTGACGCGCCCTGTGGCGAGACCTATGCCCCGGAGAGGGGAATCAGCCGCACCAAGTGATTCCCACAAAGTCACGTCAGCGGTGCAGAGAGGTTGACTTGATCAAATGACCACGAATCTACAGGCACGAGTCTTATGCCTCGACAGGACATTTGGAATACGGAGTTTCCATTAGCCCCCTCATGAAAGCACCGTACAAGCCAACGCGGCTGCGCCCGTTCCACGACGCGCATGGCTGTCTTTTCGTGCACACACGTCGGTCACCGCACCTGCGCATCTCCCGAGACAGCATCATCGAAACGGGAACGCAGCGCTGCTCGACAAACGGCGCATCGCTTGATGAGCCGGGCCGATGCCCGATGAATGAGTGCGCTCCTGGTTCCCGAAGCATGCGGCCGAATCGCGTCGGCTTCGTGATGTTGGCCTGGCACCGCGACACACCGGCACCGTAGCCATGCCCGGCACGTACCAGCGAACGACATTTCTCGCACCGCCATAGGTGCGCCACATCCGAGCAGGACAATGCCTTACGTTGCTTGCGAAATGCTGCTCATCGTCATGCTAATATCCGAGAATTCGACTACCCCAGCACGGGTAGCGCCTTTGGACGAAGACATAAAACGGAGCTCTGGCCTATGCAGAGAGTACGGGCTGAAGTCCGCCGCCAGGACCTCGTAGCGGCGACTGTCGCGGTTATTGCAGAGCACGGTGTGAAGGGTGCCACGACCCGCCGCATCGCCGAGGCTGCAGGGTGCCCACTGGCTTCCCTGCACTACGTCTTTCACTCGAAGGACGAACTGTTATTCGCTGTCTACGAGTCCTTGATCGACCTGATCCGCTCGGATAGCCCGGAGGCTCCGGAGCACGGCACCCTGTCTGACCTGGCGGAGTTCAACCTGCGCTCCGTGATGGCCTGGTTCGAAGCAAACCCGACATACGCGAAGACTCAGTCAGAATTGTTTACCTGGGCACTCAGGCATCAGCCCGATGTGGCCATTGGCGCCTTTCGCATTTCCCTCGAAGGCGCCCGCGGCAACCTGTCCTCCGCCGAGCCTCGTGCGGATGCCAAGGCACTGGATGCCATCGCGCGGTTGACCATTATCCTGATCGACGGGTTGCTTTTCTCCTGGTTTGCCCAGGAAGATCCGAAACGTCTGGCTGCTGATGTCGACCATGCCAGCAGGATGCTGGCTTCCTATGCAGCGACACTTTCGGACGCTCGCTCTACTGCCAAGCCCCCTCGCAAGTCGGTACGGAAGCAGTAAGTTGCTGCCATCTGCCTCGAGGCGCCGGCTTCCCGGTAGCCTCACGGCAGCAACGTCGCATCGCCTCTTCAAAATGTCCACACGGCTCGCGGCGCATGACGTTTGCAACGTCGTTTCATGCGCCGCCCTATTCGCAGGCTCTGCTCGAAGGTGCTGTCAGTAAACGTCACTCGCGTCCAACTGCGGCACGTGCGACGCGAGGTAACAGGCATCGCCGAGACTTCGCACAAACTGCCGCCAGGCATCAAGCTTCCATCCGCATAGAGACCTGACGCTCCAGGCAGCCTCAAGGCTTACGTTGCGCCCCTTTCGCCCACGGGTTTACCTCCATCGACGGCAAGCCTCTGTCCGTTTAACTTTAACCGATCATTTGATCAAGTCATTGGATCAGTCCATCTGGAAACGGCTCGACCGAACGAACTGGATATTCGGGACACCAGTGGCCCGGCCCGTCCATAGACAAACTTTCAAGAAGCCGACATAATTCACGACGTTTATGGTCGCTTGACCATGTATCTCGAACGAACGCTACACGGCTGCATGACGTGGACGGAAGAGGGTTTTTCGGGTACCGGAGTTTACCAATGACAAGAGTTCGCGCTGCGTTGCGGCGACAAGATTTTGTTGACGCTGCCGTCGAGGTCATCGCCGCGCATGGCGTCGCTGGAGCCACCACGCGCCGAATCGCTGAAGCCGCAGGCTGCCCTCTGGCATCGCTCCACTATGTATTTCATACCAAGGACGATCTGTTTGACGCGGTTTACGAATCCCTGTTTGATCTTCTCGCGACGAACGCTCCCGCTGATATTGAATTCCAGTCTTTCGGCGAACTTGCCGGATGGCAGCTGCGCAAGATAGTCGAATGGCTCGTGCAGAATCCCTCATACGCCCGGGCGCAGTCGGAACTGATCCAGTGGGCGGAACGTCATCGCCCGGATTTCGCGTTGAAAACCTATGTCCAGACTGTCGAGCGAACGATCGCCTACTTGGGCAAGTGCGCGCCGCAAGTCAACCGTGACATGATTGAACCCGTAGCCAGAATGAGCATCATCCTGATCGATGGATTGCTGAACAGCTGGCACGCGGAAACGAATATCCATCGGCTCAGGGCGAACCTGAATAGTGCAAGTTCAGCGTTGGAGGCGTTTGCCACCGCCATCTCGAAGTCGACCATACAGGTTTGAAAATCGACGCGATACGTCATTGCGCCAAAAGCCGACAACCTGATCGAGCCGACGCGATGCACGCTCGCTCTGCACCCCACCCCATGGCCGGCTTCGATCTTGTTACCGTTCCGGAGACGGACGAACCCAGACGCCGGGCGCCCATCCGAAATGGGCGCCCGGCGTCGATTCCAGCTAGCTGACGGCGCCCGGCGTCGCGCCGAACATGGACTTCGTCTCCAGGAACTCCTCGATGCCGGCGTAGCCCCACTCTCGACCATTGCCGGACTGCTTGTACCCACCGAACGGTGCCGCGATATCAACGGCCGCGCCGTTCAAATGTACCATCCCGGTCCGCAATTTTCTTGCAACACTTTCCGCCTGTTCGATCGAGTCACCGTAGACGTAGCCGGACAATCCGTACGGCGAGTCGTTGGCGATGGCGACGGCGTCTGATTCGTCCTGATAGGGGATGATCACCAATACTGGGCCGAAGATCTCCTCGGTTGCGATCTTCATGCGGTTGTTCACGCGGCTGAAGATCGTCGGCTTGACGTAGTAGCCCCTTTCAAGCCCGGAAGGATTGCCAAGCCCCCCAGACAGGAGAAGCGCGCCTTCGTCGATTCCCACCCGGATCATTTCCTGCACCTTTTGATGCTGACGCTGGTTCGCCATGGGCCCCATGGTTGTACCGGGATCGCGCGGATCGCCGACGACGACCTGCCCGCACGCACCGACCGCAATCTGTTCCGCCTCCTCGAGGCGATGCGCCGGCACCAGCATTCGCGATGGCGCGGTGCATGTCTGACCGGAGTTGGCCATCATCTGGAGCACCCCATGCGTGACGCCTTGCTGAAAGTTTTCGCCATCCAGAATGATGTTCGCCGATTTTCCGCCTAGCTCCAGCGTCACCCTCTTGATCGTCGTTGCTGCGGCCTGAGCGACCTCCACGCCAGCGCTCGTCGAACCCGTCAGCGACACCATGTCGATCAGCGGGCTGGAAGCGATGGCCCTTCCCAGGCGCTGCCCGGAACCCTGCACGAGATTGAATACGCCGGGAGGTACGCCTGCCTTCTCAAGGATCTCGGCAAGGACAATGGCCGAGTACGGTGCATTCTGGCTGGGCTTCAACACGATCGTGCAACCCGCAACCAGCGCCGGCGCAACCTTGCACATGACCTGGTTCATTGGCCAGTTCCATGGCGTAATCAACCCGCAAACCCCCACCGGCTCCTTCACGATCCGCGACGTGCCCTGGGTTCGTTCGAACGGATACTGCCTTGCAACTTCCAGGGTCGTATGGAGGTGCCAGAGCCCCAACGCCGCCTGAAGCGGACGAGAAATGGCGTCCATCGGTGCGCCCATCTCGAGCGTGATTGCGTCCGCCATATCCTGCAACCGCTCGGTGTAGGCACCGATCACGCGCTCGAGCATCTGGAGCCGCTCAACAAGAGGCGTGGTCGAGAATGCCGCGAAGGCGTCATGCGCCGCCTTCGCAGCCAGGTTCACATCCGCCTCGTCAGAGAAGAGCAGCACGCCGGAGACTTCGCCAGTCGCCGGATTGATGATTTCGTGCTCAATGCCTCCGTTCGCCGGCTCCACCCAACGGCCGCCTATGAACGCCCTGCGGAGATGGTCTTCTTCAAAAATCGGCATCAGCTCGCTCCATGTCAGTTGGTCTCGGGGGCGAGTCTTCAGCCGCCGAATCGCCCGGGAAGATTCATACTATCGCCTTTTTGATCATTTGGCCAAGTCACGTGACTCAGTAATAATCAGTATTGCCACCGGCACTTCAAAGTAAGACGCTTCAGGGAACGAACAGCCATGCAGCAGCAGAAAGATCTGAAGTGAGTGCGACCGGACGATGACGAAGACGAGACCACGAGGCGACTTCCAGCGAAGTCCGCCACAAGCCGAAGCTGCTTTCCCGGGCGAATCGGTTGGGTCTACCGACGCGAGCATTCAGCCATCACTGGGCGGTGAGTTCAGGCCAGCGCGCCGTTCGAGTACCCAAGCGTGCATCACAGAGGGTTAACCTTCATCGACAAGGAATTTTTCGAGCAATATTTTCTACTACAAGGTCAATTGATCAAGTCATGTGTCAGACTTCGCGCCGGATAGCCGAGAAGCAAGCAATCCGTAAAGTAATGCACCGCGATCCGGCCGCTTATTGACGTCAACGTCGAATCACAATTCTCCCTCGGGAGCGAAAGGTAATTACCATGGCAATCATTCAAGTACAGCAGATCATGCATGAGAACCCGTTGCATGCTCGCGCTCCGCATGAACCCCGCTACGAAGACGGCAGTGCGTTCTGCGACGGCAACTATGTCCCCATCACCGAAGCGACCGTCCCGCTCGTCGACGCGGGATTCCTGCATGCCGATGCGGCCTACGATGTCGTCACCGTCTCGCGAGGCAACTTCTTCCGGCTCGACGATCACCTCACGCGCATGGAAGAATCGTCGGCGAAGTTCTTCCTCGAGAATCCGTTCAATCGCGATCAGGTCAGGGAAATCCTCCACAATCTCGTGCGAAACGCCGGCCTGAAGGACGCATACGTCTGGTGGTGCGTCACCCGCGGTCCGCTGAGCGTCGATCGCCGCGACCGCAGCGCAATGAAGAACGCCATGTTTGCCTTTGCCGTGCCGTTCTTCTTCCAGGCGGACGACGAGGTCCGTACGCGAGGCTCGAACCTGCTGATCAGCAAGCTGTATAACCGCATTTCCGCGAAGGCTGTCGATCCCACGGCCAAGAACTTCCACTGGATGGACATGAAGCTCGCCCTCTTCGAAGCCATGACACAGGAAAAGGACTGGGCAGTTCTCGTCGATGAAAGCGACAACCTCACCGAAGCAGCCGGTGCCAATGTCTTTTTCGCCAAGAACGGGGAGCTCTATACCCCGGCTGAAGGCTGTCTGCTGGGCATCACGCGCCAGAGCGTCTTCGACATCGCCGCCGAGCTCGGCATCAAGGTGAACATCGGCAAATACACCGCGACCCAGTTGCGCGAAGCCGATGAAGCATTCACGTCCTCGTCCGCAGGCGGAATCATGCCCGTCAGCGCCGTTGACGATCAGCCCCTCGGCAATCGCAACGGCCCCGGCCCGATCTCCGAGAAGATTCACAACCTTTACTGGGAGAAGCGTTGGGCAGGATGGCACGCGCAGCCGGCCGAATACTTCTCGTCGGTCCCGGCATAAGCCGGAAGCCACTCGAAAGTGGCGCGCAAACAGAGCCGATGCGGTCGAGTAAGCCGCATCCGGATTTGGTAGGCGCCCGATAGCTGTATGCATCGACAGACGTCCGGCCCCCCACCAAGGCGCCGGTCAATACGAACTTCTACGTTATAGCAATGACCTGGAGTTCGTTGATTCAATAGAACAAAGTACAAACGCACCTTCATTCATTTCGCATAGCTAAAAAACGGACAGGACTATCGGCACGTTCATCCGCATTCGTCTATGCACAACCCTTTGGCAGGCACACGTTACCTGGTCAAGGTCAAGGAGATTGCTGTGGTCAAGACTCATTCTTTCAAGAAATCTGCCTCGCTCATCCGATCGGCAGCGAAATCGTCACTCATCGCTTCCGCGGTCGCGATGACTTTGACCGGTGCGTTTGCGGAAGGTACGGATTCATCTCATACGCCATCCGGGGCCGAAGTCGCCGGCACCGCGAGCGGCATCCCCGCATGGACACCTGTCGGTAACGTCGGGACGGGCTGGACTTACGGCAAGCGTCGCGCGGATTTCTTCAAATACAAATCAGACAAACCCTTGTATACGATCGACGCCAGCAATGTCGACAAATACGCGGACAAGCTCAATCCGGGTCAAATTGCGCTGTTGAAGAACCTGAAGGGCTTCACGATGCCGGTCTATCCGTCCCGGCGCACGTGTGGCGTCCCCGATTTCGTCGCGGAGAATACGAAGAACAACGTGGGCTTCGCCAAGATGTCTGCGGACGGGTCGGAACTCGCCGATGCGCATCTGCCCGGCTACCCCTTCCCTGCGCCCAAAACCGGCGCGGAGGTGATGTGGAACGCGAAGCTGCATTATCGCGGCGCCGGCGTCGAGATGCGCGACATCACCACCGCCGTCTCACCCCGGAAGGGCTCTTCCGACTGGATCAGGAACGTTTCCGACGCATGGATCTACCAGCCTTGGGGTGACAAATCCGGCACGACGTTCGCGAAGGTCAACCAAGTCGAAGGAAACGCCTACTACGCGTACAAGTCCCCGGCGGCCATTGCCGGCCAGGCCGCGATCTTCACGACCTACGCCGGCAAGCCGACCGAAGTCTTCTATTACTTCCCGGGGCAACGCCGAACCCGTCGCATGCCGTCGTATGCCTACGATGCGCCCCAGATCGGATTCGACAACCAGTACAACATGGATGAAGCGCTGGTCTTCTCCGGACAGACGGATCGATTCTCCTGGAAGTTGCTCGGCAAGAAGGAAATGATCGTTACCTATAACGACCTGGGCATGTACGACTTTTCGGACAAATTTGAAGATGCCTATGGCCCTGACTTCGTGAACCCGTCGAAGCGTCGCTACGAACTCCATCGCGTGTGGGTCGTGGAAGCCACGGTCAAGCAGGGTATGCGCCATACCGCGCCCAAGCGCCTCTTCTACGTCGACGAAGATAGCTGGAGCTACCTCGGCGCGGTGGACTATGACGCGCAGGGAAACATCTCGAAGGTTCGCGAAGGTTACATCATTCCGGTGTATGAGACGGGAAGCTGCGACACGCTCGCATTCGCTCAATACAACCTCGTCGATGGCCGATACCTCGTGGACGGTTCGATGCTCGCGGCCGGACGGGACGCGAAGTGGTCGGTCGACTCGTCGGCGGACCAACACTACAAGCCCAGCTTCTACAACGCCGATAATCTCCGTGCGTTGAGCGAGCGTTGACAGGTGCCGAAACAAAATGGCTACCACTTCCTCATTTCAGCCCCGATCCAGTGTGGCTTTCGTGCGCGCGGCGATCGCGGCGCTTGTCACCGTCGGGTGCGGCAGCGCACACGCCTTCACTTTCACGATCGGGAATGTTGAAGGCAGTTTCGATTCGACGATATCGGCCGGCGTCGGCGTTCGAACTGCCTCGCCAAGCAGCAATCTCGTATCGCCGACCTACAATCAGGCCACCGGTGCGCGGACCGGTGGCGGCCGACTCGGTCAATTGAGCGGCCTCTCCGATCAAGGCGACATCAACTACGGCAAGGGAGATCCTTTCACGAGCTATCTCAAGGGCAACCACGAGTTGGTCCTGAAGATGCCGTCGCAAGGGCTCACGTTCATGGCGCGCGGCACCTGGCAATACGACTACTCCGGGACCCACACGACAGGCGCAACCAGCGGACAGGACCTTTTCTATAACCCTGCGCCCAACCTGAGCGGCGGGCTCCCGTCCGATGCCGAGAAAAACATCCGCTTCAAGCCACGCTTGCTCGACCTGTGGGTCAGCAAGCAGTTCAACGTAGGCGACCAGATTGCACGCGTCCGTGTGGGTAATCAGGTCGTCAGCTGGGGCGAAAGCATCTGGGAAATCGGTGGGGTCAATGCGACGAATGCGATCGACGTGAATCGCGCGTCCCAACCTGGGGCGCAGGTCAAGGAGATCATCCTGCCCGCACCAATACTGAGTGTCGCCTCCGGCTTGGGTCACGGCGTGAACGTCGAAGGGTACATCCAGAGCAACTGGAACCAGAATTACCTTCCGCCGGTTGGCAGCTATTGGTCGAATCAGATCGTAGGGCCAGGCAACAACACGTATGGCGTCTCGACCATCCATCCGAAAAACGGCGGGCAGTATGGCTTTTCCATTCGCTACCAGCCCGCGGGAACGGACCTGAATCTCGGTTTCTACACGATCGCGTATCACGACAAGTTCCCGCAAGTCTCGCTGAGTTCAACGGGTGGGACGGTCTTCAGATTTCCGGAAGACCGTCACATGATCGGTGTCAGCGCCAACTTCCCCGTCGGCGATTGGGCGATCGGTACCGAGCTCTCGTACCGTCCGCGAGATGCCGTTCCCCTGAATCCGGCCAGTGGATGCGTCGCGCAAGGTGGAAACTGCTGGGTCGACGAGAAGCGATTCCAGTGGCATCTGACTACCCTCTACTCGCTCCAGCCAGGCAATTCCGGAGCCTTCCTCAAACTGCTCGGCGCCCAGACCGCCACATTGACGACCGAGACGGTGATCATTGCTTATCCCGGGCTTCACAAGAGCTATGGCGGGTCGCCGATTTCGCCTGGTGCGCTTCTGTGGGGGAATGAATTCAACGACTTGTTCGCGACCGGCGCACTCAACTCACCGGGTAGTGCACAGGGAACGAAATACTCCGGCGGGGTTGATGTCGATTTCAACTGGGTTTACGACGGCACCCTCATTCCCGGGTGGCAGGTCAATCCGGGGATATTCGTCCGATACGGCCTGTTCGGCAATACGCCGAACGTGAATGCCCAGTTCATGCGCGGCGTGACGGCCATGAACCTGTATGTGAATTTCATACAGAACCCGGCGAAGTGGCAGGTTGCATTGAACTACACCCGTTTCATGGGCCCGACCAACCCTCTGGCCAACCCGCTACGTGACAGGGACTTCGTGGCAATCGTCGCATCCCGAAATTTCTGAGGTCAATATGAATCAAACGCCTGTTTCCGACGCAGCCCGACCCAGCAAGCTGCTAAGAACTCTTCATTCGCTGGAAAATACGCTGTTCGGTCACAGGCGTCTCGTACTGGGGCTTCTGGTTCTCTTCACGGTCGTCATGGCCTGCTTCGCCGTCAAGCTTCGCATGGATGCGGGGTTTGAGAAGCAGCTTCCTCTTGGCCATGAATATACTCAGACGTTTAATGAGTATCGCGGTGATCTGCTCGGCGCCAACCGTTTGATCGTCGTCGTCAAGGCCCGCAAGGGAAGCATCTGGACGCCGGCCGCGTTGAAGCGGCTGTATGACGTCACCCAGGCGGTCACGTTTCTGCCAAACGTATCTCGCAGCAGCGTTCAATCACTCTGGACTCCAAATTCATTTGTCAATGAGATTACCGAAGACGGATTCAGAGCCGACCCGCTCATTCCCGGCACCGTGACGCCGGATCAGCTCGACGGCAACACGGTCGGTGCCATTTCGCGCTCGACTGCCCAGGGTGGATTCGTCGGCAGCCTCGTGTCGCGCGACCAGAGCAGTGCAATGGTCACCGCGGACCTCAACGAACTGGATGCAAAAGGCGAGCGGATCGACTATGTGGCATTCGATCAGGCACTCGAATCGCAGTTGCGATCCAGGTTCGAGGATTCGAACTATGAGATCCAGATTATCGGTTTCGCGAAGCAGATCGGTGATATTGCCAACGGCGCATCGTCTGTCCTGAAGTTCTGCGCGATCGCCCTGCTCCTGACCGCGTTGGCCGTCTACTGGTACTGTCGCTCCGTTCGTCTGACGATCCTGCCGTTGACGTGTTCGCTTCTCTCACTCGTCTGGCAGTTCGGCACGCTGCATCTCCTCGGCTATGGGCTCGACCCGTTGGGCGTATTGGTTCCGTTTCTCGTGTTCGCGATCGGCGTTTCACACGGTGTTCAGCAGATCAATTTCATCGTTCGCGAAATCTCTCACGGGAAGTCGGTGGAGCAAGCCGCTCGATCCAGCTTCAGCGGGCTGCTGATTCCCGGGACGCTCGCCCTTGTGACGGCTTTCGTTTCCTTCGTCACGTTGATCCTGATTCCGATTCCGATGGTCCGCGAGCTCGCGATTACCGCTTCGCTCGGTGTTGCGTACAAGATCGTCACGAATCTGGTGATGCTCCCGCTGGCGGCGTCCTTGCTCAAGGTCGACCACAATTATGCGAAGAATGCCGAGCTGCATGCCGCTCGTCGCGCTCGCGTGCTCCGGGTCCTCGCAAAGGTCGCCATTCCCCGCAATGCGGCGCTCGTCCTTCTGGCTGCCGTCGTGGTCTTCTGCGTGGCGGCCTGGGAAAGTCGAGACCGCGTAGTCGGCACCCTGCAGGCAGGCGCGCCCGAACTTCGTGCCGACGCCCGGTTCAACAAGGATTCGGTTTCCATTGCGTCGAGCTACGACGTCGGCCTGGACTGGATTTCCATCGTCTTCGAAGCGCCGCCCCAGTCTTGCAACAACGTGGAAATCGGCGCCTATCAGGATCGCTTCGTCTGGTCGATGCGCGCCGTTCCCGGCGTATTGTCGGTCGTTTCATTTTCGTCGTTGCTGCGGCAATACAACGAGGGGTACAACGAAGGCAATCCAAAGATGTCCGCGATCCCCATCGACCCGGACAACTATTCGTCGTTGGCCGGCGAGGTGGCCCGCACCCCGGGCGTCATGCGCAAGGACTGCAGCATGACCGCGGTGAACATCTATCTGGCAGACCACAAGGCGACCACGATCAATCAGGTCATCAATGCCGCGAAGCATTTTCGCGATACGAACACGCTGCCTGGCGTGAAGATCCGGCTTGCATCCGGAAACGCCGGTGTCCTGGCCGCGGTCAACGACGAAATCGAGCGCAGCGAACTGCCGATGATGCTTTACGTCTATGCGACCATCGTCTTGCTCGTTCTCCTCACGTACCGCGACCTGCGCGCTGTCCTCGCATGCTGCCTGCCGCTGACGATCGGCACCTTCATCGGATACTGGTTCATGAAGGAGTTGCAGATCGGCCTGACCGTCGCCACGTTACCCGTGATGGTGCTGGCCGTTGGCATCGGCGTCGACTATGCGTTCTACATCTACAACCGCCTGCAGCTGCATCTCGCCAACGGCGTCGGAATCGTCAAGGCGCTCGAGCAATCGATCCTGGAGATCGGGACGGCAACCATCTTTACAGCGATCACGCTCGCGATCGGCGTCGCCACCTGGTCATTCTCCGAGCTGAAGTTTCAGGCGGATATGGGCAAGCTGCTGGCCTTCATGTTCATCGTCAATATGGTCATGGCCATGACTGTTCTGCCGGCCTTCGCCGTCTGGCTCGAGCGCATCTTCCCGAGACGGCGGCCCGCGCGCGCACCTGGCCTGCTGGCACATTGAAGAAGAGGATTCCATGACTATGTATCGTAAGGTTCTCTCCATTTCGGCAGGTATCGTCATCTTAGGAACGCTGCTGGGCGGCATGCAAAGCGCGGTCTCCGCACCCGAACTCAGGCCCGTTCCGGCCGTCCTGTCCGGCATTGCGACCCAGTCGCCCGTGCTGGATGCAACGTGGGCAGGCCAGCGGGTGGTGAGTGTCGGCGCGAACGGCATCATTCTTCTGTCCGACAACCGCGGTGCGACGTACCGTCAGGCCAAGTCTGTCCCCGTGAGCTCGACGCTGACGTCTGTCAGTTTCATCGACGCCAACACAGGTTGGGCAGTCGGCCACTGGGGTGCCATTCTCAAGACCACCGACGGCGGCGAGACATGGAAGATACAGCGGCTCTCGACGACCGAGGATCGCCCCCTGTTCGGCGTTCACTTCCTTGATGCCAACCATGGCGTGGCCGTTGGACTCTGGTCGCTGATCCTTGTCACCGATGACGGCGGCAAGACCTGGACAAAAAAAGAAGCCGTTCTTCCGAATGGCAAGAAGTCGGACCTGAATCTGTTCGGCATTTTTTCAAACAGCAACGGCGACATTTTTGCTACGGCCGAGAAGGGGCGGCTCTTTATTTCCAAGGACAAGGGCAACACGTGGGATAGCACGGAGACCGGTTACAAGGGGTCGTTCTGGTGCGGTGTGGCACTCCCCAATGGTGTGCTTCTGGTCGGAGGGTTGCGCGGTACGTTGATGCGAAGCGAAGACAACGGCCATACCTGGTCACGCGCGACGCTCGACACCAAGAATTCCATTACCTCGCTTGCGTCCAGAGGCTCCACGGTATTGGCGGTCGGTGTCGACGGGTTACAGGCTCAAAGCGCCGACGATGGAAAGACGTTCCAGCAACTGCACACCGCGACCGGGACGACGTACACAGCGGCCCTCCCCTCGCCTGGCGACAAGTGGCTGATTTTTTCTCGTGACGGGGTCGTCGCACAGTAACTGACCGGTGTCCGACACGTGCAGCGGGCCGTGAATCTGAGAAACACGGCTCGCTGCCTCGAAGCCGTCCTGACCCAAGACGGATTGGGCAGCCGTAGAGCGATCGAGCTCCCCTGTCGTGGGGCGAGAAGAACGCGATGAAGAAGCGGCATACGGACGAAATGTCCATCCGCATCCCGCGGAAAACCGGGAACCCAGAGATCACATTCAATGACCTGTGCGAACGCCGCAACGCCTCGGAGCAGGCGATCTGCCGATAGCGCACCAGACTCGACGGCATGCCGACTCACCGAACAGCAGATTCGGACAACGAGCGCCGCCCGCTCCCGTCAGCCGGGTTTTCGAAGACGATAGCCGACGCCGTGCACGCTTTCCAGGATGCCCGACGCCCCTGAGGCCATCAGCTTTCTGCGCAGCCGGCTCATGTGACTGTCGACAGTGCGTGTAGATGCACCTACGTCCGTCATGCACGCGTTGAGCAATTCGATGCGTGTAAATGCACGATTCGGCAGCTTGGCCATGTGAGCCAGCAGGCGAAATTCGACGAGTGTGACGGAAACGGGCGCTTCACCGGTGGACGTTCTCACGCATGCCATATAGCTTTCCGTGTCGATCTCGAGCATTCCAACCCGGAGACGGCGCGCAGGGGCGAGCGCACCGGAGCGGCGAAGAATCGTGAGCAATCGCGCGACGAGCACTTCCTGGTTGAACGGCGTGACAATGTAATCGTCGGCGCCGGCATGCAGTGTCCGCAACCGCTCGCTGTCCAGATCACATTCCGACACGACAATGATGGGAGTATCGCTTTGCCGTCGAAGCGTGGCGAGCATTTCCACGGTATCCGCGCGCAGCTCACGAACGTCGAAAATGACCAGATCAGGCTTCAGGTTCAATTGCGTCGCAAGCAGGGCCTGAGAGGCATGGGTCCGAAATGTACGAAACCCGTTGCGAGTCAGGCAGATGTCGAGCATCGACGACATTTCCGGCGCGTCATCCGCGACGAGTATCAGCGCGTGCATGATTGAATTTACGGGTCATTGCCGTTTGTGCGCGTGAATACCTGCCGGACAGCGTTCAGGTGCCAGACAGGATTCAAGGTTCGCAGGCATGACTCGACGTGTTGAAGACGGCGCTCGGCATCGCGCGCACTGAGGCCATTGCGATAGAGGCAGGGGAGGAAAATTTCCTGCGCCCGCACCGGCCCGATGTCGAACAAGGTCGATCGACTGACTGGTTCGTTTTTTGCTGCGGCTCGTCGCCGCGAAGCGAGCACCGGCCTTTCTCCGGTTGTTGGCGCGCGTAGGTCACCGCCCGACAGCTCGACCGCAGGTGGCGACATCTGTTGCCTCGTGCTCGCCTTGCCCTTCAAAGAGCAAGGATGCTTTCATGAACGGTGGTTGGCCGCGTCACCAGACCTCACGGCTCACGCGCTCGACGCCAGAAAGCTCGCGGTGCCCCGGAGAGCGTCCAGTGAGCCCCGGCCGGCAGCGGACATTGCGACGCATATCATGCTCGCAGCGTCCGTGTACGATCGAGGCCTTTGCGCCGACGAATGCCGGCGCGGGAAAGGATCGGTCAAACCACGATTCCGGCTTTCACGCCTGCATCGCAGCCGGGAATCGCGAAATCCTCCGAATCAGATCCGAGGCTTTCTCTCCAATCATGATCGTTGGCGCGTTCGTGTTTGCACCAACCAACGTCGGCATGATCGAGGCGTCAACCACACGCAAGCCTTCCGTCCCCCGTACGCGCAATTGCGCGTCGACGACGGCGAGCTCGTCGTTCCCCATACGACACGTTCCTACCGGGTGATAAACGGTGTCGGTCCGCTCGCGCAACAACGCACGAATGTCTTCGTCGGATCGCGACCGAGACTCAAGCAGATCCTCCGTCACGAACGCCGAGATGGCCGGCGCCGCCATCAACCGCCGGGTCAACTTGTATCCCTCGACCAGGACATCAAGGTCATCCGCGTGCTCGAGGAATGCCGGGTCGATCAACGGCGCATCAAGCGGATCCGCGCTTCGCAGCTTGACCGAGCCACGGCTTTTCGGCCTCAACAGGCACACGTGACAGGAAATGCCATGTCCGAGCTGCAACTTTCTCCCGTGATCGTTGACGGGACCCACGACAAAGTGCATCTGCACGTCCGGCCGCTCCAGATCGGGACGCGTCTTCAGGAAGGCGCCGCCTTCGGCAAAGTTGGTTGTCATGGTACCGCGCCGTGACGCCCGATATTGCCTGATGTCGCGCAGCGTCTTGATCCCGCCGCGTACCGATACGCCGAGCGCATCCAGGCTATTCGTCTTGTAGCTGACGACGAAGTCCGGATGATCCTGCAAGTTCTCTCCAACGCCAGGGAGATCGGCTACGACCTCGATCCCGTGACGCTGGAGTTCGTCCCTCGGACCGACGCCGGACAACATCAGCAACTGAGGCGATTGAAGGGCACCCGCGGAAAGGATCACCTCTTTTTTTGCCCAAACCGTCTCGACAGTTCCCGCACGCGTGACTTCGACACCAACGGCCCTTTTACCGTCGAACACAATGCGCCTGACCTGCGCATGGGTCTCCACCGTCAGATTGTCGCGGGCTTTCATATGCGGAAAAAGATAGGCACGTGCAGCACTGCAGCGCTCGCCATCCTTCTGGGTCACCTGGTAGATGCCGACCCCTTCCTGCTCCGCACCGTTGAAATCGTCCGTGATGGGCAAGCCGCACTGTCGTGCGGCATCCAGCCATCGTGCCTGAAACGGATTGCCTGTCCTCAGATCACTGACCCAAAGCGGGCCGCCGCGCCCGTGCCATTCATTGCCAAGACGCTCGTTATGCTCGCTTCGCTTGAAATAGGGGAAGACGTCGCGCCAGGCCCAGCCTTCGTTGCCGAGCGCGGCCCAATCGTCGTAATCGGCATGATGGCCACGCGTGTACACCATCGCATTGATCGCAGACGATCCGCCCAACGTCTTGCCACGCGGCTGGTAGCCGCGCCGTCCCAGCAGCCCCTTCTGGGGAACGGTCTCGAACGCCCAGTTGTTCAGCCGGGACGGGACCATCAGCACCAAGGCGGCCGGTACGTTGACTGGCCATCCATCGCCGGTGCCGCCGGCTTCGAAGAGGCACAGCGTCACATCAGGGTCTTCGGTCAAACGCGAAGCCAGCACACTGCCTGCCGAGCCGCCGCCTACAACAAGATAATCGAATGAATTCTTCACGGGTCTGTGTCCTGGATAGGTGCTTGAGCGCTTCACAAGCAACTACCTGATGCATCGATTCCGCCACTCGCGTCGCAGCCCCACCGAGCCGTCGCGCAATCGGCTTCATTCCGTCATGCATCAGAACTGTGTGGCCGCATCGGCAACGTTGGAGGTCATCCATCGAGCCGCATGCGGCCACGAAATGGCGGAAAGCAAGATCAAGTCGCTACCGCCAACGTATCAATGGTGCTGCGCGCTGCCGAGTACCTTTCGAAAAATCGCGAGCCCCTTCTCGATCGACGCCTGGGCGCCCGGCGAGATCGCCCCCATGTCGAAGAACCCGTGAAGCATGCCATCGCACCTGATCGTTTCGACCTTGACGCCGCTTGCGTGGAGCAAGCGTCCATAGGCTTCTCCCTCGTCGCGCAGCGGATCGAATTCCGCGGTAACGATGACCGCAGGCGGCAACCCGGCAAAGTCCTTCGCAAGGATCGGGGCCAGTCGCGCATCCTCCCGGTCGGTATCGTCAAGCACGTAATGTCGATCAAACCACGCGATCGTCTCGAGATCGAGCAGGTAGCCTTCACCGTTTTCCTTGAAGGAAGGAAAGCCGGAGCGGTCTTGTGCCACAGCGGGGTAGATCAGGAACTGGGCGGAAAGCGAAATTCCCTCGACGTGCAGTTGCTGGGTCACGACGGCCGCGAGATTGCCGCCGGCGCTATCTCCGGCCACCGCCACTACGTCGTTTCCGCCCAACTCACCCGCGTTCGCGATCACCCATTTGGTCGCGGCAATCGCGTCGTCGGCCGCGGCCGGATACGGATGCTCGGGAGCCAGCCGGTAATCCACCGAGACGACTACCGCATTCGCGCCACGAGCCAGCTCTCGACAAATGTTGTCATGAGTATCCAGATCGCCAATGACAAACCCGCCGCCGTGAAGATAAACGACCGTCGGCAGATGACGCTCCCGGGTCGGACGATAGAGCCTCGCCCGCAGCGATCCAGTCGCGCCGGGGACGGTCAGGTCTTCCACGCTGTGCATGGCGACAACTGCATCTGGTGCACGAACGGCGCGTGCCAGATGCTGCATCAATACGCGCGCCTCTTCCGGGGTTGACTGCGGCAATGGTTTCGCGCCGGACCCGGCAAAGGATTCGAGAAAACCAGCGAGGTGCAAATCGAGTGCCATAACATCACCTTGTAATCGAACGTTGCTCGGAGATCAGCGATACACGAGGACTTCGGAATCCGGGCTCAATTCCGGAATGCTCTTGCGCTCCTCCTCATATTCGAAGTGGTGCTGCCACGGCATACGATCACCACGCGAATGCATCTGGTGTTGCGACCGCATGACGTACCCGGCATTGAAGTTGGTCGGGTCCGTCCACGGCAGCCGCTGCATGTCGGCGTCTTCGGCTCGCAGGCACGGCTCCACCGTCTTCGCACCGACCTTTTCCATATGCGCAAGTACACGGCAAGTGAATTCGCAGACCAGATCGGCACGGAGCGTCCAGCTCGAACGGTAGTAGCCGTAGATGAACGCCATGTTCGGGATACCCTCGATCATCATTCCTCGATACGAGACCCGCTTGGTCATGTCGACCGGATCTCCATCGAGCTGAAATGCGATCTGGCCGAAAGCGCTCATGTCGAAGCCGGTCGCCGTCACGACGATGTCCGCCTGCAGGTGCTCGCCCGACGCCAACGTAATGCCGCTTTCGTCGAACGATTCGATGGTGTCCGTCACGACGGATGCTTTCCCGTCCCGGATGGCCGTGAAGAGGTCTCCCTCGGGGACTGCGGCCACTCTCTGCTGCCACGGGCGATAGCTGGGATTGAAGTGCTTGTCGACGTCAAAACCCTCCGGCAGCTGTTGCCGGGTCTCGTTGATCAGCCAGTCGCGAACCGCGTCCGGATTCGCTGCGGCAAGATTGATCAGGTCAAACGTCTGCTTCAGGTGCGCACGCCGCAAAATCTCCGACCGCCATTCTTCGGGAAGGCTGAGTTCACGAAGCGTAGCGTCCAGCTGGTGGGTCCACGGAACCGCCGTGAAGAACGTCGGCGACCGTTGGAGCATCGTCACATGCGCCGCGGTTCCGGCCATTGCCGGAATCAGCGTTGCGGCGGTCGCGCCCGAGCCGATCACGATCACACGCTTTCCGGCATAGTCGAGCGCTTCGGGCCAGTGCTGCGGATGAACGACCGTTCCCTTGTAACGATCGAACCCGTTCCACTTGGGCGTAAAGCCTTGACGATGATCGTAGTACCCGGCTCCCAACCACAAGAAGTCGGTGGTCATCGTGAAGCGTTCACCGGTATCGTTGCGCGATACCTCGATCGTCCAGCGCTTTTGTTCACTCGACCAGTTCACCGTTTGAACACGATGCCCATAGCGGATCTTCGAACCGAGGTCATATTCCTCGATGACCTCGCCCAGATAGCTGTGGATCTCATCTGCCGTGGCGATCGATCGGCCCTGCCACGGGCGGAATCCGAACGCGTACGTGTACAGGTCGCTGTCGGAACGCGCGCCGGGGTAACGATGGGTCCACCACGTACCGCCGAATCCATCCATTGCTTCCAGAATGGCTAACGAGCGACCCGGCAAATGCATGCGGAGATGACAAGCGGCGTCGATTCCCGAGATTCCGGCCCCAATGATTAGTACGTCTACGTGCTCAGGAGAACACGAATCCGTTTGATTCTTAGCCATGAGATCCCTCCAATGACCAGTTATTGAAAATTCTCGTAACGCCGCACAACCAAGTCATACGACTTGGTCATTTGACTGCGAATTAAAGTAGATGCCCACAGGTGCATGCCAGCATCAACGCATTCAACCCAATGCGGACAACCCCAGGTGAGACCTGCTACGCACCAAGCTGACATGCACGCGGGTCATTGACGTACGTATCCCGGTTTGACCTGCCATCTCGAACATGATCATTTGACCAAGTCCCACGGTTCCCAGTCTTATGCAGTCAAGGGACAATTTGAATAAGGGGTTTCCATTACACCCGCGGTTGTGAAGGTCGCGATGCTCTGCATCGGTCATGTAACGTGCCGAATGCTACGTCGAGCCCGGCGCTCTACCTCGCCCCGTTGCCCTCACACAGCCCTCGATCCTGGCTGACTGGTAGCCACCCCGGACCAAGGCGTGGAGGCAAGGTGCCTCTCGAAACCGCAAGCAAACCTCGCGACGGACGCGTCCCGCCGCATCATTCCCGTGCTCGTTCGGGGACGTGCGATGGGGGTGGCTCGATCCTGAAGGCATCGGACGTTGAGGATGATGTCAGTCGTTCGGCACCCGCAACTCTCGCCGAAGGATCTTCCCGACGTTGCTCTTTGGCAGGGTGTCGCGAAACTCGATGCTTTTCGGTCGTTTATAGCCAGTCAGCTGCCCTTTGCAGAACGCCATCAAATCTTCGTCCGTCAGTTCCGGGTCTTTCCTGACCACGAACAGCTTGACGGCCTCTCCGGAATGCTCGTCGGGTACGCCGATGGCAGCGACTTCGTATACGCCGGGGTGTTTGACAACGACCTCTTCGATCTCGTTCGGGTAGACGTTGAAACCGGACACGAGGATCATGTCCTTCTTGCGGTCGACGATTCGCACGAAGCCGTCCGCGGAAATCGACGCAATGTCGCCCGATCTGAAGAAGCCGTCCTCGGTCATCACCTTCGACGTCTCGTCGGGTCGCTGCCAGTAGCCCGCCATCACCTGGGGACCACGAATGCACAACTCCCCTGCTTCTCCAGGCGGCAGTTCCTTGCCGTCGTCGTCCCGGATCGACACTTCGGTAGAGGGCAACGGCAAGCCGATCGTGCCATTGAATTCACCGCGGGCAACGGGATTGATCGTGACGCATGGCGACGTCTCGGACAGCCCGTATCCTTCGATAATCGGCGCGCCGGTCATCTCCTTCCAGCGCTTTGCGACCGCCTCTTGAGTGGCCATTCCGCCGCCGTTGGCCAGCAGCAGATTGGAGAAATCGAGGCGCGAGAACTCGGGATGATGGAGCATCGCGTTATAGAGCGTGTTCACTCCCGGAAAGCTCGTGATCTTGTATCCGGCGAGCGACTCGATCATCCCGCCGATGTCACGCGGATTGGGAACCAGTACACAAAGCCCGCCCGTGTGCATCGTCAACAGACAGCAAACGTTGAGCGCAAAGATGTGATAGATCGGAAGTGCCGCTACCGTGATGAACTGCGTCACGTCAGGACGCCAACCTCGGGCTGGCTTGAGCCAGACGTCCGTCTGCAATACATTCGCGACAATGTTCCGATGCAACAGCGTCGCCCCTTTCGACACACCGGTTGTCCCCCCCGTATATTGGAGAAAGGCAACATCATCCGGTGACTGGCAAGGCGGCACGAATTTGCTCCGACGCCCCTCCGCAATCGCGTCGTCAAATGTCGTATATGCGCTCGGGATCTGCCCCACGGTAGAAGCGTTGTCCTGCGTGGCAACCAGAACATGCTTCACCTGCGTTTGCGTAATGATTCCGTCCAGCGTTGCAGCGCAACTGTCGAGTATGACGATCGCTTCCGCGCCGCTGTCGTTCAACTGATGTTTCAACTCGCGGGGGGTATAAAGCGGATTGACGTTGACGACAACGTAGCCGGCGCGCAGGACTGCACAGATCGAGATCGGGTAGTGCAACATATTCGGCATCATGATGGCGACGCGCGCACCACGCTCGAGCCCCCGTGATTGCAGCCACGCGGCCAGTGAGCGCGACATCATGTCGAGCTCACCATACGTCATCCGCGTTCCATTACACGCAAACGCGAGACTTTCCCGAAACTTGCCGAAGCTTGCGTCGATCAACTCGCTAACGGATCGATACGCGCTGGAATCAATCTCTGCTGGAACCTCTGGCGGATAGGAAGCAAGCCAAATCTTTTCCATACCCAATCTCCTCTGTCCTGTTTGAATAATCGCGCGACGCCAGTCCGCTCGTCACGCTCGTAGCGAGCCGGAGCGCCTTGAACTACGCGAGAATGATTTCTGGAAAACGCGTCGCAAGCATCGTCGTCCAAACGTCAATGCACCAGCCCGAGCAAAGGTCAAAGCGTCAAACACTGACGCGGTCTTTTTCGGCAAGTCGCCGAACAAAGGCAGCGGCGCGTTCCAGCAGATATCTCGCTGTCGCGATATTGCGGGCCGCGGTAACGATGCCGTGATGATGCCCCGGCAGATGGTGATGCTCGACTTCGCTCCCGGCGCGTGCCGCGCACGACGCGTAAGCAACGCCCTCGTCGCATAGCGGGTCGAGCCCCACCGTTGCAATGAACATCGGCGGCTGCGGCCGGCCCTCTGCATGCAACAGCGGGGACAGGCGCGGAAGATCGAGCGGCGTACCGGCAGGCACGTAGTGGTCGCGGAACCAGAGCATCGATTCGGCTACGAGCGGAAATCCACCTTGAACACGTTGATATGACGGGAGTGACGCAGTCAGGTCCGTCACCGGATAAAGCAGGATCTGTCCGACGATCGAGGATCCCGTCGTCGATGCTGCATTGGCGATGATGGTCGCCATATTGCCGCCGGCGCTGTCGCCCGCCAGAACCACGCGAGACGCGTTGATGGAGAGCGCTGGAGCGTTCGTGACCAGATAGTCCAATGCCCGCTCGCAGTCTTCGAGCGGGACCGGCCACCGGTGCTCCGGCGATCGCCGGTACTCCACCGATGCGACCGGGCACCCACTATGCCGTGCGAGATAACGGCAAATGCCGTCGTGCGTGTCCACGCTCCCGATCACCCACCCGCCTCCGTGAATGAAGACGACCAGCGGATTGTCCTCGGCGTGATCCCCATTGTGTGGACGATAGAGCCGCACCCGAATGCTGCCGCCCGTTACGGGAACACCTATATCGTCATGATCAACAGCCTCGTCACCCGTGATGCCGTTCAGTTCGCAGGCACGCACGAAGTTCACACGAGACTGGTCCACGGAAAAGCTGCCGTAGTGCCGTCCACCCAGTTCGCGGAACGCCCGAACGGCGTCCCGCGCATCTTCAGCAACCTCCGTCAGCGGCAACCAGAGCACTGATGTCATGCGCATCCCCGCTCAGATCGTGCCGAACACGCTTTGATCCCATTGCGTCGCGGCGCGGTATTCGTCCACTGTGCCTGGCCAGTTGTTGATCACCTTGCCCTGCGCGTTCTTGTACCAACTCGAGCAGCCTGCGGAAAATGCCGAGCCGGCCATCGCTGACTGCAGCCCGCTGTTGTATTCGTCAAACACGGCCCTATCGACGTCGACTGCCTTGACGCCGGTCGCAGCCATGCCACCGATCGCGTCGATGATGTAGTTTTGCTGAATCTCGAGCATCGACACGATGGAGTTGTGGTTCAGGTTCGTGTTCGGCCCATACAACATGAACATGTTGGGAAAGCCTGGCACCGTGATGCCCAGATAGGCCTCCGGGCCATCTTTCCAGGCCTGCGCCAACGTGCAATCCGCCCCGCGAACCTGCAAGCTACCCTGGAATGCCTGACTCTCGAATCCCGTTCCGAACACGATCACGTCAAACGGGAGAACTCGGCCGTCCCTGGTCACGATACCGTCCTCGACAACCGCCTCTACGCCCGCCGTTTCCAACGCGACGTTGTCGCGCACGAGCGCCGGATAGTAGTCGTCCGATCGCAGAATGCGTTTGCACGCGTATTCATAGTCCGGCGTCAGCTGCTGGCGCAGGGCCGGGTCGGACACCTGCCGATGAAGGTGTGCCAAAGCCAGACTCTTGCCTTCCATCTGTGCGTTGGAACCCATCCGTGTGCGCTCGAACCCGGATTCACGGAAAGCGTGCAGCGATTTCCGGCTTTCTTCGAACAGATGGGGCTCGCTCTCGTACGTATCGAGCTGCTCCATCGAGAAGATGATCTGGTTGCGCGGCATGATCCAGTTTGCGCTTCGCTGGAACACCGTAAGTTGCGCGACCTTCGGCGCGATGGCCGGCACATACTGCACGGCGCTAGCGGCATTTCCAACGCTCGCCACACGCTTGCCACTCAGATCCACATCGTGCCGCCATTCCGCGGAGTGGAAATAGTCTCCCTTGAAACCCTCCAAGCCGCGAACCGCGGGAATCATCGGACGGTTTAGTTGCCCCCACGCCGGCACGAAGAAGCGGGAGGTCAATCGCGAACCGTCGTCCAGCTCGAACCGCCAGAGGCTTGCGCCTGCATCCCATTCAGCGCTCCGAATCTCGCAGTTGAACCGCAGGTGTTCTGTCAAGCCGAACCGCATGGCAAGCGATTTCAGATAATTGAGCAGTTCGTTCCTGCCGGCATACATGGCGCTTACGCGCAAATGCGGATGGAAGCTGTAGCAATACAGGTGCGATTCGGTATCGCATGCTGCGCCGGGATACGAATTGTCAAGCCAAACGCCGCCGAGTCCGGGACGTTTCTCCAACACGACAAAGTCGTCGATGCCCGCGATCTTCATGCGAGCAGCCATTCCGAGGCCTCCAAAGCCTGCACCCAAAATGACGACCTCGTGGTGCTCAATCCTTTCTACATTGTTCACGGTGCACTCTCTATATTAACGTTACGGCGACTACGGATTTGCCTGTGTCGGTTCAATAGGCCTGTTCATACAAGCGCAATGCGTCGGAATCCGTGACAACGACCGGATTGTTCAACAGCAGGCGCTGCTGCTTCATGGCATCTGCCGCCAGGATCGGCAGGCTCGAACGCGTGACGCCCGCGTCGCGGAGACGACGCGGCGCGCCGGACCGGTCCATCAGGTCATCCATGAATCCGATGAACGCGGCCGTGCGTTCCGTGGCGTCGCCTTTTCCACCCGCGCCTACGAGATCTGCCAGTTCCGCATATTGCGAAGCTGCCGCCTGCGCGTTGAAACGCAGCACGGGCGCAAGCATCAATGCGTTGGACAAACCATGCGGGATATGAAAGTGGCCGCCCAATGGATAGGCCAGCGCATGAACGGCAGCCACCGGAGCATTGGCGAAGGCTTGTCCCGCCAGGGTTGCGCCCAGCAGCATTGCCTCTCGCGCGCGCCGGTCGTTGCCATCTTCGCAAGCCGGGACCAGGTTGTTCGCCAGCAATCGCAGTGCCTCACGCGCAAGGGCGTCGGAAATGGCATTCTTCTTGTGCTTGCTGGTATATGCCTCGATGGCGTGGACCATCGCGTCGATGCCGGTTGCAGCGGTATGACTGCGTGGCAGACCGACAGTGAGTTCAGCGTCCAGGATCACTCTGTCGGCATACAGTTGACGGGCGACGATTCCCATTTTGTTTGTTTCGTTAACCGAAACGATGGAAATATTGGTGACTTCCGACCCAGTGCCGGCCGTCGTCGGGATTTGCACCAATGGCAGGCGCTCGCCGTGAACGTTGCCAATTCCGTACATTTCCGCGAGAGATTGCTGCGAGACGGCAAGGACGGCGGCCAGCTTTGCAATGTCCATCGATGAGCCGCCACCCAAGCCGATGACGACATCCACCTCTGCACTGCGTGCGACCTCAACGCACCGCGATACCACGATCTCCGGCGGATCGGCCACGACCTCGTCAAAAACCGCCGCACGAAATCCGGCGGCTGCCAACGATGCTTTCGCCGGCTCCAGCACGCCGGCCTCGTGCAACCCTGCGTCCGTGACGATCAGCACATTGCGGCGATCCGTCCATGCCGCCATCACTTGACCCAGGCGGCGCACACAGCCCCATTCCTGGAGAATCGACGGGACCGTTTCGAAGAGCATCGACTGCGGGGACATTTCCATTGACATTTCCTTGATGCCGACGTTGCCGTCAGACCTGGGTACACATGTATTTGATTTCCAGATATTCGTCGATTCCGTAACGGGACCCCTCTCGGCCAAGGCCCGATTGCTTTACCCCGCCGAACGGCGCGACCTCGTTGGATATCACCCCGGTATTCAGGCCGACCATGCCGTACTCGAGTGCCTCGCCCACACGCCAGATGCGGCCGTGGTCGCGTGTATAGAGGTAGGCCGCCAGCCCGTACTCGGTGTCATTGGCCATCGCAATCGCCTGAGCCTCATCCTCGAAGCGGAATACCGGACCGACGGGCCCGAAGAGTTCCTCACGCGCGACACGCATGGCCGGCGTCGCATCGGCAATAACGGTCGGCTCGAAGAACGTGCCTCCAAGCGGATGGCGTTTCCCGCCAGTGACGATTCGGGCGCCCTTGCCTACCGCATCGTCGATCAGCTGATCCAGATGGTCGCAGGCGGACGGCTGGATCAGCGGCCCCTGCTGCACCCCCGGTTCCATGCCGTTTCCTACCTCGAGCGCCTGAACTCGCCGGGCGAGCGCGTCGACGAAGCGGTCATGAATTCCAGCCTGGACAAGAAAGCGATTGGCGCAAACGCAGGTCTGGCCGCTATTTCGGTACTTTGATGCCATCGCGCCTTCAATTGCCGCGTCGAGATCCGCATCGTCGAACACGATGAAAGGTGCGTTGCCGCCGAGTTCGAGAGAAAGCCGCTTGATCGTCCCGGACGACTGGCTCATGAGCACGCGACCGACTTCGGTCGAACCAGTAAACGAAAGCTTGCGCACGATCGGGCTGGCCGTGAGGACCGCTCCGATCTCGCGCGACGGGCCACACACCACTTGAAGTACACCGGCCGGAATACCCGCTCGCTCGGCCAGCACGGCTAGCGCAAGCGCCGTCAGCGGAGTCAGGTCCGCCGGGCGCACGATGATGGAACAGCCGGCAGCCAACGCTGGAGCCACCTTGCGCGTAATCATCGCGGCGGGAAAATTCCACGGCGTAATTGCTGCGCAAACGCCGATCGGCTGACGAATGACGAGGATGCGCTTGTCGGCTTGCGGGTGAGGCATGACGTCGCCGTATACGCGTTTCGCTTCTTCGGCGAACCACTCCACGAAGGAAGCGGCATACATTATCTCGCCGCGGGCCTCCGCGAGAGGCTTGCCCTGCTCCGACATCATGATGAATGCGAGGTCGTCTGCATTCTCAATGATCAAGTCATACCATGCGCGCAGGATCCTCGCCCGCTCGTGGCTGGTCCTTTTACGCCACGCTTCTTGTGCTGAAGCCGACGATGCAATTGCCTCCTCCACCTCTGCAGCGCCGAGGCTGGCCACGCGCGCCAGAATCTCGCCGGTGGCCGGATTCGTCACGGGAAACGAACGACCATCCGCGCCCCCCGTCCATCCCGACGCAAGCCAGGTGCGCGTCTCCAGCAAGGAGGCGTCTCGCAGTCGGGCGCTCAGCGCCGAAGATACAGTCGCTTGGTTCATTCTTTCGCACTCTGTGTAGTGAAATTCAATCGCGCCGGCGAAATACTGTTCCGACGCCAAATGCAAAACGACTTCTCTCGTTGAAGAAGCCTCGTGCGACGCCCCTGCAGGTGGCTCGCGCAATTTCGCCGCCGCCCCTCGGTTTCCGCTGAACATTGCGCAGCATGAAAACGTCCGCCTCTGAACGCGAGATATCCGAGTTTGAGATAGACTACGCGCCATTGG
This sequence comes from Burkholderia sp. Bp9031, assembly GCF_003857965.1. Classification (NCBI taxonomy): domain Bacteria; kingdom Pseudomonadati; phylum Pseudomonadota; class Betaproteobacteria; order Burkholderiales; family Burkholderiaceae; genus Burkholderia; species Burkholderia sp. Bp9031. The sequence goes on from NZ_QTPW01000004.1 coordinate 157,146, forward strand.
TCAATTGACATGGTCATTTGACCACAACCAGAAATTGGCGGCAACTTGGTAGTTGCACGGGGCTGCGACGCGAGAACCGTCGACGCCAGACTCGAACCAAAAATGCGGGCCGTTGGCGCCTTCATCTCAAGGAATCCACATGAAAATGCAGAAGCGATGCAGCTACAGTGCCGTGTGCGCGCTGGTGGCGGCGATGCTGGCGGGCTGCGGGCCCTCCGAACAGCAGGCTGCCGCGCCAGCCACCCCGGTGGCGGCAATGACGCTGGCAGCCTCCTCCCTCGACCTGACCGAAGACCTGCCCGGCCGCATCGCGGCCGTCCGGATCGCCGAGATCCGGCCGCAGGTCAGCGGCATCGTGCAGCGACGGCTGTTCGAACAGGGCACGGAAGTGCGTGCGGGCCAGCCGCTGTTCCAGATCAACCCGGCCCCGTTCAAGGCCGATATGGACACGGCCGCGGCGGCCCTGCAACGCGCACAAGCCGCGCTCGAACGGGCCAGGGTGCAGACCACGCGGCTCAAGCCGCTGGTCGAGGCCGACGCAATCAGCCGGCAGGTCTACGACGATTCAGTGTCACAACGCGACCAGGCCGCCGCCGACGTCGCGCAGGCGCGCGCAACGCTCGCACGACGCCAGCTCGACCTGAAGTTCGCGACCGTCGAGGCGCCGATCGCGGGCCGCATCGATCAGGCCCTCGTGACCGAGGGTGCGCTGGTTGCGAGCAGCGACAGCCAGCCGATGGCACGCATCCAGCAGATCGACCAGGTCTACGTGGACGTGCGCCAGCCGGCCGCGTCGCTCGAATCGCTGCGCGGCGCGCTCACGGCGCAGCCGGACACCGCGGGCAACGGGCTGCCGGTCGACGTGCTGCGCGACGACGACTCGCGCTATGACGTAAAGGGCCGCATGCTGTTCTCGGGTGTCAACGTCGACCCGGGTACCGGCGACGTGCTGCTGCGCGTGCTGGTCGACAACCCGAAGCGCGAGCTGCTGCCGGGCATGTACGTGCGAGCCCGCATCCCGCGTGGGCACTACGACAACGCGCTGACCGTGCCGCAACAGGCAATCGTCCGCGCGGGCGGCAAGCCGCAGGTCTGGGTGCTCGACGCGAAGAGCCAGGCGCATCTGAAGTCCGTGGAAGTGGGCGAGCTGACGAACCGCAGCTACCGCATCAAGTCGGGTCTGCAGGCGGGCCAGAAGGTCGTCGTCGAAGGCATGGAGCGCCTGAGCGACGGCGCGACCGTGACGGCGACCGCATGGAAGGCGCCTGAAGCGGTCAAGACCGCTTCCTCGCACTGAGTCACGGGGAGCCTCCAGTCATGTCCCAATTCTTCATCCGGCGCCCGGTCTTCGCGTGGGTGATCGCCCTCTTCATCATCCTGCTGGGCCTGATCGCCATCCCCGAATTGCCGGTTGCGCGCTATCCGTCGGTCGCGCCGCCGACCGTCACCATTACCGCCACCTACCCGGGCGCCACGCCGCAGACGATGAGCGACAGCGTGCTGAGCCTCATCGAGCGCGAGCTGTCCGGTGTGCGAAACCTGCTGTACTTCGAATCGTCGGCGGATACTTCCGGCCAGGCACAGATCACCGCGACCTTCAAGCCCGGCACCGATTCGGCGATGGCCCAGGTCGAAGTGCAGAACAAGCTCAAGTCGGTCGAGCCGCGCCTGCCCCCCGTCGTGCGGCAAAACGGCGTGATCGTGGAGTCAGCCGCCACGGGCTTCCTGTTGTTCGTCGGCCTGAAGTCGGACAGCGGCCGCTACGATCAAAATGCGCTTGCCGACTACATGGCGCGCAACGTCGTCGAGGACCTGCGACGTGTCGAAGGCGTCGGCAAGGTGCAACTGTTCGGCTCCGAACAGGCCATGCGCATCTGGGTCGATCCGCAGAAGCTGATCACCTACGGCCTGTCGATGAACGACCTGACGACGGCCGTCAGCCAGCAGAACGTGCAGATCGCCCCGGGCAGCCTCGGTGCGGCGCCCACGCTGCCGGGCCAGCGCGTGACGGTGCCGCTCACCGCGCAAGGCCAGCTCACGACGCCGGAGCAGTTCGCGAAGATCGTGCTGCGCGCGAATGCGAACGGCTCGAAGGTCGTGCTCGGCGATGTCGCGCGGGTCGAACTCGGCCCGCAGGCGTTCACCTTCGTCAACAGCGAGAACGGCAAACCCGCCACCTTCGCGGGCGTGCAGCTGGCGCCGGGGGCCAACGCTGTGAAGACTGCCGAGGCTGTGCGCGAGCAACTGGACATGGTCGCCAAGACGATGCCGGCCGGCATGACCTACTCGATTCCGTTCGATACTGCCCCGTTCGTGAAGATCTCGATCGAGAAGGTGATTCACACGCTGCTCGAGGCGATGGTGCTCGTGTTCCTGGTGATGTATCTGTTCCTGCAGAACGTGCGCTACACGCTGATCCCGGCAATCGTCGCGCCGGTGGCGATGCTCGGCACCTTCACGGTCATGCTGATGACAGGCTTCTCGATCAACGTGCTGACGATGTTCGGCATGGTGCTCGCGATCGGCATCATCGTCGACGATGCGATCGTCGTCGTGGAAAACGTCGAGCGCCTGATGGTGGAAGAAGGCCTGTCGCCGAAGGACGCGACGATCAAGGCCATGAAGGAAATCACCGGCGCGATCATCGGCATCACGCTGGTGCTGACGGCCGTGTTCCTGCCGATGGCGATGTCGAGCGGTTCGGTCGGCGTGATCTATCAGCAGTTCACGCTGTCGATGGCCGTGTCGATCATGTTCTCGGCCCTGCTCGCACTGACGCTGACGCCGGCCCTGTGCGCGACGATGCTCAAGCCGGTCGAGCACGGGCACCACGAGAAGCGCGGCTTCTTCGGCTGGTTCAACCGCCGCTTCGACCGCCTCACGCAATGGTATGAAACGCGCGTCGGCCGGCTGGTCGGCCGCACCGGGCGCGTGATGCTGCTGTTCGTCGCGATTTCCGCCGCGCTGGTGTTCGGCTTCCGGATGCTGCCGTCGTCGTTCCTGCCCGAGGAAGACCAGGGCTACTTCATGACCGGCTTCCTGCTCCCGGCGGATTCGACCGTCGAGCGCACGGGTGACGTGGTCAAGACCCTCGAGAAGCACCTCGCGTCGCGTCCGGCGATCCAGTCGAGCATCTCGATCATCGGCTACGGCTTCTCCGGCCTCGGCTCGAATGCCGCACTGAACTACTCGGTGCTCAAGGACTGGAACAAACGCGGCGGTGCATCCACGATGGACGAAGCCATGCGCGCGCAGGCAGCGATGAGCGGCGTGACCGAAGGCACGGTCATGAGCCTGTTGCCGCCGGCGATCGACGGGCTGGGCACCAGCTCGGGTTTCACGATGCGCCTGCAGGATCGCGCCAACCAGGGCTATGCGGCGCTCAAGGCGGCTGAAACCAGGCTGCTCGAACTGGCCGCGCAAAGCAAGGTGGTGACCGGCGTCTATCCGGACAGCCTGCCGGCCGGCACGAGCGTGAAGCTGGACATCGACCGCGACAAGGCCGAAGCGCTCGGCGTGTCGTTCACGACCATCAGCGACACGCTGTCGGCCGCGATGGGCTCGACCTACGTGAACGACTTCCCGAACGCAGGCCGCATGCAGCAGGTGATCATCCAGGCCGATGCCCCGGCACGCATGCAGATCGAGAACGTGATGAAGCTCTACGTGCGCAACGCGACCGGCGGCATGGTGCCGCTGTCCGAAGTGGTGCGTCCGGTCTGGTCGGAAGCCCCGCTCCAGATGGTGCGCTTCCAGGGTTATCCGTCCGCGCGTATCTCCGGCGGTTCGGCCCCCGGCTACTCCAGCGGCGCGGCGATGGCCGAGATGGAGCGTCTGGCGGCGCAGTTGCCGCCGGGCTTCACGGTGGCCTGGACCGGCCAGTCGCTGCAGGAGCGCGAGTCGGCATCGCAGGCGCCGATGCTGATGGCGCTGTCGATGATCGTCGTGTTCCTGGTGCTCGCGGCGCTCTACGAGAGCTGGGCGATTCCGTTGTCGGTGATGCTGGTGGTGCCGCTCGGCCTGATCGGCGCACTCGGCGCGGTGATGCTGCGCGGGCTGCCGAACGACGTCTTCTTCAAGGTCGGGATGATCACCGTGATCGGCCTGTCGGCGAAGAACGCGATCCTGATCGTGGAATTCGCGAAGCAGCTGCGCGAGGAAGGCATGGGGCTGATCGAGGCGGCCGTGCGGTCGTCCAAGCTGCGCCTGCGTCCGATCCTGATGACGTCGCTCGCATTCGGGCTCGGCGTGGTGCCGCTCGTCATCGCCTCCGGCGCCAGCTCCGAGACGCAGCACGCGATCGGCACCGGCGTGCTGGGCGGCATGATCACCGCCACCGTGCTGGCCATTTTCTTCGTTCCGGTTTTCTTCGTGTTCGTGATGAGCATCCAGGAACGCATCTCGGCATGGCTGGCGTCCCGCAAGAAGCCCGCCGCCGTGACCCACGAACAACAAGGTTAAGGCCATGCGATCATTTATTCTTACCGTCGCGGTTTCCGCCGCCGTCGCGCTGTCGGCGTGCTCGATGGCGCCGAAGCTGGTCAGGCCCGAGATGCCGGTGCCGGCCGCCTATACGACCGCTGCCGCGGCCGACCAGCACGCGAACGCGGCCGATCTCGGCTGGCGCACGATGTTCGGCGACCGCCGCCTGCAGCGCCTGATCGAACTCGCGCTCGACAACAACCGCGACCTGCGTCTGGCCGCGCTGAATGTGCAGGCTGCCGAAGCGCAGTACGGCATCCAGCGCTCCGCGCGCCTGCCGTCGATCGACGCAGGCGCAAGCTTCACGCGCCAGCGCACGGCCGCCGACGCGCAATCGAACCCGCCGCTGCTCGAAAACACGCAGAACCAGTACGGCGTGAACGTCGGTGTCAGCGCGTTCGAGATCGACCTGTTCGGCCGCGTGAAGTCGCTGTCCGATGCGGCGTTCGCGCGCTACCTCGCAACCGATCACGGCCGCCGCGCGGTGCAGATCGCGCTCGTCGGCTCCGTGGCCAACGCGTACTTCGCCGAGCGCCTCGCACAGGAACAGCGCGCGCTGTCCGAACGCACGCTGAACGACTGGCGACAATCACTCGATCTCGCGCGCCGGCTCAAGCTCGCTGACCAGGCCAGCGGCGTGGACATCGCGCAGGCCGAAGGCCAGGTCGCGAGCGCCAGCGCCGATCTCGAGGCGCGTTCGCGCGCCGTCGAGCAGGCGAATAACGCGCTGCGGCTGCTGGTCGGCACCGACCTGCCGAAGAACCTGCCCGACCCGCTGTCGCTGGAACGCCAGCCGGTGATGACGCAACTGCCGGCCGGACTACCATCGGAATTGCTGTACCGCCGGCCGGACATCCAGCAGGCCGAGCAGAATCTCGTCGCCGCCAACGCCGATATCGGCGCGGCGCGCGCGGCATTCTTCCCGCGCCTGTCGCTGACCTCGTCGATCGGCTTCCTCAGCCCGGGGCTGGGCAGCCTGTTCGACGGCGGCCAGCGCGTGTGGAGCTTCGCGCCTCAGGTCACCGTCCCGATCTTCCAGGGCGGCCGGCTGCGCTCGGAGCTGAATCTAGCGGAAGTGCGCAAGTCCAGCGCGGTCGTCGAGTACGAACGCGCGATCCAGAACGCGTTTCGCGAGGTGGCCGACGGCCTCGCCGGGCGCGAGACCTTCAGCCGCCAGATCGACGCGCAAATCCGGGTCGTCAAAAGCGCCGAGCGCCGCACCGATCTCGTGAACCTGCGCTATCGCGCCGGCATCGAGGACCGTCTGGAACTGCTCGACTCGCAGCGACAGCTGTACGCCGCGCGTCAGGCCCTGCTGGATCTGCGCAACGCCGAACTGGGCAACGCGGTCGCGCTCTACAAGGCCCTCGGTGGCGGCTTGATCGACACCGACGTGCCTGCCGCCAGCAGCGTGGCCGACAACTGAGCCACGCATCGTCGCCGATCCGTCCGCGACGACCGGCAGCACGGCGAAGGCCGCCGGTGCCCGTACGGTGCCGGCGGTCCGCCGACGGATCACGCTCACGTCCGGCAAACCCGATGAATCCCTTGATACGCATTGCCGGACGATCCGGAGATCGCCGAAATACTCGACGCCTACCTCGCGCACGACGGTTTTCGCACTTGCCGCGTCGGGCACGGCCAGGCCGTACTCGACGTGGAGCCCGTGCTTGGGCCCGACCTGATCCTGCTCGACGTCAGGATGCCGCAGAAAGGCGGTTGGGAAGTCCTCGTCGAACTGCGCCGCCGGAGCGACACGCCGATCGCCATCATCACGGCGCTCGATCGCGAAATCGATCGTCTGCGGGGGCTGCGGTGCGGACGACTCCATCACGACAAGCCGGTTCTCCCGACCAGGAACCACGTGCGGAACTCGCCCATGCCTTTCGCCGCGATCAAGCCACGCTCCTCGAAAACGAACGATTCACCCAGCATTGCACGCGTCGCCTCCGTTACCTGCACGCGCCCGGCGACGCCCTGCGATTCCATCCTGCTCGCGAGATTGACGGCCGCACCCCACAGGTCGTAGATGAACTTGCGCTTGCCGATCACGCCGGCCACGACCTCGCCGCTGTTGATGCCGATTCGCAATTTCAGGTTGCAGCGTCTGACCTCGTTGAAACGGGCCAGCGCATCGATCATGTCGAGCGCCATGTGCGCGGCCCGCATCGCGTGGTCCGCGGCAGGAACGGGCAGGCCTGCGGCCGCCATGTACGCGTCGCCAATCGTCTTGATCTTCTCGAGACCGCGGTGGTCGGCGATCATGTCGAAGCCGGTAAAGATCTCATTGAGCATTTCGACGAGCTGCTCGGGACGCATGCCGGCCGAGAAGCCGGTGAAATCCACGATATCCGCGAACAGCACCGACACGTCGGCGAAGCGGTCCGCGATCACTTCCGGAAAACTCCCCGCGATGTCGTCGAGATGCGCCTTCAGCCGCTCGGCGATCGGAAAGGGCAGCATATTGAGCAGCAGCCGCTCGGACACCTTCTGCTCCGCCACGACCTTCGCATACAGGCTCTGCAGTTCGCCGCTCTGGCGGCGAATCAGCGCATGGCTCGCCTCCACTTCCCGCACCTTCTGCTCGAGCGCGTCACCGCGCTTGCGCAATTCCCGGTGCAGCAACCGCACCTCCAGCATGTTGTGAACCCGCATCAGCACTTCCGCCAGATCGAATGGTTTGCTGATGAAGTCTTTCGCGCCGACCTGCAGCGCGCGCAGCTTGTGAGCCGGCTGGGCAGTGATCACGATGACCGGGAGATAGCTGTCCGCCTCGAGCGACTTCAGGCTTTCCATGACCTGGAAACCGTCAGTGCCCGGCATCTGCAGATCCAGCAGGATCAGATCGTAACGATGCCTGCGATGAAGTTCATGGACTGCGGATGCATCCACCGTCGATTCGACGCGTGCATATCCTGCCCGGCGCAGGATCTGCTCGAGAAGCAGGATATTGGCCTCCAGATCGTCGACGACCAGAATCCGGGCGTCGAGAATCGTTGACGAATCGATCATGGTTCGGGCCCTGACGACCTGTCCACACTATTTCCGCGCTGTCGCGAGCGCAATGGCTTCAGCAAGCGCATGCATGAAGGGGGCGATCTTGATCGGCTTGATCAGATAGCGGAAGAAACCCGCCTCCAGGCCTTGCTCGACGTCGTGCGGCATCGCATTCGAACTGAGCGCGACGACGGGAATGTCCGCCGTCTCGGGATACTTGCGCAACAGCTCGAGCGCTTCGATCCCGCTGATGTCGGGAAGGTTGATGTCCATCACGATCACCCGCGGCTGCGCACGGCGCGCCAGTTCCACGCCGAGCTGGCCCGTCGCGGCACCGATCATGCGCAGGTCCGCGCGCCGCCCGATCAGTTGCTCGACAAGCTTCAGGTTGGCCGAATTGTCCTCGATATACAGCACGGTATGCACGGGCGCCCCGGCTACATCGCTGCCAGTCGCGCCCGCGGCCGGCGTGTCGGACTGTGCGGCAAGTGTCGTCGCCATGTCCGGCGCAAGTGCCGAATCCAGTTCGATCCAGAAGACACTGCCCTTTCCCGGCGTACTGTCGACACCAATGCCGCCACCCATCAACTCCATCAGCCGCTTTGCGACCACCAGGCCAATGCCCGTGCCCTCTTCGGCGCCGGCTTCCTGCCCCAGGCGGTTGAACGGCTGGAAGAGCCCACCCACCTGCTCCGGAGACAAACCCGGACCCGTGTCACTGACGCTCACGCGAACCCGACCCGGCACGGGCGCGCTGCAGGTGATGTCGACCGCGCCCGACGGACGGTTGTACTTGACCGCGTTCGACAACAGATTGATCAGGACTTGCTTGACGCGCGTGCGGTCGGCGCGGACATGGCATAGCGTCTCGACCTGCGGAAAGGTCACGCGAATACCCCGTTGCCGCGCCTGCGTCACAATCATCGAATCGCACTCTCGCAGGACGTCGCCCAGCGATACGGATTCGGGCGAGATTGCCACTTGCCCGGCGTCAATCTTCGCGAGATCGAGCACGTCGTTGATCAGTTCGAGCAGATGCCATCCTGCCCGCAGAATCTGGTCGATGCTCGCCTGTTGCGACGAGGTCGGCGGTGGAGAATCGGTCGCCATCAGTTGAGCGAACCCGAGGATCGCATTGAGCGGGCTGCGCAATTCGTGGCTCATGCTGGACAGGAAGTCCGATTTCGCGCGGTTAGCGCGCTCGGCCGCGGCCAGGGCTTGCTTGCGGTCCTCGATGTCGGTGACAGTGCCCACCCACTTCACGATATTGCCGTTCGCATCTTTCAACGGCGATGCACGTTCCAGGTGCCATCGATAGGTGCAATCGGACATTCGCCATATGCGCACTTCGTTTTCGTATTCAGTACCGCTCGCAATCGCGTTCTCCCAGTGCGCGATTGAGGATTCCACGTCATCCGGATGGATCGTCGACATCCAGTTCCACCCCTCCACTTGAGCAAACCCCAGCTCCGTATACATCTCGATCCGCCGGTTAACATAGTCGACTGAGCCATCTGGCCCGGCCGTCCATACGATATGGGGTATCGCATCTGCAAACGACCTGAAACGCCGCTCGACGTCGTCAACTTCGATTTCCGTACAAGAGCGATTCGCCGATACGGGCTGTTGTTTCATGATGCAACCCCAAATCAGACGCCGCAGCGACCGTGACGAAGCCACTGGAACCCGTGCGGACGGGTCTGGGCGTTTCCAAGGTCGGAAGCGGTCGTCTTACGACAATCGACAGCGAGTCCACCCGGGCACGATGTCGCATCGCGGCCCTCATCATCTCGCAAGCATCAACAATGCGCCGAATACGAGGCAGTGTGCAAGAGCGCGCGGCACCAGCCGCTGCTTCACTTCGTGTCGACGTCGGTGGAGTTAACCCTGTCGCTCCGGATACAGCGTCACACGAAGGTTGCTGAATCCAGCGAGCGCCGGAGCCCGCCAGTCGAGCGGTATTTCAGCGCGCTACGGGGATGCTTCTCGTTGAAATGCTCGGACGCGATGGTCAAGTTGCGTGCCGCAATCGCGGCATCCGGCTTCGGCATGAAGGCGCCGTAGTCGCGCTTCATCGTCCTCACGCAGCTTTCGGCATCCCGTTACTTTGCGTGCTGTACACAGGCATGGCGATTGGCTTCAAGCCGACGGCCCGCTGCGGACCGGCGCGGTGTGGACGGCATGACGCCGCAGTGCTTCGCGCTCAGGTGCGGCAAGATCCCATCCTGCCTACCATTCGGCAATGGTCACGTCGTATTCCTCGTCGTAGAAGGCGACGAGAAACTCCTCAGGCATCAGCCACGAGTCGACGCTCACCGTTTGCGCACCAATGTCAACATCGACTTTCGCGTCGGCATCGACGGTCTTCATCGCATGCTCGATCGTCGAACGATCGTCTGCGTGGATTTCAGTTTTCATCGAGAACTTCACTTTTCACCTCTCCAGTCAACAACGTTCCAACAAAGCAGTTCCTCTCGGCTCGTAGGCGCCATGCCACGATGTGCCTACCGTCCGGCCGCGCACCCACCGCCGAATGAATCTGTCGGAAAAACTATAGGATCAAACCTCGGTGTCACCAACCTGGCTAGGCTCAATTCACTTTTTACAGCGCGTAACCAAGGCGCACCTTCGAATACAACGATGCCAACTTTCATGTCGTGATCTTCATGGGTGTAACCCTGCTTCCGTTCGTACAGCCAGCCCACGCCGGATCGATACAAACCGACTCGACACCATGTTCGGAACCGCCCCGCCATGGATCGGTTTGCTTCATTCCCTGCTCAACCCGCATGGCTCGCGCGATCACGCGACGCACCACGCGTCGCTGCCTGCTTTGCACCGATCGCGAGCGAATCCATTTCGTTCTGCTCGATGATCTTCGTGATCTCGGCATCGGCTTGTGCACCATACTGCTCGAACACGCCGGTGCGATAAGTCGTTTTCACGGCGGCACCAAGCTGCGTGCCGGAATCGTCGTGCGTATCGGCATCGACCACCATCGACAGCCCGATTCGCAGCGGATGCGCTGCGAGCTCGCGTGAATCCAGCTGGATGCGTACCGGAAGACGCTGCACGACCTTGATCCAGTTGCCCGTCGCGTTTTGCGCCGGCAACGTGGCAAACGCGCCGCCGGTGCCGGCAGAGAACCCCTCGATCCTGCCGTGATACTTGATGCTCGAACCGTACACATCGGCCGTCAGCGTGACCGGCTGGCCGATCCGCATCCGCGTGAGCTGCACTTCCTTGAAGTTCGCATCGACCCATACGCCGTCGAGCGGCACGATCGCCATCAGCGGCGTGCCGGGCGACACACGTTGGCCGACCTGGACCGACCGTTTCGCTACATAGCCCGTCACCGGTGCCGGCAACGTATTGCGCGCGTAAGCGAGATAGGCATCCCTGACTTTCGACGCCGCCGCCTGCACGTCAGGATGCTGTCCGACGGTCGTGCGGTCGGTCAGCGCGTGATTCGCGCCGGCTTGCTGGCGCGCCGCATCGCGTGCGGCCTGGGCAGCCTTGACGGCATCGCGAGCGTGGGCGATATCTTCAGCGGAAACGGCGCCCGTGCCCGCAACGGCCTCGCGCCGCCGCAGATCATCGTTGGCGCGAGCGAGATCCGACTCGCGTTGCGCCACATTCGCCGCATAGAAGTCGTTGTTCACATACAGGCTGCTCACGCGGCGCACGGTCTGGCCAAGGGCCGCCTCGGCATTCACCAGCGCGATCTTCGCATCGGCCGGATCGAGCGTGACGACCGGGTCGCCTGCCTTCACGATCTGCGTGTCGTCCGCATTGACGGCGACCACCGTTCCGGTGACTTGCGGCGTCAGTTGCACCAGGTTGCCGCTCACGTACGCATCGTCGGTCGCCTGGTAATAGCGGCCGACGGTGAAATAGTAGGCCGCATACGCAGCCCCCGTTACCGTGACGACCGCCCCCAGGAGGGCAAGCAGGCGCTTGCGCTTGCCCGGAGGCGTCGCGCCGGCGTCCTGGCCGGCCGGATCGGCTTGCGCGCCGCGGTTGCTTGCGCCGCCGCGGTCAACCGTTTCGTGGTCGGGCGTGAGGGTATCGCTCATGTCAAATCTCCTTGCCGGTAAGTGAACGTGCCGTTCAACGCGCGGCGACGACGGGATGGGTGGATGCGGCAGCATCCGCACTGACGGTATCGGCCGACGTGTCGACGTAGCCGCCGCCGAGCGCCGACGCGAGTGCAATCTGCTGGTCGCGGCGGTTCATCTTCAGGTTCGCAACGGCTTCGTCAGCATTCAGCGCCGTGACATCGGCACTGAGCACGGTCAACTGGTTGGTCAGGCCGGCCTTGTACTGCGTGATCGCCAGCCGATCGGCGTCCTGTGCGGCCTGCCGTGCCGCGTTTGCATCGACGAGTTGCGCGTCGCTCGAGCGGATCTGCGCGAGCTGCGTCGCAACGTCGCTCAGCGCGCCAACCAGCGTTTGGTTGTAGGTGGCCACCGCGTAGTCGAACTCGGCATAGCGCCCTTTCAGTTGCGCGCGCAGTGCGCCTGCATCGAAGATCGGCAGGTGGATCGCCGGTCCGGCCGACGCCGTGCGGCTTGCTGCGCTCAGGAAACGGCCAAAGCCGAACGCGTCGAGGCCGATCGCGGCGCTCAGGTTGATGTCCGGATAGAACTCCGCCTTCGCCTCCTTGACCTGGTGCGTCATCGCGTCGACACGCCAGCGCGCGGCGACGAGGTCCGGACGACGGCTCACCAGGTCAGCCGGCAGGTTGTCCGGCAGCCGCACGTCGTTGCCAATGCCGAGCGCCGGCCGCTCGATCGCAAGGCCGCGATCCGGTCCTGCGCCGAGCAGCGCAGCCAACTGGTAGCGCGTGGTCAGAATGCTGCCGTCGAGTGCGGTGACACGGGCGCGGCTCGTTGCAAGATTCGCCTGCGCGGTCTTACGCTCCACCTCCGTATCGAGGCCGGTCGCGATACGGCCGGCCGTGATGCGATCGATCTGCTCGCGGCGCGCGACTTCCTGTTGCGCGATGTCGCGCAGCACGTAAAGGCGGGCCAGCTGGTTGTAGGTACGCGCGATGGCGGTGTTCAACGTGAGCGTGACGAATTCAACGTCCGCCTTGCTCGCTTGCGCCTGCGACACGGCCGCCCTCAGGGCTTCGCGGTTCTTGCCCCACAGGTCGAGGTCGTACGACGCGCTCAGCAGGCCCTTGTTCTCGGTCCGCCAGGAACCGGCATACGGCGGCGGGACCATCGCCGTGCTGCTGTACTGCTGGCGCGTCAGCGAGTAGCTCGCATCGACGCGCGGCAGTGTGCTCGCGTTCGACGCTTCGGCGAAGGCCTGCGCCTGGGCCACCCGCGCACGAGCCTGTTCGATCGTCGGACTGCCACGCAGCGCCTCGGCGATCAGCGCCTTCAGTTGCGCATCGCCGAACTGGTCGGCCCAGTCGGCAGCCGGCCAGCCGCCTTGCTCGGCCGGCAGGCTGCGGGCCGTATCGAGCTGTTGCGGCGCCACGATCCGCTTGTCGCTATGGATGCCCGCATAGTTTGCACATGCCGACAGTACCGCCACGAAGATCGCCGACACGCCCAGTTTCAATGCGCGGGCGCCGAGGTTGGATCCATTTATCTGCGATTTCATTTTCTGACCCGTCAGATTAATGATTCAAAAAAAGGCGGGCACGCCCGCCGCGCTCACTCGCCGATGAACTTGTGAAGCAAGCGAGACAGCTCTGCGAACTCGGCCTTCGTGAAGTTGCGCAGCCGGGCGTTCAACACATGCGGCGCGACTTCCGGAATCCGGGCCGCGACTTCCTCGCCCTTCTCCGTCAACGTGAGATTGACCACGCGGCGGTCGTCCGCGTCGCGGGAACGTTCCAGCAGTCCCTTCGCTTCCAGCTTGTCCAGCATGCGCGTCATCAGGCCCGTGTCGATCCCGAGCAGCTTCGACAGCTCGAACGGCGTGGCGGCCATGCCGCTGCGCATCGACAGCAGAATGCCCATTTGCTGGCTGGTGATGTCGAGGTCCTTGAGCGCCGCGTCCATTTCGGCAACGATCAGGTTGCGCGCCTTGCTCAGCATGAATCCGACACTATGCGTGAGCGTGAAGCTTTTGATCGTGTAATGGTCCATGGTGCCGTCCTATGTGATTGATATTGACAATAACTGCAATGTCAGAGTTTGTCAAGCTGGATTTCCGAATGCCACGCCCGGTGTGTCGCGTTGCCCGGATTCGCGTCGGTCAGTGGCCGCCGGCACCCGCGGCGCCCGCGCCAGCGCCCTTGCCCGGCTTGGTCACCCAGATCAGCGGGACGATCACGACAAAGATCACGCCCGATATCCAGAAGATGTCGTTCAGGCCCAGCATGGTCGCTTGTGCGTTGAGCGACGCTTCGAAGAAGGCTGTCGCCTTGGCGGTACCGGCGCCGAGCACCGTCTGCAGATTGGCGATACCGGCAACGTAGGTCGGGTTGCCCACGTCCGTTTGCTCGGCGAGCCGCGCATGATGGAGGATCGTCCGGTCGTTCCAGCCGGTGCTCAACAGCGACGTCCCGACCGCGCCGGCGAAAATGCGCACGAAGTTGGACAGGCCGGCCGCCGCCGGAATCTTCTCGGGCGGAAGCCCCGACAGGATGATGCCCGTGAGCGGCGTGAAGAAGAGCGCGGTGGGAATGCCTTGCAGCAACGTCGGCAGCACCAGCGTCCACGCGTCGACGCCGGTCGTATAGTTCGAGCGCATGAAAAACACGCCCGCGAAGCCAACGAAGGCCAGCGTGGCGAGCACCCGCATATCGGAGCGCGGCATGATCTTGCCCATCACGGGAGCCAGGATCACCGCGAAGATGCCCAGCGGCGCCGTCACGAGCCCCGCATCCACCGCGCGGTAGCCGAGAAAGCCCTGGATCCACTGCGGCAGGATCACCAGGTTCGCGAAGAAGATCGCGTAAGCGACCGATATCGCGACCGTGCCGCCGAGAAAGTTGCGCCCGGCGAAAAGTCGCAGGTCGACGATCGGCTTTGCCTCGGTAAACTCCCAGATCAGGAAGAACACGAAGCTGATTGCCGCCATGATGGTCAGCGCCCAGATCACCGGCGAATTGAACCAGTCGAGGTCCTTGCCCTTGTCGAGCATGATCTGCAGCGACGCGACCCATGCGATCAGCGAGATCAGCCCCACCTTGTCGATCGGAAGCTTGCGCGCGGGCGTATCGCGATCCCGGTAGATCGCCCAGACCGTGCCGGCGGCGAACAGGCCGACCGGCACGTTGATGTAGAAGATCCACGACCAGCTGTAGCTGTCGGTGATCCAGCCGCCCAGCGCCGGCCCGGCGATCGGCCCAACCGTCGCGGTCATCGCCCACAGCGACAGCGCGCTCGAGCTCTTGTCCTTTGGAAAGGACGCCAGCAGCAGCGCCTGCGACAGCGGCACCAGCGGCCCCGCCACCGCGCCTTGCACGATCCGCGCGGCGAGCAGCACGAACAGGTTCGGCGCAAGCCCGCACGCCGCGGACGACAGCACGAACAGCAGAATCGCCCAAACGAACAGCTTCACTTGCCCCACCCGCTGCGTGAGCCACCCGGTCAGCGGAATCGACACCGCGTTGGCCGCGGCGAACAGCGTAATGACCCACGTCCCTTCGTCGATCGACACGCCGAGGTTGCCGGAGAGCGTCGGAATCGCGACGTTCGCGATCGACGAATCCAGCACGTTCATGAAAGTGGCGAGCGCCACGGCGAACGTGCCGAGTGCGAACCTGACGCCGGTCAGCGGCGCCGGCACACGAGGTTGGGGCGACGAATTCATGTTGCATCCTTTAGTCTGAAATCGAACTGCCTGTCATGGGGCGGAAAATATCTGATATGTCAGATATTTGGATAAAAAATTTCGCGTCAGCCTTCGAGCAATTTGCAAACGAGCCTGCTCAATGCATCGAAGTCGGATTGCGTAAAGTGCGCGAGCCGCCGTCTCCGTATCTCGGGGATGACTTGCGCGCTTCGGGCGATGGTTTCCCACCCTTCTTGCGTCAACGAAACGTCGACCACGCGTCGATCCTTGTCGCTGCGGGCGCGTTCCACCAGGCCGCGACTTTTCAGCACGTCCAGCAACCGGGTCATGCGGCCGGGGTCGACGCCAACCAACTTCGCCAGCGCGGCCGGCGACCGCGCATTGTCGTACGCCAGCGTCAGCAGAATGCCCAGTTGCCGCGCATCGATTCCGACTTCCGCGAGCCCCGTGTCCAGTTCCGCAGTCACCCTGTTGCAGGCCTTGCCGAGGGCGATGAGGAAAGGCTGGGTTCGCTCGGATAGTTCGTTGACCAGCTCGGTCATCGGCCACCTCCATTTTCTGACATGTAACATATCTGACATTGCAGATACATGCAAGAATTTTTTGAGGGGCGCGAAGCAGTCGTGCCGATGCTGCCCCGGAAGGAACGCCGACGGGATTTCCTTTCCGGTTTCGGCCTTTCCGAGGGCCGGGTCACGCCCGGCCGGACTCGCACAGCGCCGCCTTGTCGGCATCCAGCGCTTCCGGAACGTATTCCCGGAGGAAATCGACGAACGTCCTGATCTTCGCGTCGAGGTATTGGCGCGACGCGTACAGCACGTAGGCGGTCAGCGTCTGTAACTGATATTCGGGCAAGACGCGCACCAGCGCGCCGCTGCGAAGCGCCGGCAACGCCGTCGACAACGGGAGCGCACCGATGCCGATGCCATCCCGCAACGCAGCCCCGAGCGCGTCCGGCACGTTGACCTGAAAGTCCGCCGACGGCAGCTTGAACGTTTCCCGACCATTGGGGCCGTCCAGATGCCAGTGATCGCGCGGAAACACGGACGTGACGATCTGCAGGCACGCGTGCCCGTCGAGCTCCGGCACCGTGCTCGGCGTGCCGTGCGCGCTCAGGTAGGCCGGCGCCGCGCACAGCACGCTGTGTACGGTGCCGAGCCGATGCGACACGAGGCCAGAGTCGGGCAGATCCGACGAACTCAATTGAAATGACACGTCGTAACCCTCATCGAGCAGATCGGGCACATGATGCGACAACGTCAACTCGACGGATACCGAAGGATTGCGTTCCCGGTAGCGCACGACCGCCGGCACGACGTACGTCTGGCCGAAACCCGTCGTCGCGTGCACATGCAGCTTGCCGGACGGCCGGGCCTGCGCATCCGCGGCCTCCGCTTCGGCCTCGTCGATGTACGCGAGAATCCGCTCGCATCGCTCCAGATATCGCTGCCCCGCCTCGGTCAGCGCGATGCGACGTGTGCTGCGCTGGAGCAGGCGTGTGCGCAAGTGCGTCTCCAACTGCGCGATCGATCTCGATGCATAGGCGGTGGTGATGTCCTGGCGCCGAGCGGCGCCGGTGAAGCTGCCCTCTTCCGCAATGCCGACAAAGATCCGCATCATTTGCAGCGTGTCCATCGACGCTTCCCTCAAATGAAATCACCCTGCGCCCGATTTTATCCGGTCCTCGACAACGACCCGGCATGGGGAACAGTCGGTGGCGCGCACATCGCCTCCGACTCGCCCCGGCTGCGTCCTTACTCGTCAATCGCCGCGTGCAGGAACTTCTCCTGGCGCGCGATGTGCATCGACTTGTAACCGGGTGCGGTCGATGCCGTTGCCTCGGGTCCGATATAGCGCAACGTGACAGGCGCCTTCACGATGTCCAGCAGCTGTTCCAGCACAAAATTCCACGAACCCTGGTTTTTCGACTCTTCCTGACACCAGACAACACACTTCAGATTCGGATAGTGCTTCAGCGCCGAACGGATCTGCGTGGTGGGGAACGGATACAACTGTTCAACGCGGATCAACGCGATATTGTCCTTTTGCGCCTTGCGCCGGCGCTCCAGAAGTTCGTAATAGACCTTGCCCGAACACAGGATGACCCGGTCCACCCTGGACGCCGCTTCGGCCGTAGGCGATTCCGCCAGAATCTCGTTGAATCGGCCTTGGGCGAGATCGTCCAGGCTGCTGACGGCCTCCGGATGGCGCAGAAGCGACTTGGGCGTCATCACGACCAGCGGAACGCGATCGTGCAGCACGGCCTGCATCCGCAGCAGGTGGAAGATCTGGGCCGGTGTCGTAGGCTGAACCACCCGCATGTTGTTCTGTGCACACAGTTGCAAATAGCGCTCGAGACGCGCGGACGCGTGCTCCGGCCCCTCCCCCTCCTGACCGTGCGGAAGCAGCATCGTTAGGCCGCTATGTTGCCCCCACTTTGCAGCGCCCGCTGACAGAAAGTTGTCGATCACGACTTGCGCGCCGTTCGCGAAGTCGCCGAACTGTGCCTCCCACAATACGAGCGAGTTCTGTCGAACAATCGAGTATCCGTACTCGAAACCCAGAACCGCAGCCTCCGACAGAACCGAGTTGGTGACCGAAAATCGTCCTTGGTCTTCCGACACATGATGCAACGGGACGTACGTGCCTTCCGCCCGAATCGACCGCTTCTGATCATGGAGCACCGCGTGACGATGGCTGAACGTGCCACGTTCACTGTCCTGCCCACTCAAACGCACGTCAATGCCAGCGGCGAGAAGCGAGGCAAAGGCCAGATGCTCGGCCATCCCCCAATCCAGCAGACGCTTGCCTTCCGCCATCTCGCGACGCGCAGTCATCACTTTTCCCACCAGCGGATGCAGCGAGACCTGCTCGGGAATGCGCGTGATGTTGTGTGCGAGTCGATGAACGAGATCCGGCAAGGGCGGCGCGTAATAGATACGGCCGACGTTTCCATCGAGCAGTTGCGGCCAGCTCACTTCTTCGCTCTTTTGATCGGCCGGCTTCCTCTCTTCAGCGGTTTGCGCGGCGTCGAGACGCTCACGGTAGTCATGGACATACTTCTCCACGTCTTCCGCCGTCAGAATCCGCTCGTCCACCAATTTCCTTGCATAGAGCGCGCGGGCACCCGGGTGGCTCGCGATGGAGCGATACATCAACGGTTGCGTGATGTTCGGCGTGTCCTGTTCCTGGTGGCCATGGCGGCGGAAGCAAACCAGCTCGATCACGACGCTCTTGCCGAACGTCGCACGAAAATCGATTGCCAGGCGTGTTGCGGCAACGACCGCCTCGGGGTCGTCGCCATTGACGTGCAGGATCGGCGCCTCGATCATCTTGGCAATGTCGGTGCAATAGAACGACGACCGGACATCTCGCGGGTCCGAAGTGGTAAAGCCAACCTGGTTGTTCACCACCACATGTATCGTGCCGCCCGTGCCGTAGCCCCGGGTATTCGACAGGTTCATCGTCTCCATGACGATGCCCTGCCCCGAAATCGCGGCGTCGCCGTGAATCTCCACCGGCAGGACCGCACTCGCACCTTGCCCCAATACTTCGGCGCGCGCACGCGCGATTCCCTGGACAACCGGGTTCACGATTTCCAGGTGCGACGGATTGAATGCGAGCGTGACCTCCGCCGGCCCGGTTGCCGTCGGGAGCAGGCCGGTAAAGCCCTTGTGATACTTGACGTCGCCCGCCGGAAGAAGATTCGCGGTTTTTCCCTCGAACTCGTCGAACAGCGCAGCTGGCGGCTTCCCGACGATATTGACGAGAACGTTCAGGCGTCCACGGTGCGCCATGCCGAGAATCGAGCTCTTGATGCCCCTCGTCGCGCCATATGCAACCAGTTCATCCAGCAGGACGATGAGCGACTCGCCCCCCTCGAGCGAAAAGCGCTTCTGACCGACATAGCGCGCATGCAGGTATTTCTCGAGACCTTCGGCGGCCGTCAGCCGTTCGAGGATGTGCAGCTTGTCACCGTTATCCAGGCTCGCGCTCGAACGCGACGACTCGAGACGCATGGGCCACCAGTCGCGCTGCTCCGGATCGGCCAGATGCATGAACTCGGCGCCCAGCGTGCCGCAATATGTCTTCGTCAGCGCCTGCACCAGATCGCCGAGCGTCGCGTCTTCGTCCGGGAAATGCGTGCCCGACATGCTGAACGTCGTGTTCAGGTCCGCCTGGGACAGATCGTAGTAAGTCGGGTTCAATTCGGGCACGGGCACCGGCGCCGTCCAGCGCAGCGGGTCCAGATGCGCATTGCGGGTGCCTACCATGCGATAGGCCGAAATCAAGGCCTGCACGGCGACCTGCTTCCGGGCAAAACCGAGTACCTCGCTTTCCGAACGTCCGCCAGTGCGCGCCTTCTTGGCCAACTCGACGAAACGAGACACGACGGGTGCGTGCGCAACATCGCCGGCACCCGATCCGTCAGCCGCCGGGACGCCCTGCAACGCGTCGAAATAATCGCGCCACTCGGCCGACACCGTGTTTGGGTCTGCGAGGTACGCCTCGTATTGCTCCTCGACATAAGAAGCATTGCCTCCGAACAGGAAGGAGGTACTCCGGTTCCGCATCGTCATGATGACTTTGTCCTCAGTCAGGCTCACGCCCGATATCTGCCACGAATGTATCCAAGGCAGCACCCGCTCCCGCCTTGGCCGAGCCAATGCATTCACAGGCACACGAAGACAAAGATCCACATCCGAAAGGAGGCAAGAGCTCGTGCCACCCAGTTCGCGTCAATTCGTGCAAGACCCCGTGACTCAAGCCACCGGGTTCCCGTGCCCGCCAGGACCAGCCGTCTCCTGACCGCTGGTAAGGACAGTTTAGGTTCTGCGGGTTTTCACTGACGCGTTAGCTACGACAGTTTCGGGACATTCAGCATTCATTTCCGGACATCGCGCCAAGATCACCGGAAATTCACAAGCATTGCAGATGAACTCGTCGTTCGTTTAATCCCGTTTCTGCGAGAGATCAGGGACATGACCGCGAGCCCCGAGGTCGAGCAATGGCTGAACACGAAATATGGCGTTGAAAGCGCCTTGTACCAGCACCTGTCTTGACTGGTTATCAGCGGCGTGCAAGAGGGCTGCGCTATCATTCAGGCAGCGAGCTGGACGCTGTACGAGGCGCTGTAGTACGACACGCAGAGGATTCGCAGCTTCGACTGGAGCAGTTATCCGATCCTGCGCTTCTCGGTGCCGCCGCACGGCCCGAGAGTCCACCTGATCAATCGTCCCGGCGCGCCGTTCCTCGGCGCGGCCGGCGTATCGATGGGGCCGACTGCCGGCGCACTCGCCAACGCAATCTTCCGTGCGACTGGCCAGCACATGCGCGACATGCCGTTCGCCGGTGACGAACTCATGAAACACATCGACGCCAAGACGCCTCGATGCATGAAAACTCACTGACGCACCGGCGCGCTCCGGTGCCGACGATTCGCCGCGAGGGGATCCGCCACTCATGGACACACTGCTTTCGATGCGCATGTTTACACGCATCGTTGAAACGGGCAGCCTCACGCGCGCAGCGGACACATCAGGTCTGACGACACCGCGCGTGTCCGCGCTGCTGCGTACACTGGAACAGCATCTCGGCTGTCGGCTGTTGAACCGCACGACCCGCAGGCTGTCGCTGACCGAGGATGGGCAGGCCTACTACGAACGCTGTGTCGCGGTGCTGCGCGAGATCGACGAGATGGAGGCGTCGATGTCTCACTCGCGCAATGCGCCACGCGGCCGCCTGAAGGTGAACCTGCCATCTGCGATGGCCAAGCGGATCGTGGTTCCCGCACTGCCCGCCTTTCTCGTCGCCCATCCGGACATCACGGTGTAACTCGGCGTGACCGATCGCCAGATCGACCTCGTCGGCGAGGGTGTCGACTGTGTCGTGCGGGTCGGCGCGCTCGACGACTCCGGGATGATCGCGAAGCGCATCGGCAGTCTCACGACCTGCACGTGCGCGTCGCCGTCGTATCTCGAACGATTCGGCGTCCCGGAAACGATCGACGACCTGACCCAACACATCGCGGTCAGCCACGTGTCGGCCGACACCGGCCGGCCGCGGAGCTGGGATTTCGTCGTCGACGGCGACACGCACATCGTGCAGATGCGCGGCACGGTCGCGGTCAACGAGGCGGATACCTACATCGCATGCGGACTCGCGGGCCTCGGATTGATCAAGACCACGCTGTTTTTCGTCGAGCCGTATCTGAAATCCGGCGCGTTGCAGGAGGTACTGCCCAAGTTCAACCCGCCGCCGCGGCCGATCTCCGTGCTGTATCCGCCGAATCGGCACATACCGGCCAAGCTGAAGCTCTTCGTCGACTGGCTCGCCAGCGTATACGCGCAAATCCCGACACTTCAGGGCAAGCGATGCTGAGCGGCGGCGGACACGCACAGCACGTATCTTCATTTCGGGACAAAAAAGGTTCATCGCGGGAAACCGTGGCGCCTTGGAGAGTGATTGACCCGCTCCCCGCGTTTAGTACGGTGACGGTGGCCCGTCCAATCCCGCTCGATGCACCCGTGACAAGAATCGATCGGTCAGAAAAATCGAAAATAGTCTTCATCTCGCGCTCACGCCGGTTGTAACCGATGCATGATCGGCTTCAAAGCCGGATACAGATCGGTATAAACGCCAAAGCGCTGCTCATAGAGAACCATCCGCGCGGCGTCTGGTTGCGCGCGGGCGGTCAACGTCACCCATCCGTCCTGCGCCTCTTCACGCGAAATCAATCCGATCCCAACCGCTGCGAGCAACGCCGCCCCCATCGCCGCTTCCACCTCCTGCTCGATTGTATAAACCGGATAGCCCGTAATGTCGGCAATGATCTGCATCCACAAATCCGAATGCGCGGCGCCGCCGACCACAATCAATTTTTCGTCCAGCGATTGCGCGCCTTTGCGCCCCGCTTCGATGTTGTGCTTCAATGCAAACGACACGCCCTCGAGTACCGCTCGATACAAATGCGCACGCGTGTGAAACAGGCTCAAGCCGACAAACGCACCGCTCGCCCTGGCATCCCACACCGGACTGCGTTCGCCCATCAAATACGGCAAAAACATCACGCCGTCGGCACCTGGCGGAATCACCGAA
This sequence comes from Burkholderia sp. Bp9031, assembly GCF_003857965.1. Taxonomy (NCBI): domain Bacteria; kingdom Pseudomonadati; phylum Pseudomonadota; class Betaproteobacteria; order Burkholderiales; family Burkholderiaceae; genus Burkholderia; species Burkholderia sp. Bp9031. Next base: position 179,484 of record NZ_QTPW01000004.1, read on the forward strand.
GCGGCTTCTTCGAGCAAACGATGCGGATCACCATGCGGCGTCGCGCGTGCCGCTTCAGTCTCCGCCTGGCAAAACTGCTCGCGATACCACGTGACCGAAGCGCCCGCCGTAATCGCGCCGCCGAACACATAGATATCGCGCTCGCCGTTGAACACATGCGGCATGCTGATCAAGCCATGCCGCGCATCCACGCGCTGATTGATATACCCCCAGCACATGCTGGTGCCGATCATCGCGACGTGCTGCCCCGCGCGCGTAACGCCTGCGGCAAACGTCGCCACCGCCGCATCGACGCCACCGGCGACGATGGCCGTACCCGCTTCCAGTGCAAGCTGTTCTGTCCACTGCGATAGCAATCCGCCCACCACGTCCGACGACGCCACCAGTCGTTCCGGAAACATCGTGGCGGGAATGCCGAGCATATCGAGTGCTTCGTTGGACCAGTCGCGCCTGGCAATGTCGTAGATGCCGCCAATATTGCCCGCCGAACTGTGGTCGACAGCGACTTCGCCGGTCAGCATGTAGATCACGTACGCGTTGGGTGGCAGGAAGTAACGCGTATGCGCCCACACATCCGGCTCGTGTTCGCGCAGCCACAACATCTTCGTATAGCCGTAATAGCTGTCCACGCCGTTGCCGGTGATCATGTAGAGGCGTTCGAGATCGACGTGGTTGCGTACCCATTCGACCTGATCGGTCGCACGCCGGTCCATCCAGATCAGACACGGATAGAGCGGCCGCATGTCGCGATCGACTGGAATGCCGGAGCCTCCATAGAGACTACTCACACACACCGCCTTGATCGACTTTGCCGCGATGCCCGCCTCCTTTGCCTTCCCGACGCACGCAGCGATGCACTCCACCACCGCGTTCAACCAGACCGCCGGCCACTGCTCGGCCCATAGCGGCCTGGGCGTATCCGGCTGATAGCTCGACGCATGCTGCGCGACGATCGCGCCGTACTGATCGACCAGCAACGCTTTCGTGCTCTGCGTGCCGATATCGACGCCGATGACGTAGTCCATAGAGTCTCCATAAGGTGCTGCTTTTGGTGTCGGAACGCTCCGGCGCACGGCTTCATGAATACCAAACCGCCCCAGGAATCCTTAGGCCGTTTTACGACGGCTGTAATACTCGATCAGCGAAATATTTGAGCATCGAGATGCCTGCTATTGACACGCGTTGTTATAATTCTCTCATCTTATGACTCTATTCTAACGTTCGGGCGAGCCTTTCTCCGGCGGCCCGCACGCTCCCCGCCAGATGGCCAAAATCGATCGCTTGCGCCTGCTTGCCGACACCTTGAAAGCGCAAGGTGTCCTGCATCTGCGCGATGCCGCCACGCTGCTTCAGGTATCCGAGATGACCGTGCGACGCGACATCGCCGCGACGCCAGGTCAGTTCACCTATCTGGGGGGCTATATCGTCAGCGCGAGTGACGTGCCCAACGCCTCGGGCTACACCATCGAGCACGAAAAAGACCACTTCGCGCAAGCGAAGGCCGAGGCGTCCGCTGTTGCCGCGAGCCTGCTCGCGAACGACGAAACCATCTTTATCGATTGTGGGACGACGCTTGTCGCACTCGCACGCCTGATCCCCGCAGATATGCGTCTAACGGTGGTGTGCTATTCGCTGAACGTCGCAGAAGTCTTACGGCGCAAACCGAACGTGCGGATGATTTTGCTGGGCGGAGAGTACATGCCGTCGTCGGACTCGTTTGCGAGCGACGAGAGCGTCGAGACGTTGCGGCGAATGGGGATCAACAAGGCGTTTCTATCGGCCGGCGGCGTCGACGAAGCACGCGGCGTGACTTGCTGGAATTTTCACGAGGTGGCGATCAAACAGGCGGCGATGGCGAGCGCCGTCGAACGTCACCTGGTGGTCGATCAGAGCAAGATCGGCAAGGTCAAGGCAGTACGATTTTCCCGGCTCGACGAGTTCGATTCGATCATGACCGAGTTCGGGCAAACGGTGCGCGAGCGGCAAGCAGGCTGACCTGAAGCCGCGCGCGGTTCGTCTCTGACTGTCAGTTCCGCCGCCCGAGCGCGAACAACGTCCCGGCAATGAGAATGAAGGCGCCGATAATGGCCTTCTGCCAAGTGCTCGGCACGCCGATCAGGATCAGCACGCTATTGATCAGCGTCACGAGCGCGACGCCGAGCAACGTGCCCATCACGGTCCCCGTGCCGCCGGTGATGCGCGCGCCGCCCAGAATCACGGCAGCAATCACATCGAGCTCGGTGCCCACCAGATCGAACGGATTCGCGAGCCGGTTCGTCGACACATGCAGAATGCCGGCCACGCCCGCGAGCATCCCGGTATAGCCGAACACGAACAGTTGGATCGCCCGCGCGTTGTAGCCGAGCCGTTCGGCGATTGGCAAACTGCCGCCGATCGCATACACACCGCGCCCCATCATCGTGCGATTGAGTAGCCACCACGTCAGCACCGCTGTCACGACCAATGCGACGACCGACACCGGCAGCACCGCGCGAAGCCCATCGGCGGTCGTGTAGAAGAACAGCGGCAACTGGCCGAAACGATCCATGCTATGCGGAATGTTCATGAAGAACTGCGTGCCGACGAATGTCAGCAACACGCCGCGAAACAGGTACTGGGTGCCGATCGTGACGATCAGTGAAGGTGCCTTCAGCCGATGCACCAGCATCCCGTTCACGACGCCGAGCAGCGTGCCGCCCACCGCACCGGCAAGCACGATCAGCATGAACGGCGCATCGGGCCACCACGCGAAAACGGCCTTCGTCAGCGAATACATGGTCAGCGCCGCAATCGCGGTGAACGACACATCGATGCCGCCCGACGCGAGCACCACGAGCGTGCCCATCGCGAAGATCGACATGGTGGTCGCCGAATGCAGCAGGTCGAAGAGCGTCGCGTACTGGAAGAAGCGCGGATTGATCGCTCCGACGATCAGACACGTCAGCACGATCAGCGCGACGGTGAACCATTCGGGGTTGCGCATCAGACTCGCGCGCATGTCGAGCTTGCGCAAGCCAGGCGCACTTGCCTCAACTGCGGCGGCCGTCTCGGGATGCGGAGCGGATTGCAAGGATTCGTTCATGAGATTGCTGTTCACGTGGGTCAGGCCGCCTCGGAAAGAAGTGCGTGATACAGACCGGCCTCGTCGAGTTCATCGGCACGATATTCGGCCGCAACGCGACCTTTCTTCATCATCAGGATGCGGTCGCAGTTCTGTAGCAACTCGGGCAGGTCGTCGCTGATCAGAATGATGCCGATACCCTGCTCCGACAAGCGCTGCATGATCCGGTAAATGATGTCCTTCGACCCAACGTCGACGCCGACCGTCGGTCCGTGCAGAATCAGCACGCGCGGATCAATCGCGAGCCAGCGGCCAATCAGCACGCGCTGCTGGTTGCCGCCGGACAGCGACTGCACAGGCTTGTCAATGTCGGGCGTCGCGATCTGAAGATCCCTTACCGTCCGCTCAGCCAGTTCCCGCGCGCGGCGCCGGTCGATCTGCGCGAAGCGGTCGCGCAATGTCGAGATCATCGCGGTGATCACGTTATCGCGGATCGGCTTGTCGAGAAACAGACCTTCGTTGAGGCGATCCTCCGGTACATAGCCGATGCGCTGCACCTTTGCATCGGATGGCGTGCGCAGCCGGACGAGGTCGCCATCGAGCGTCACCGAGCCGGTGTCAGCAGGACTCACGCCTGCCAGCGCCCGTGCCAGTTCGTTGCGGCCCGAGTCGAGCAGGCCGGTCACGCCGAGGATCTCGCCGCGATACAGCGAGAACGACACATCGGCAAACTGGTTGCGGCGGCCGAGCGCCCTGACATCGAGTATCACGTCGTGCGCTTCGGCACCGGCGACCTGGCGATACCGCTCGGTCGACAGATGCTTGCCCGTCATCAGTTCGCTGATCTGTGCTTTCGTGAAGTTGGCGATCGGGCCTTGAGCCATCTTCTGGCCATCGCGCAGCACGATCACCTCGCCGCCGATCGCAAAGCATTCGTCGAGCTTGTGGCTCACGAACAGCACGGCGACTCCCTCCGCGCGCAGCTTCGCGAGCACCGCGATCAGGTTATCGACTTCCTTTTGTGTCAACGACGTGGTCGGCTCGTCCATGATCACGAAGCGCGCTTCGCTTGCGATCGCGCGCGCGATCGCGACCAGCTGGCGTGTCGCGAGCGGCAACTGTTCGATCAATGTACGCTGGAACTCGGCGTCGCCCCGCAGACCGACCGCTGCGAGCGCGCGGGCTGCCGTCTTGGCGAGCACCTTGCGATCAAAGGTCCGCGCAAGCCGGCCGTTATGCTCGGCAAGTTCGACCGTCAAACCGACGTTCTCCGCGACGCTCATGTTGGGCAGCAGCGACAGGTCCTGATAGACCGTCTCGACGCCCGCTGCCAGCGCCTCCAAAGGCGACAGGCGCGCATGCCGCGTGCCTTCGATCACCAGTTCGCCCTGGTCGGGCGGCTGCGCGCCCGAGATGATCTTGATCAGCGTGCTCTTGCCGCAACCGTTCTCGCCGAGCAGATGGTAGATCTGCCCGCGCTCGAACTGCAGACTCACGCCGCGCAGCGCATACACGCCGGTGAAGCGCTTATGGATATCGACGACTTCGAGAAGCGGTGCCTGACTCATGTTCACCTGCAATGTTGAGGGCGGCGTGCGCCGGTGGTCGGCGCACGCCGCCGCACATCAGAACGGATACTGCTTGTAGTTCGTCTTGTCGACGTCGACCCAGCCCGCCCCGCGCACGATGATGCCCTTGCCCGGTCCCTTGCTGACGGTCACCTTGTTATAGCCGACGATGCCCAGGTCCGCGCCGTTCTCCACCGTTTTGCCGGCGACGAGCATCTGCGCGACCTTGTTCATTGCGATGCCGGCGAGCTTCGGATCCCAGAACGCGATGCCGTTGATTGCGCCGCTTTCAAGGAATTTTCCGGCCTCGGTCGGCAGGCCCGTGCCGTACACGCAGATCTTGCCGATCTTGCCCGCCTCTTCGACCGCACGGCCAATGCCGATCACATCCAGCGACGATGAGCCCTGGAAGCCGTTCAGGTCCGGATGCTTACGCAGGACTTCCTTCGCGACCTTGTACGCCTGTTCGCCGTCGTTATTGGTTTCGAGTTTCGGCTCGACGAGGTCCATCTTCGGGTACTTCTGCTTCGCATTGCCGATGCCGCCGTCGGCCCACTGCACCTGCGAACGGCTGCCGAGCGAACCCACCAGCACTGCCCACTTGCCCTTGCGCCCCATGCAGCTCGCCAGACGTTCGTTCAGACCCGCGCCGTACGCGGTGTTGTCGAACGCTTCGATGTCAACCATCGTGTTCTTCTCGTTGTCCGCTTCATGCGTGACGACCTTGATGCCGCGATCCATGGCCTTCTTCAACGCGGGTTCGAGCGTCGGCGGATCGAACGGCACAACGGCGATCGCCGAGACCTTCTTGGCAATCAGGTCTTCGACGATCTTCAGTTGCTGAGCGGCGTCCGCGCGACCGGGCCCCGTCTGATACACGTTGACGGTCGGATTTTCCTTGCCGAACTCCTTCACGCCTTCGTTCATCCGGTTAAACCAGTTGATGCCGGTCACCTTGACGACCGTGACGATCGTCTCGTCAGTCGCGGCTTGCGCCGTAAGGATCGCGCCCGCCGCCACGGCGGCACCTGCGACGGCGATTACAAGTCGATTCAGTTTCATGCGATGTCTCCTGTGTCGTTTGAATGTGCTGCACATGAAAGCAGGGTTGAACCTAACGTCCGGTCGATGCGGGTGGCCGCGGCACGTTGGGCGCCGCTCGTGCGCCGCCAATGCCGAAGATGGTGCGAACCCGTTCGCCACCCGCAAACGCCAGCGAAGCAAGCAGCAGGAAACCCCAGGCGCAATCGCCAAAAAACTGCGAAACGCCCAGCAGATTGAACAGGCTCGACAGGAATTGCAGTGCCGTCGCGGCGAGGAATACGCAGACGATGCGGCCATAGCCGCCCGATGGATTCACGCCGCCCATCACCGCGATCAGGATTGCGATCAACAGATACGAGTTGCCGTAGTCCCACTTTGCGCTCGACGTGTGCGTGGCGCTGATCAGGCCGGCAAGCGACGCCAGCACGCCACACAGGCCATACGTGATGACCAGCATCCGGGTGCGAGGAATGCCCGCGTAGAACGCCGCCTTAGGATTGGTCCCCATCAGGTACAGACGCAGACCGAACGGCATGCGCTTCAGCACCCAGCCAAGCACGAGCACGGTCACCGCGAAAATCGCGAACGAGATCGGAATCTGGAGCCACGTACCGTTGCCGATCGCCGACAACGGATCGACGTACTCAACCCGTACCGACGCGCCGTTGCTCAGCACGACGGCAATACCGGTGAACAGTAGCGACGTACCGAGCGTGCACAGGATCGGCGTCAGGCGCAGGCGTGCGATGACAATCCCGTTCAGCATGCCGCCGAGCACGCCCATCGTCAGCACGATCGCGGTGAACACGGCAGTGTAGAGAGCGGGCGAATCGTCGGCGGAGACCATATGCGGCAACAGCATCGCTGCAACCATTCCCGACAGATTCGCGAGCCCGACGCCCGACAGGTCAATGCCGCCATTGCCCGACACCATCGACAGCATGATGCCGAGCGCGAGCAACCCCAGCTCAGGCAACTGACCACCCATCGATTGCAGGTTGTCAATGTCGACGAACTGCCCGTGCGACAGCACAGTCGCGACGATCACAATCAGCAGGTTCACGCCGACCAGGAAGTTCAGTTGTTTGTCCCTGAACCAGGACGTCATGTTCAGACCATTCATGATTGAGCCGCGAGCGCTGCGTGAGCGCCGAGTACCGCGTTGATCTCGTCGAGCGTCGGCATCGACGGCGCGGTGCCCGCTCGCGTGACCGACAGGCTTGCCAGCGCACAGCCGAAGCGCACCGCATCGAGCGGAGAATCGCCGCGCGACAGCGCCGCGGCCAATCCGCCTGCGAAGCCGTCGCCGGCACCCGCGGTTTCCACGACACGGCCGCAATCGAATGCGGGCACGTGCTCCGAAACCTCACGCGTGTGAAGCAACGCGCCCGCCTTGCCGAGCGTCACGATCACCGCACGCACGCCCTTCGACAGCAGGATATCGGCGGCACGACGGGCATCGTCGACCGTTTCGATCGGCACACCCGTGAGCGCCGTCGCTTCGGTTTCGTTCGGCGTGATGAAGTCGCACAACGGGAACATGTCGTCGTCGAACGGCACGGCCGGCGCGGGGTTGAACACCGTCGTCACGCCGTGGCGGCGCGCGAGTTCGAGACCGCGCTTCGCCGCCGGAACGGGTTGTTCCAGTTGCGTGACGAACACCTTCGCTTTTGCAATGTCCGCCTCCATTGCGTCGACGTCGGCAACGCCCAGTGTGCCCGCAGCGCCAGCAGCAACAATGATCGCGTTGCCGCCTGTGACGTCGTCGACGTAGATATGCGCGGCGCCGGTCGCCATGTCGTCGACGACCGTCGCACGCGCCGTGATGCCTTCGGCGGCCCACGTCGATTGCGCGATTGCACCGAATGCATCGCCGCCGATACGCGTGCAGAACACGACATCCGCGCCGGCTCGTGCGGCAGCCACGGCCTGATTCGATCCCTTGCCGCCCGGGCCCATCGCGAACGAGGTGCCGGCAATCGTTTCGCCGAGCGCCGGCATCCGGCTCGCGCGGAAGCTGAGGTCGGTCACATAGATACCGAGAATGACGACGCTCATTGACAGGCCTCCGCAACGGCAGGCGTATCGGGCGCAAGCTCGACGCCCTTCTTGAAAATGAAGCAGCCATAGCCGCGCGCTTCGCCGGTGGCGATCACGCAGTACGCCTTTTTTGCGCGCTCGTAGAACGCGAAGCGCTCGATCGACGCGAACGGCGTCGACCGTCCTTCCGCGCGATCGACTTCCCGCTGCGCTTCACGCTGCACTGCAGGCAACGCATCGGCATCGCCGACCACTTCCATGCGCTCCGCCGGATGCTCGACGAACGAGTCGAGCGGCAACACCGACAGCACCGCGCGAATGGCGCGTGGCGCGTTCGCGCCGTCGAGCCGCAGCACCTTGCCCAGCACGGTTTGACGGGCGACGGAATCCGCCGGGAAGTTCGCATCGCAGACGACTACTTCGTCGCCGTGGCCCATCGAGCAGAGCGCATACAGCACGTCAGCGTTGAGCAACGGATCGATATTTTTCAGCATGTATCTCCTCCATCTTGCGAGCGCCCGTTGAAGGTCTGATCCCGCGGCCATCAGCGGCGACGATCAGTCGCCGTACGGAATCCAGATGTTCTTGACCTGCACCGCCTGCCGCAGGAACGGCAAGCCTTCCGCGGACGCGTCGTACCAGTCGAACACGCGCCCATGATCGACGAACGTACGCTTCAGATTGCCGACCGATTCACGCTCGACAAGCGTCGAGAGCGCTGCGCCGCCGAAACTCCAGAGCGCGTCGACGTCATCGTGCTGCGCAAGCGTCTTCGCAAGCGCGGCATGTTCGCCGGTGACAATGTTCAATGCCCCCGCCGTCACGTCCGACGTCTCGACGACCTGATAGAAATCCGTCGCCATCAACGGGCAGCGTTCACTCGGCACGACGACTACCCGATTGCCCATCGCAAGCGCCGGTGCAATCAACGACACGAAACCCAGCAACGGTGCTTCGTCCGGACTGATCACGGCGACCACGCCAAGCGGCTCGTTCATGGCGAGTGCGACGCCGCGCAACGGCGGCGAATGGACCGCGCCGTCAAACTTGTCGGCCCATGCGGCATACGTGAACAGCCGCGTGATCGACACCTCGACTTCGCGTTCGGCGGCGGCGGCGTCCAATCCCGCGCGAATCACGAGTTGCCGCCCGAATTCGTCCCCGCGCGCAGACAGGTTTTCAGCGAGGTAATACAGTATCTGAGCGCGGTTGTGCGTGCTGGCCTGCGACCACTTCGTCGCGCCGCGCGCCGCTGCGACCGCATTGCGAATGTCCTTGCGGCTACCGTCTGCCACCTCTCCGACGACTAACCCGGACGGTGCACGCACGACGCGCGAGCTGCCGTTGTCCGCACGCACCTGCTTGCCGCCGATAAACAGCTTCGCGGTCCGATCCATCGCACTAAGATAGACATCGGCTTGCGCGACGGGCTTCACCTCGTGACGTTCGTTCGAGCGCAGCGGCAGATCAGTCCACGCCTGCGGCTCAAGGTACTCGTAAATCCCTTCGCGGCCGCCTTCCCGTCCAAAGCCCGACTCGCGATAACCACCGAAGCCAACACCCGCATCGAACAGGTTCGTCGCGTTGACCCACACGACACCGCATTCAAGACGCGGCGCGATATCGAGCGCGCGGCCAATCGTCTCGCTCCACACACTCGCGGCCAGACCGTAACGTGTATGGTTCGCGAGCGCGACTGCTTCGTCGGGCGTGCGAAAGCTCATCGCGACCAGCACCGGTCCGAATATTTCTTCCTGCGCAAGTGTCGACGCGGGCGCGACTTTGGTGACCAGCGTCGGCGGGAAAAACACGCCGTTGTCAGGCATCCGCAGATTCGCAGGCTGGTAGACCTCGCACCCCTCCATCTCGCCTTGTGCGACGAGCGACCTGATACGCTCCAGCTGCACCTCGTCAACGATGGCACCCATGTCGATGCTCTTGTCCAGCGAATGGCCGACCCGCAGCGTCTCCATCCGGCGCTTCAGTTTTTCGATGAAGCGCGCTTCGACACCTTCCTGCACCAGGAGACGAGAACCCGCGCAGCAGACTTGCCCCTGATTGAACCAGATCGCGTCGACCACGCCTTCGACCGCGCCATCCAGATCGGCATCATCGAAGACGATGAACGGCGACTTGCCGCCGAGTTCGAGCGTGAGCGACTTTCCCGAGCCTGCGGTCGCGGCGCGGATCTGCCGGCCGACACTGGTCGATCCAGTGAATGCAATCTTCGCCACCTGCGGATGTTCGACCAGCGCCGCGCCGGTACGGCCGTCTCCCGTGACGACGTTGAGCACGCCCGCAGGCAGCCCCGCGCGATGGGCGAGTTCCGCGAACAGGAGTGCCGTCAGCGGCGTAAATTCAGCGGGCTTCAGCACCACGCAATTGCCGGTTGCCAGTGCTGGCGCGATCTTCCACGCCAGCATCAGCAGCGGAAAATTCCAAGGCACGATCTGCCCGATGACGCCTAGCGGTTGCCAACCCGATAGTTCGCTTTCCTGGAGTTGTGCCCACCCTGCGTGATGCAGAAAGTGCCGCGCGACAAGCGGAATGTCGATGTCGCGCGTCTCGCGGATCGGCTTGCCGTTGTCCAGCGATTCGAGCACGGCGAAGAGCCGGCTATGCCGCTGCACCATCCGGGCAAGTGCATACAGATGCCGCGCACGGCCCGCGCCGCCCAATGCCTGCCAGCCAGGCTGCGCATTGCGTGCGGCGACGACCGCTGCATTCACATCGGCCTTGTCGCCTTGCGCGATGTTTGCGAGCACCCGGCCCGTCGCCGGCTCGCGGGATTCGAATGTTTCGGCACCGTCGCCGGACGTCGGCACGCGAAAAGCACCATCGATAAAATGGCCAAAGACGTTCTCATGCTCAGCGAGCCACGCGCGCGCGGCTTTGTCGTCTTCCGGGGCGGGTCCGTATTCCATCGAAGAAAAGTATTCAGCTACGCTCATGTGGGGTCTTCGTTGTGCGAGATCACGCGAGAGCGTGACGATGGAAGGCGGAATAGCGGCCGGTCACGTGATGCTCGAGTTGCCGCTCGATATCGGCCAGCAGGCTCGATGCACCGATGCGAAACAGATCGGGTTCGAGCCACTGCCTTCCTAGTTCTTCTTTCATCAGGATCTGGTATTCCAGCACCGACTTCGCGGTCGACACGCCGCCGGCCGGCTTGAAGCCGATTTCAATGCCGGTGCGCTCGAAGTATTCGCGGATCATGCGCACCATCACGAGCGACACGGCGAGCGTCGCGTTGACACCTTCCTTGCCAGTCGACGTCTTGATGAAATCGGCGCCAGCCATCATGCAGACCATCGACGCCTTCGCGATGTTCGACAGCGTGTTGATGTCGCCAGTGGCGAGAATCGCCTTTACGTGAGCGTCGCCACACGCAGCGCGGAAGTCGCGCATCTCGTTGTACAGCGCTTGCCAATTGCCGGTCAGCACGTGTTCGCGCGTCACCACGATATCGATCTCGGCGGCGCCATCCGCCACGGACGCTTCGATCTCTTTCAGCTTCAGCGGATGCGGAATCAGTCCGGCAGGAAAACCGGTGGACACTGCCGCGACCGGAATGCTGCTGCCCGCCAGCGCCGCGACCGCAGTGCCAACAAAGCGGTGATACACGCAGACCGCGCCGGTTGTGATGGACTGCGCCGGCATGCCAAGCGCTTCGAGCAGATCGTCACGCACCGGGCGGCGAGCCTTTGCACACAAACGTTCGACGCGACCCGCGGTGTCGTCCCCAGAGAGCGTGGTCAGATCGATGCACGTAATGGCTTTGAGTAGCCACGCGGCCTGTGCATCTTTTTTGACCGAACGGCGCGTGCCGAGCGTCGCGACACGCTGCTCGACCGCCGACCTGTTCACACGCAGCGAATCGAGCCACGCCAGATCGAAGGGAACGCCAGGATTGCGGGCGCGGGCGCTTGACGCATACGCGTAACCCGGCCAGGCGATGACGGAATGAGATGCTTCATCGAACATAGGTAGGCTCGTTGTTGTGTGATGCACAACATCATCCGATAACTTGAGATCATCGTATCACGCGGATGTTACGATCATGACATAGGGAAAACCTCCATTGGTCGGCTGGGTGCTGTCACGTTGAGGAAGTGGCCGGGTAAGACGTAGTGATGAAGAAGACCAAATCGCTTTATCACGACCGCCGGCTTCCGGCGGCGGTCATCAGCCACGCGGTTCGGTGGTATTTCCGGTTCCACCTGAGCCTGCGCGACATTGAGGAATTGCTGTTCGAGCGCGGTGTGGTCGTGAACGATGAATCCGTCGCTGGTGCGACAAATTCGGCGCGGGCTTTGCCCGTCGTGTCAAAGCGGTGCGGCGCAAGCCGGGTAGCACCTGGCGTCTCGATGAGAGGTTTGTGACGCTGCGCGGCGCGAAGATCGTCGGAGAGAATCCGGTGTCGAGTTGATGATTGCCGTGCAGATCGCAATCCGACGAGATGTCGAGCAACTGCCGGCGCTGCCGTTCACGCCGCGCGAGGATGGGATCAATCAGATCCCCTGACCATGTCACGGGAAGTCGAGGCCAGCCGCCGTGCCTCTCCGAGCGAAACGCGCGATACAGGTCCGAGGCCCATTTCCCGTGCACATCCGTTGAGCCTGAAGCGGAACACCCGGGAATGCGCGCCACTGTCCGCGATCTGCATGTAGAGACCACCACCGTCGGCGTAATGGCCCGGAGTCACCTCCTTGGCAACCCGCAACGCACCGAGCCAGTGTAATTGTCGTCCTGACATGACTCCCTCCTACCCGCTTACCCATCTTCCTGCCCATACATCGGGCAGAAATTGTGCGGAAACCTGGCGGAAGCAGCAAGCACGTCGCCACCCATAAACCGATTTGAAATCAGCGACTTAAAGGACGCCTTCGGAAGCTGCTGGAATGCCCGGGAAGCCTTGCCGGGCGGAAGGCAGCCGATGCCAACCATCGCTCGCTCAGGGCCGCCAGGTAAGACTCCCTCGATCGCAGAGGGCTTCCTACCCACGATCCTACCCATATTCGGCGCGGCGGCAATCCAACTCATACTAAAGTGCGCCAAGGCCAAGCTCTTCCGATTCATACTTGGCGGATCGGATCGCCTCATAGAAGCTCGATTCGATCGCGACTTCCTTCCGGTCGACATGAACAACCCACGCGTTGAACATGAAGCGCCAGCGGATGCGCCGTTCTTCGAGCATCGCCGCAAACCATCTCCATACCGAAGCATCGTCCGCGTTCGCGGTTGCAGCGGCAACCATCCGTGCCTCGCAGATTGCCTCCCGGCCCAGTGAAGGATCGCATATCGAAATCATGATGTCAGATGATTTTTCGCTCGTGCAATGCGTCGATCTCGTCGTGACTCAGTCCCAGCCATGCGCCCAGGATCTCATCGGTCTGTTCGCCGAGCCGCGGCGGCGGACGAAGATACTGGACCGGCGAATCGGACATTCGGATCGGATTTGCCACGAGCGGCACGCTGCCGGCCGATGCATGCGGCATCTCGATACGAATGCCGCGCGCCTTGACCTGTTCGTCCACGAATACCCGGTCGAGCCCATTGATCGGCCCGCACGGCACGCCCGCCTCCTCCATCGCGATGACCCACTCGTCGGTCGACCGGCACGTGGTCACTGCGCCAATCAGCGCGACCAGTTCGTCGCGATGCTGTACGCGTAAAGGATTCGTCGAGAAACGTGCATCGCTCGCCCATTGCGGCTGACCGAGCACCGCACAGAGGCTGGTGAACTGGCTGTCATTGCCGACCGCGATGATCATGTGGCCATCGGCCGTCGGAAAGTCCTGGTATGGCACGATGTTCGGATGTGCGTTTCCCATCCGCCGCGGCACGATGCCGCCGACCAGGTAATTGGCGGCCTGGTTTGCGAGCGCGGCGATCTGCACGTCGAGCAGCGCCAGATCGATGTGTTGTCCGCGCCCCGTGCGCTCACGATGGGCAACGGCGGCCAGCACGGCAACGGTCGCATACAGCCCCGTCATCACGTCGGTCAGCGCGACGCCGACCTTCACCGGGCCGGCACCTTCCGTGCCGTCGGCGCGCCCCGTCACGCTCATCAGGCCGCCCATCCCTTGTATCAGGAAGTCGTAACCGGCACGTGACGCATACGGGCCCGTCTGCCCGAACCCGGTAATCGAGCAGTAGATCAGGCGCGGGTTCTCGGCGCTGAGCGTCGCGTAATCCAGCCCGTACTGGGCAAGGCCACCGGCCTTGAAATTCTCGAGCACGATATCGGCCTGCTGCGCGAGTTGCCGAACCAGCGACTGACCGTCCGGCCGGCTCAGATCGACCGCGATCGAGCGTTTGTTGCGATTGGCGCTCAGGTAGTACGCCGATTCGCCCGTCGACTGTCCGTCTTCATCGAGGAGCCACGGCGGGCCCCACGCCCGCGTGTCGTCGCCCGTCCGCGGCCGCTCGACCTTGACGACATCGGCGCCGAGATCGGCGAGAAGCTGGCCGGCCCACGGTCCGGCCAGCACCCGCGACAGATCGAGTACGCGGAGGCCGGCCAATGCGCCTTGCTGTGCGATCGTTTCCATGGCGGCTCAGAATGCGGCAATGCCGGTGATCGCCCGGCCGAGGATCAGCGCATGAATGTCGCGCGTACCCTCATACGTGTTGACGACTTCGAGGTTCACGAGGTGCCGTGCGATGCCGAATTCGTCGCTGATCCCGTTTCCGCCCAGCATGTCCCGCGCGACCCGCGCAATGTCGAGCGCCTTGCCGCATGAGTTCCGCTTCATGATCGACGTGATCTCGACGGCCGCCGTGCCTTCGTCCTTCATCCGGCCGAGCCTCAGGCAGCCTTGCAGGCCGAGCGTGATCTCGGTCTGCATGTCCGCAAGCTTCTTCTGGATCAGCTGGTTCGCGGCAAGCGGCCGGCCGAACTGCTTGCGATCGAGCACGTACTGCCGAGCGCGATGCCAGCAATCCTCGGCAGCGCCGAGCGCACCCCACGCGATACAGTAGCGCGCGCTGTTCAGGCAGGTGAACGGCCCCTTGAGGCCGCGGACTTCCGGAAACGCGTTCTCCTCCGGACAGAACACGTCGTCCATCACGATCTCGCCGGTGATCGACGCACGCAGCCCGACCTTGCCGTGAATCGCCGGCGCCGACAAACCCTTCCAGCCCTTCTCCAGCACGAAGCCACGGATCGCGCCCTCGTCGTCCTTCGCCCAGACGACGAACACGTCCGCGATCGGGCTGTTCGTGATCCACATCTTGCTGCCCGTCAGGCGATAGCCGCCGTCGACCTTCCGCGCGCGCGCCGCCATGCCGCCCGGATCGGAACCGTGATTCGGCTCGGTCAGGCCGAAGCAGCCGAGCAGTTCCCCCGATGCCAGCTTGGGCAAGTATTTCTGGCGTGTCGCTTCATGACCGAATGCATGGATCGGCACCATCACGAGGGACGATTGCACGCTCATCATCGAGCGATAGCCGGAATCCACACGTTCGACCTCGCGCGCGACGAGGCCATAGCTGACGTAGTTGCTGCCCGCGCCGCCATAGGTGTCCGGAATCGTGATGCCGAGCAGGCCAAGCTCGCCCAATTCGCGAAAGATCGCCCGATCGGTCTCCTCGCGACGAAACGCATCCAGAACGCGCGGTGCCAGCCGCTCCTGACAGTACGCGTGCGCGGAATCGCGCACCATGCGTTCGTCCTCGCCAAGCTGCTGGTCCATCAGCAGCGGGTCGTCCCACTGAAACGAAATCGATTTGTGTTCATTAGTCATTTGTTGATCGCCAGCGTGAAGGTGTTACGCCAACGTTATTCGCCACGTACCGTCAAAACAAACGATTTGTTCTCACCAACATGTGCAAAAATATCACTCGTCGATCTCGCCACTCACCTGGACACGCATCATGCGCCGCACGATCCCCTCCACAACGGCCTTGTCCGCATTCGAGTCCGCCGCTCGCCACCAGAGCTTCACGAAAGCGGCGGACGAACTCGCCGTCACGCAAAGTGCGATCTGTCGTCAGATCGGTGTGCTCGAGGCATTTCTTGGCGTGAAGCTGTTTCGGCGCACCCGGCGCGGCGTGACACTGACCGAAGCCGGTGCGGCGTACAGCCGCCGTGTGGCATCGAGACTCGATCAGATCGAATACGACGCGCTGGAGATGATGGCGACGGGCGGCAAAGGCGGTACCCTGGAGCTCGCGGCCGTGCCGACCTTCGCAACCCGTTGGCTGCTGCCGCGCATGCCGGCGTTCATCGATACGCATCCGGACATCACCGTCAATCTGACCGCCATGCCGCGTCCGTTCATGTTCGATGCGACAGGGTTCGACGCGTCGCTCCACGCAGGCCCCGCGCCGTGGCCCGGTACGGCCGGCGATTTGCTGATGCAGGAAAGCGTGATCGCGGTCGCCAGCCCGAAACTGGTCGCGTCGCGCATCCAGCCGACTCGGGCGGATTGGCGGCGCTATCGGTTACTTCAGCAAAGTACGCGACCGTACGCATGGCGCGAGTGGTTCGCGGCGCAAGGACTCGAAATGGAAGGCGACCTGTCCGGACCGCGGTATGAATTGTTCTCGATGCTGGCCGAAGCGGCATCGAGCGGAATCGGAATCGCACTGATTCCTCGACTGCTCGTCGAAGACGAACTATCGCGCGGGACGCTGGTGCAGGTCGGTCGCTACGAACATCCGACCGGGAAGTCGTACTTCCTGATCTACCCGGAAGCCAAGACGGAAAGCTCGATGCTGGCTGCGTTTCGGGAATGGCTGAGCGGCGAAGCGCGACGATACAACGAGAACATTGCGCACATGGCTCAATCACGCGGCGCGCGACATCACCGGCCCGCACCGTGACTGCATCTGATCGAAACGGCGTTTCGCGAGTGTGCGCGTCCACTGAAGCGCATGGGTGACTGACCGGCTTCGCCGCCGCACCCGGCACGGAATTCGCTACACGCTACTATTCTTACTGTGTCAATAAATCAGCATTGGATGCTGAACAAAACGGACATCGCTCGAGCCGGCGCGTGATGTATGCAGCGATACGCCAGCGCAGCGTGGTGATGGAATCAGCCACGTGGCGCTGCATGCGCTGGGGACCCGCGTGGCACGTAATCCGAGGGTAAGGCAAATGGGTCGCGGATCGCGGAGTTTTTTTTACTGTCGCCTTGAATGAGGCGTTGAGCAACAAGAAACCCATAGGCAGCAATACACAACGATGCATGGTGATGGAATCCACGCCAGCCACGTCCTTCGAAGTGTCCCAGGCCGAACTCCTGCTTGAGATCCTGATAGTCCCGCTCGATACGCCAGCGCATCTTGGCGACATGAACCAGTCGTTCGAGCGGCGTGTCTGGGGGCAAAGTCGAAAGCCAGTACTTGAGTGGCTCCGCATCACCTTCGGGCCATTCGATCAGTAGCCATTCCTCATCGCGCAGTGTGGAGCGCCAGTAATCGCGGTGTGAAGCACGCACGCGCACGGCAGCAAAGCGCGAACTGAGCGCGGCGCACGTACCGTCGCGCCATATCACGTTGCGATAGCGCGAGGCATCAAGCGTCGAGGCCAGATCCTTGACTCCGATCGGCTCATGCCCCGGTGCGCGCCGTAACAAGCTGCGTGGCCGGCCCGATTTCCCCGCGGCGGGCTCGGGCGGTAGAGGAGCCGTGCCCGGCGCCCAGACGCGCGTGTTCGAGCGAATGCCCACCGCATACTGCAGCCCGAGCTCGCTGACGGCCTCCCGAAATGAAGTGTCGTCTCCATAGCCCGCATCGGCCAACACGATACCGTCGGGCGCGCCGCTTTGCCGTGCGTCGCGCAACTGCCCGGTCGCAATCTCTGGTTTGGTTGCAAACTCGATTTCCTCGGGCACGCCGGCTTTCTGTCGTCGCACGGCATCGTCGCTCCATTCACGCGGCAGATACAGTCGATACGACACCGGTAGGCTCGCGTCTTCCGTCGCCACCGACAGGCTCACCGCAACCTGGCAGTTGTCCTGCTTGCCCAGCTGACCGCAGTATTGCCGTGCCACGCCGACCGAATGCTTACCCTTCTTGGGAAATCCCGTGTCGTCGATAATCCAGTACAACCCGCCAGCCGGGTCCATGTGCGGCAGCACCCAGCGCCTCACCTGCTCGAGCAGCGCCGTATCGGACCATTCCGACTTCGCCACGAAATGATGTAGCGACTGGTGCCGCGCGCTCACATGCTCCGGTTCCAGATGTGCCGCCAGCGGCTCGACGCTCTTGCGCCGAATTGGCAGCATCAGCCCTTGGCAATAGCCTCTCAATCCTGACTCGCGGTCGCTATGCCCAAGCGCTTCACACAAATGTTCCAGATACGCCTCGAATGACGTCTCCCAGTCCATCATTCCTCACGTCATGGATGAAGAAGTTCCTATAATGGCATGAATTTATTGACACAGTAAGACTATCGCGATGGTGTCGATCGCATGAGCAAGCGCGGCCCGGATAACCGATCGCCGCGCGGATGACCTACAGAATCTCGCATGCCTCGTCGAAATCGAGCCGCGGGCTGCGGGGAAACAGTCCGCCCGAATCGCCATACCCGAGGCAGCAAAGAAAGTTCACGCGCAATGCCGTGCCTTCGAAGAACAACTGATCGACTCTGGCCGCGTCGAATCCAGAAAGCGGCCCGCAGTCGAGACCAAGCGTGCGCGCCGCCATGATGAAATAGCCACCCTGCAGCGAGCTGTTGCGAAAGCATGTATCTCGTGCCAGTTCCGGTTGCTCGATGAACATCTTCCCTGCACCCGGCCGATGCGGAAACAGCTTGTCGAGCTGCGTATAGAACGCCACATCCTGCGCAATGATCGCAACGACCGGCGCGGTACGCACTTTCTCGGCGTTCCCCGTAAAAACAGCCGACAACAACTTTTCGCGCGCCGGCAGCGACCGCACGAACACGACGCGCATCGGCGAGCAGTTCATGCTCGTCGGGCCCCATCGGGTCAGTTCGTACAGGTCACGCAGCACCGCATCGGGCACCACTCGGTCCAACCACGCGTTCTGGCTGCGTGCGTCGGTAAATAGCTGCTGGCGCGCGCGGGTATCGAGCGGCTCGCTCATTCCTTTTTCCTCCAGATCGACCATCGAAAGACCATGCGTGCGCATCATGTGCGCGTCGCACCGACCATGAAAAACGCCACGGTCGCCGGGCTGTTCCCCTTGTTGCGCCATGCGTGGCGCGTGCCGTTCTGCACGACGACATCCATCGGCCCGAGCCGCGTCGCCTGCCCGTCGTCGAGTTCCAGCCAGATCTCGCCCGACAGCACGATCGCATAGTCGACCGTTTCGGTCGCATGCATGCCTGGATGGTCAGGCTCGAACGTCGCTGCGAGATCCGGCATGCGCGCGACACATTCGTTTGCCGCCGCTGCGGGATCGAACTGTGGAGCCGCCATGACCTGATCCGGCGGAAAGGTTACGACCAGGAGACTGGTCGCGCCGGCCGGCGGAATCAGGGTGTCTTTTCCGATCGTCGGATCGGCCGCCGTCGCCAGCGACGGAGAAGCCGCAGTCGTCCACACCTGCGCGAATGCATGCCCGGGAATGGAGTCGAACAGAACAGTTCGGGGTGTCGGGCCATCGGAAACCACGACGGACCGGCCGTGCGGATTGCGGCCGGTCACCACGCGTCGAATGTGCATGAGTTGCCTCGCTGAAAGGAAACGCTTTCGGCCGACGACACCCCGGCGCCGTTGTGGTGCAGAAGTGTCGCCGATGTGCGTTACGGACAGATCACGTAGTTGCTGAAGCCGCCGTTGCGGTTCTCAATCCCGCCCAGCGCGACATTGATGTCCTCCAGCTTGAACGTGCAGTGTTCGAAGACCGACAGATCGACGACGCCGGATTCGACCATGTCCGCCATTTCCTGTCCTTGCCCGGCCGTGAACCAGGCGGAGCCGCTCAGGCGCTGGTCATTGTCCATCATGTAGTGAAGATTGACCGGCACGTCGCCGGCAACCGCGCCGATATTGACGAGATGGCCGCCACGGCGCAGCGTCTTAAGCGATTCTTGCAGCGTCGTATGCGGCGCGCCCGGTCCGAGCGCATCAATCACCGCATCGACACCTTCCCCGCGCGTGATGCGCGCCGCCCATGCGTCGACCGGCTCGTCATCGAGCGCCAGAATCTCGATGCGATCCGGCGCAATCGCCTTCACGCGCTGAAGCAACTCTTTGTTGCGTGCGGTACCGAGAATCTTCCGCGCGCCAAGTGCGAGCCCGAACAGTGCAACCCCGATACCGAGCGTCCCGCTGATGCCGTTGATCAGGATCGTGCTGCTCGGCCCGACTTCCGCCTTCTTCAGCGCACGATAGGCGGTGCCAAGATAGCCGAAGCGCGCTGCGGTCTCATGGCTCAGGTTGTCGGGTATCTTGACCAGGCTGTATTGCGGCGCGGTCATGAACTCGCACAGCCCGCCGTACGGATAGTCGTCGAAGATGGCCTGCGATCGCTGGCTGAACCCGAAATAGCCATTGAATGTGTAGTACGGACAGGCCGTGGTATCACCCGAGCGGCACGCGCGGCAACCGCCGCAATAGCGCGCCGGATTCACGTAGACGCGGTCCCCCACGTTGAATGCGTGGACCTGACTGCCGACTTCCTCGATCACACCCGTCGCGTCGAGACCGAAAATCGCCGGCAGCCGGGGAAGCGGCAGGTGGGGAAACCATTTCTGCCAGTTGCTCAGCACGTTGCCGAGGTTGGGCACGATGCCACATGCCTTGACTCTCACCAGCACGTCGGTCGGCCGCGGCGACGGCACCGGAATATCCTCCACCACCATCGGTGCGCCGACATCGTGCATCCGTGCTACTCGCATCATCTTCGTCATGTCTGTCTCCTGTCTGTCACTCTTCGTGTATTCACAACACACATTCACCGGCCCGGTCATCTGTCTGCGACTCAAGCCAGGCTAAATGCATGATATCAATTTTTATGCACAAAAATACCAATTCCGCCTAAACTTCATCGCAGGCCGTCGAGACCCTTGACGTCCGACGCCGCGAGGCCGCCCAGTCGCGCATGCACGCGCCCGCCCGTCGCCATCGCGAGTGCGAACGCGATCTCGTTGCGGCGCGGGCCATCCCAGACGGTCACCTCGCACGTGCCATAGTGACTGCGGACATAAGACGCCTGAATATGGCCCAGCGGTACCATCAGGCGCGTACCAACGCCGCCGATCGTCTTGGCCGATGGCACCATTGCCTTCGGCTGGCCCAGCGATTCCCGCATCGCCCAGCCGCCGGCTTCGTGCCATACGGCGCCATGCTCGAGTTCGCCATCCTCGCCGACGATCGCGCCCTTTCCGTATGCCTCGACGTTCTCCACGCCGCCGAGCAGCGCCACGACGCGTGACGACAGGTCATGCCCGAGTTCGCGCAGCGCTTGCATGAACGGCAACAGGTCAGGCTCGTACCGCCCCGCATACGGATTCGCGACGACGGCAGTCGCGACCGCAACCCGCAGCGGCTCGCTCACGCGCTCTCCCCCTTCGTGCCAGACCTCCTCCAGGTCGAGCTTGATCTTTCTGACATTGACCAGCGGCATCTTTCTGCTCCACGAAAATTGTTCGGATCGCCGGGAGCCAGTTTGTGCTCCCGTGCTTGCATTATATCCATTCCGATGTAATATGCATAAAAACATGTTTTATGCCCAAACGGAGGAGCAATGAAACTCGTGTCGTATCGCCGGGCCGGCAAGGCCGCTTTCGGTGCAATCAAGGAACAAGGGATCGTCGATCTCGCGTCGCGCATGCCGGCGCTGGCCGATCTCGCTTCACTGCTCGCGGATGACGCGGCACTGGACGAAGCACGCCGGCTCGTCGCCGCGGCCGCGGCCGCGGATTTCCCGTTGACCGATGTCGAACTCGAGCCGGTCATTCCACGCCCGAACAAGATCATCTGCGTCGGCATCAACTATGTCGCGCACGCAGCGGAAGCCGGGCGCACGGTCGGCAAGTACCCTGTCATCTTCCATCGTTACGCGGAAACCCTGTTGCCGCACGGTGCACCGCTGATTCGTCCGACCATTTCGGACAGTTTCGATTTCGAGGCCGAACTCGCGGTCGTCATCGGCCGCGGCGGTTCGCATATCGCACCGGAAGACGCGATGAGCCATGTTGCCGGCTATACGTGCTTCAACGACGCCAGCGTCCGTGATTGGCAGTTCCATACGCACCAATACGGGATGGGCAAGAATTTCCGCGGTACCGGCGCGCTCGGCCCGTGGCTCGTCACGACCGACGAAATTCCGGACTACCGTGAACTCTCGGTACACGGTCTGTTGAATGGCGAACAGATGCAGATCGGCAAGCTGTCCGAACTCGCCTTCGACATTCCGGCCCTGATCGCATACGTATCGCAGGCGCTCGACTGGCAGCCGGGCGACATCCTCGCGACCGGCACCCCGAGCGGGATCGGCTTCAAGCGCCAGCCGCCGGTGTTCCTGAAGCCTGGCGACACTTTCGACGTGGTGATTCCGGGGGTCGGCACGCTGTCGAACCCGGTGGCCGACGAAGCGTGAGCGATACTCGAACAATCAGGAGACGATCATGGCAGCACTGCCGAAAATTCAGTTCACCCACTGCGGAATCTTCTGCAGCGACCTCGACCGGATGGTCGACTATTACCGCAAGGCACTCGGGTTCGTGATCAGCGACAAGGGTGTCGCGTCGACCGGACACAATCTGTACTTCATGACGCAGGATCCGGAAATCCATCACCAGCTCGTGTTGTTCGATGGAAAGCCCACCAACCTCCCCTTCAACCCGGTCAACCAGCTTTCCTTCCTGCTCGATTCGCTGGACGATCTGCGGACGTATTACCAACGCGCGAAACGCGCGGGCGTCGCCAGTATCGAGCAAGTCGATCACGGCAACGCGTGGTCGATCTATTTCAAGGATCCTGAAGGCAATCCGATCGAACTCTACGTCGACAGCCCGTTCTTCACCGCGCAGCCTTGTCGCGAGCCGCTCGATCTCGATCTCCCGAGCGCTGAAGTCCTGAGACGGACGGAAGCGATGTGCGTGCGCCGCCCGGGCTTCCTGACGCGCGACGCATGGATCGCGGCAATGCGCGAACGCATCGCCGCCCAGCGCACCGCGTTCGACGAATAGACATACCAATCCGCAGCGTCCGCCGCGTTCGACGGCAGGCGGACGCCACCCTGCAAAAATGGGGGAGATCACTGGTCATGAAGTGCAATCTGATTGGCGGGTCGTGGCGCACCGGCGCCACTTCACGCCGCAACATCAATCCGTCCGATCTCGACGACGCGATCGGCGACTATGCGCACGCGGATGTCGAGCAGGCACACGAGGCAATCGACGCCGCTAGCGACGCTCAACGCGGCTGGCGGGACAGCGGCATCCAGGCCAGAGCGAATGCACTCGACGCGATCGGCAGCGAATTGCTCTCGCGACAGACGGAACTCGGTACGCTGCTGTCGCGTGAAGAAGGCAAGACGCTTGCCGAGGGCATTGCCGAAGTCGCGCGTGCCGGGCAGATATTCAAGTTCCACGCCGCCGAAGCGGTGCGCTCGGGCGGCGAATACCTGTCGTCGGTCAGGCCGATCGTCGACGTCAGTATCACGCGCGAGCCGGTCGGTGTCGTCGGCATCATCACGCCGTGGAACTTCCCGATGGCCATTCCGGCCTGGAAGATCGCGCCGGCACTGGCGCACGGCAACAGCGTCGTCTTCAAGCCGGCGGACCTCGTCCCGGGATCCGCGTGGGCGCTCGCGGACATCATCCACCGCAGCGGCATTCCGCCCGGCACATTCAATCTCGTGATGGGGCGCGGAAGTGTCGTCGGCAACGCGATGGTCGCCTCGCCGAAAATCCACGCGATCTCGTTCACCGGATCCGTCGATACCGGACGGAACCTGCTGCTGCAGGGCGCGCGCCAGTTCAAGCGGATGCAGCTCGAGATGGGCGGCAAGAATCCGCTCGTCGTCCTCGACGACGCGGACCTCGACGTCGCCGTCGACTGTGCGATACAGGGCGCCTATTACTCGACCGGGCAGCGCTGCACCGCGTCATCCCGTTTCATCGTGCAGAAAGGCATCTATCCGCGCTTCATCGCCCGTGTCGCGGAAGCGCTCGAGCAGCTCCGCGTCGGGCATGCGCTCGATGTCGACACGCAAATCGGGCCCGTTGTCGACAGCGAGCAACTGCGACTGGATGAAGCGTACGTGGAAATCGGCAGGAATGAAGGGGCGACGCTGATCTGCGGCGGTACGACCGTCTCCCGCAGCACACGAGGCCATTTTCTGACGCCGGCGCTGTTCTCCGACGCGGCGCCGAAGATGCGCATCGCGCGCGAGGAGATCTTCGGCCCGATCGCGTGCGCTATTCCGGCGAAGGACTACGACGAGGCGCTGGAGATCGCGAACGACAGCGAGTTCGGGTTGTCAGCCGGCATCTGTACGACGTCCCTGAAATATGCGGCGCATTTCAGGCAACACATGCGCAGCGGGATGGTGATGGTCAACGTGCCCACCGCGGGCGTCGACTATCACGTGCCGTTCGGTGGCACGAAGTCGTCGAGCTACGGCCCGCGCGAGCAAGGCCGATACGCCGCCGAATTCTTCACGACCGTCAAGACCGCCTACACGAAGGCATACTGAGATTAGTCGGGCGACGGTCCGGTGGACCCGCCCGCACCGCCGGGCAAACGTGGTCGGCTCTGGTGGAACGAATATGAACATGGAGGAGATGTGGACTTCGATTTGATCATCGTCGGTCTCGGCCCGGTCGGTGCAGTCGCCGCCAACCTGGCCGGTCAGGCCGGCCTGCGCGCGCTGGTCGTCGACAAGTCGTTGACTGTCTACGACAAGCCGCGGGCAATGGGATTCGACCAGGAAATCATGCGGATCCTAGCCAACCTCGGGATCGCAGACAGAATCGCGCAATACGTGATGCCGTACCGCCCGTCCGAATACCGGACGACCGACACGCGGGTGATCCGCCGCATCGACGCGGCAGCCCCGCCGTACCAGCTCGGCTGGGCGCCGAATTACGTGTTCATGCAGCCGCAAATCGAAGGGATCCTGCGCGACAATCTTGCCGGCTACCCGTCGGTCAGGGTCGAGCTCGGTGCGGAAGCGACCGCGGTCGAATCACACGACGATGCCGCATCCGTGACGATCTCGCTGGCGTCGGGCGAGCAACGCACGTTCACCGCAGGCCATGTGCTGGCCTGCGATGGAGGAACGAGCCCGATCCGTACGCGGCTCGGCCTGGACATGGAGGATCTCGACTTCGACGAGCCATGGCTCGTCGTCGACGTGATGCTCAAAGACGGTGCCGGCGAGAGCCTGCCGGCAACCAACGTGCAGTATTGCGAGATCGCGCGCCCGTCGACGTTCGTCGTCGGACCCGGCCACTGCCGCCGCTGGGAGTTCATGATCAATCCGGACGAGACACCCGCCGAGGCCTGCCGTCCCGAGTTCGTGAAGAAACTGATTTCGCGCTGGCTCGCCGACGACGAGTACGAGATCTGGCGTGCGTCCGCCTACCGGTTTCACGCACTGGTGCTGCGCCGCTGGCGAGCGGACCGGATATTCTTCCTCGGTGACGCGGCGCATATGACGCCGCCGTTTCTCGCGCAGGGAATGTGTCAAGGCATCCGGGATGCATCCAATCTCGTCTGGAAGCTCGCGATGGTTTCGCGCGGTAAGGCCGGCACGGCACTGCTCGACAGTTATCAGGCTGAACGGTTGCCGCACGTCAAGCGCACGACACTCGTGACAAAGGAACTGGGCAAGCTGATCTGTGAACGCGATCCCGTCGCGGCCAGCGCGCGCGACGAGCGCTTGCATGCGGAGATGGCCGCCAATCCTGGTGGAACGGTCCGGCAATCGTTGATTCCGGGGTTGAGCGATGGCTTTCTGTCCGCTTCGAGCGACGGGCCACGCGGGCTGCTGTTTCCGCAGCCACGCGTGCGGACGTCAGCCGGCGACGAGCGCCTGCTCGACGACGTGACCGGCGCGACCTTCCGGCTCGCAGTGGACGCACGTACCGATGCCTTGATCGTCGCGCAACTTCGGCAGGCATGCGATCGCCTGCAGCATCTGGCGATCCAGTTCGTCGCGATCGGGCCCGACGCGCTCGCGCCCGACGCTTCGCCGGATACGTATCAGGACGTCAATGGCGTGTTGACCGGCTGGATGGCCCAGCACGATTGCCGTGCGGTCCTCGCCCGCCCCGACCACTATGTGTACGGTGGTTGTCGTGAATCACGGGAAGCGCTTGCGCTGCTCGACGAACTCGCCGGCGCGCTGGCGGCAAAGGGCTCGCAAGCACATGACGCGCCGGCGACGAGCCTTTGATCCGGAACGCGCATCATGTAACAGCCTTCAGCGCTCGGTGCTTTGCCCGAGCGCTTTTTTTTGTCCAACGAGCCTTCTGACTCAATCTTGCATAGAAGCTATCTTTGCGCATAAAATTACCGCATTGAAAATCCGGAATGCCACGCCATGGATTCGACACCTGCCTCCAACGGTGCCCCGCTCATCGATGTTGCTTTCGCGCGGATGAAAACCTCGATCATCCGGTGTGAACTGGAGCCAGGCACGCGCCTGAAAGTCGAGAGTCTGTCGAAGACCTACGGTCTCAGCAGTTCGCCGATTCGCGAAGCACTGAACCGCCTCGCGCAGGACGGAATCGTGCAGGCGACCGAGAATCGCGGCTTCTGGGTCGCACCGATCAGTATCGACGACTTCAAGGACATCACGCGCCTGCGCATCCTGCTTGAACACGAAGCGCTGATGGATTCCATCGAGTATGGCGACGACGACTGGGAAGTTGCCGTGCTGACGGCGTTCCATCGGCTGAGCCTCGCCGAAAAGCGAATGGGTACCGGCCCGGTGGCCCTCGACGACGACTGGTCGGAGCGCCATCGCGCCTACCATATGGCGTTGCTGTCCGCGACGCCGAGCCCGCTGCTGCTGAACATGGTCGGATCGCTGTTCGACCGCGCCGAACGCTATCGGCGCTACTCGGCACTCCATCGGACGGAGGAACGCCACAAGGGCGCGGAACACGAGGCGCTGATGAAAGCGGCGATCGGACGGGAAAAGGACAAGGCAGCGAAATTGCTGCGCAAGCATATCGAAGGGACGTTGACGCGTGTTGCCGCCGCACTGGAACGGCAATTGGCATCGGTGCAGTAAGTCGCGCGCAGTGCCCCGATACTGCGTCTGCGAATGCACCCCATTGCGACGACGACTCCCGCCGCCGTCGCACGGATCAATCAGAACATCGTTTGCATGCCGATCCGGCCGATGAACTGCGAGCGACTGCTCGACGGGCCGAACGTCCCGTTGATCGATGCATTCGCGCCCCCGTTCGTCAGCTGATACACCGATTGCAGATAGACGGCCGTCCGCTTCGACAGATGGTACTTCGCAACGGCCCCCCATTGATGGGCGTGATTACGGTCAACAACCTCGTTCCCCCACATGTAGGTGTAGGCGAGGCTCGTCGAGAACGCCGGCGTGAACTGATACAGTGCGCCGACCTCCGCCGCGTTGACAACCGCGCCGTTGTGCGTATTGCGCGTGTCAGTGAACAGCGCCGTCAGCAGCAGCTTGTCGCCGCGATATTTCGCGCCGAGCCCGTAGTTCCTGATGCTGTCGCCGAGCAATGACGCATAACGCACGTCGGTATAGGCCGCGCCGAATGCAAACGCGCCAGCACTGTAGCTGGCACCAAAGCTTTCCGCGCTGTTTTGGCGGAAATCCCCGGCCACGCCGCCGAATGCGTACATTCCGCCGAACCGGAATCCTCCCAGCAACGGACTCGTGTACTTGACCGCGTTGCCAAGAGGCGTGTCGCCGTTCATGCGGTCGAAGTCGAACGCCTCGTTCGGCGGAGAATCGGGAATGCCGAGCTTCGCAAACGGACCATCCCGGAAGCCGTAGAATCCGCCGCCATACATCGCCATATCGGCCCCGACATCGGCGAACAGCGTGTCGACCATGAAGTCGTACTGGCGTCCGAGCGTGAGCCTGCCGAAGCGCGTGTTGTCGAGGCCGACCCATGCATTGCGCGCGAAAAGCCCGGTTCCGGTACCGCTCCCGTTGCTCTTCTGAGCGACGAGATTGCCCTGCAGCGTGAACTGCGTCACCAGCTGGAACACCGCGCGGGTGCCGCCACCGAGATCCTCGGTCCCGCGAAATCCCAGCAGGTTGGGCAACGCGATGCCGTCGTCGAGCCGCCATGCAGGGTGGCCCGACGTATTGCTGATGTATGACACACCTGCATCGAGCAAGCCCCAGAGCGTCACGCTGCTTTGCCCATAGGCACACGATACCGGGCCCAGACCCGCTGTCGCGCAGGCAATTGACGTAATGACCCACCTTTTCACCGTCGTCTCCTCCATATCGTTTACGAAGTCGCCAATGCGCACAAGAAATGCCTAAGATGCTTTTTTGTGCATATTTATATTCTTTGCGCACACTATACACAGCTTTGCAAGACGCAAAACTCCGTGTTTACGCGTGAGTGCGCTGCAGCATGAAGACGCATGCCGACGTCGAAGCTGCAGCAACTCCACGCGCTGCGGCGGTCGCTACGTGGCACGTCAATGACGTTGCAAAGGGCTGGCGATCAGCATCCGGGGGGCGCAGGCCGAGAAGCGAGGCTTCGCTTCGAACCGTGATGGTCTTTCAACGCTGCACGTGTTCGTGACTCAATGACTTTCATAACGGTCACGATGGCGGCGAGTTCGTATTCCGCGATCGCGACAAGTACGTCCTGCCCGGTTGCAGTGGGGACACCGTGTCGCACGATCCCATCAACTCCAGACCGCGATCTGAAGCGTGAAAAGGTTAGGCGAATCGCTGGATTGGATGGCGGTCATTCAGAGACTAAGGGGCTATCTCGATGTGACGAGTCAGGATGTTGGCCGACTATGGTTCCACCCGTAGCAGGCAAAAACGCCAGCTGCCCGCACGATGGGGCTTTCAGTGTGCATAGGATCACCAACCCGAGCACGGAGGAAATACATCCGATAGAGAAATCTGCTCGTATGCCCATATGATCGACGATCAGCCCTCCCACGGCGGACCCAATCGCGATGGCGACTTGAACAACGCAAATGAAGAGCGCCGAACCGACTTCGGGGCAGTCAGCGGCATCGTGCTGAGTCCAGATGCTGAAGCACAACGGGATTGCACCGAACGCAACGCCCCAGAGCGACAATGCTGCCGCCTCGCCGATTCGCGCGTGATCCAGTACCACCATCAGCAACAATGCGAAGAACAGCAGAGCCGTCGCGATCGCGGTGGCGACTTTCACGTGGCCATCCATCACCGCCGAAAGCGTCACGTTCGACATGAAGCCGACAATACCAAACACCATCAGCAGGCTTGAAATCTCCGATACCGAAAAGTCCTCTCCGAGACGAGGTTCCAGGTACGTATAGGTGGAAAAATGCGCGCCGAATACGAACGCCACCATCATCAGGCTCAGACGCACGTGCGGCCGGCGCAGCAGCGAAATGAAGTCCTGAACGCCCACGGTGGTTTCAGCCGTCAGCTTCGGCACGAAGGCGACCTGCGCAAAAAGCGCTACCGTTGCGAGGACACCGGTCGCAACGAACGATTCCCGCCAGGACGCCAGCGTAGCGATCAGTGTCCCGAGCGGCACACCAATGACAGTAGCCGATGCAACCCCGCCCAGGATGCATGCGATCGCACGCGCCGTATACCGGGCTTGCACCATGCGCCCCGCCGCCGCGGTCGCGAGCGTCCAGAACCCTCCCAATGCGATCCCCAACAGTGCCCTGCCGGCAAGCATCGTCGTGAAGTTCGTCGAGTACGCACTGACGAAGCTTGAGCACGTCAGCAATCCGGTTAATATCAAAAGTATGTACCTGCGATCCCATTTTCCAGCAACAACCACCGAGGTCGGCGCGGCCAAGGCAGCCATCACGCCGGGCAAAGTCATCATCAAGCCTGCCGTCCCGGACGTGACATGCAGATCCAGAGCGATGTGCGCCAGAAGGCCGACCGGTAGAAATTCGCAAGTGACGAACGCAAATGCGCTGACCGCGACGGCAAATACGGCGAACCATTGATGTCGTGAGGTTGGGACATCGCCGGGAAACTTCCCGGACGAGCGGCTTTTGGAAGGCATGCTATCGGAGCGCGGATGTGGAATGATGGAAGCAACGGACGATACGGTCGACAGCGTGCGCATGACGACACCGGGCGAGTCGCCGATAGCGGAATGAAGGGAGCGCCCCGAGCAGTTGTTGCTCGCGAGACGCTCCTTGAGCGCTAATCCGGAATACCCCCGATCAGCGAGCATCCCCCGTTTCCCGTCCTCGGTCGCTTCAGGAAAAGCGCAACGGCAAAGTCAAATAGTTGCGAATTCGATCGTCGTGCTGAACCGCGGGAGAGCCGGCGAGCTCCACGCGTGAATAGCGTTCCGCTATGGCTGACAAGATCACCTCGATCTCGACGCGGCTGATCAATTGCCCCGCACAGCTGTGTGTTCCGATGCCGAACGACAGCATCTGGCTTTCACGCATCGAACGAGTATGGTCGAATGTGTTCGGATCCTCGAACACATCAGGATCCCGATTGACCGCCGCAGTCATGAAGCGAATGACGCTATTTTCCGGGATCACCGTGCCTCTGATCGTAACTGCGGCTTTGTTGTACCGAGTGAAGGACATCTCTGGCGGATACAGACGCAAGAATTCGTTGATCATCGCCTGGCGGCTTTCGCGATCGGCTTTGTAGAGGTCGAAGAGTTCAGGCTCGCGCGTGAAATGCTCCAACGTCGACGCGAGCACGTAAGCCGGATTAGGTGCACCGGAGAAGAAAAAATTGACCATGGCCTGGACGACTTCAGCCTCGGATAGTTCGCCTCGCGCTTGTGCCTCGATTAGCGCGTCCGCAAGACCGTTTCCAGGATTTCGGCGCTTCTCGGCAACAAACGCGTTGCACCGGTCGAACAGATACTTGAAGCCCTCTACCGCATCGTCCAGCTGCGCCTTCGTTGAAGCCGGAGACTGAGCCATGACAATACGCAATCCGTTCTCTATCACACCTTCGATGTCGTCTTCCGGTATGTCGAAGATGCGGCACATCGTGACGTGCGTGGGTACGACACAAATAGTGTGATGGGCCTCGACAATGCCATCTTGCGCGATATTGTCCAGCGCGTCGCTCACAAGCGCCTTTGTATGCTTCGCCCACTCCGCGACCATCTTCGGCGTGAACCACTTGTTGAAGTGCCGCCGCAATAGCGTCTGCCGTGGCGGATCGTAGAACAGCACACTTTCCTTGAACACGTGCCACGGATGGGGTTTCACCCAGTTCGGCTCCTCCATGCTCATCGCCGGATGCTTGGCAAACTCCACATAGTCGGAATACTTCGAGACGACGAACTCACGTTCGCTAATCCGATACACCGGTGCCTCGCGTTGCAATCGCTCATACCACGGATACGGGTTGTCGCGAAATGCGAGGTCCGCCCACGGAAGGTAAGGATCGCTCATGAAATCGTCCGTTTGATTTTTCATCGAAACCACCTTATTTGCCCAAAATCGAAAGGATGCCTTGGGACCATGCCACCGCCACCTGGTTTGCAGGCATGCCCTTCGATGCATTGTGTCGTCCCGTTTCGCCAATTTGCGTGGCGCCGCACGAAGCGAGCATCTCAGTCAATAGATCGATTGCACGGTTGTAATTCTCGTAGCTGGAATCCCCGAGCCCAAACGCGGCAAATCTCATCGAAGCCAGATCGGGACGCTTCGCGACGAGCGCGCGATAGAACGGCTCGGTCGTCTCCGGCATATCGCCCTCGCCGTACGTAGAAGTAACAACGATCGCGAAACTGACAGCCTCCAGTTCGTCCACTGCTTGATCCGCCATCGATTTGACGACGCTCGGCATATCCTTCTCCGCGAAGCACATCGCAATATCGTCGGCAACCATCTCTGCGTTACCGCTCTCCGTGCCAAACAGAATCAGAATTGATGCATTCATTTCTTTTGCTCATATTTAGACGATTACCCCACGCTCACGACCTGCCTTGCAACTTCCAGCAGGCGCCTGCGATCTGCAATTTTCTTGCGGAGCCTGTTCGGCCCCGCCGCATCCCGTTCATACCGGTCCACCTCCAGCCAGCCGGCGTAATTCACGAAATCGGTTGGAAACTGGTCTCCGAGCGCGGCCAGTCCAGGTCGGCCGATCGGCAGCGCTCCGTCTTGCACCATCGCAACGATCTGCGCGGCCACGGCTTGTGCGTCTCTGCGATTCGCGGCAACCCCGCCCTTTCCGCCGTTCTTCGCCCAACCGACCTCGAATACATTCAACGCACGCCACGGCCCGCATCGAGCGCCGATATCGCCGACCTCGTTCGTAAAACCAATGGCAGTAACGATCGTGTCAACGTGAAAGCTCACGATACCTTCCGCTTTCGAGTGTCCGCGCAAAACACTTTTCGTCAGCAGTGCGTCGACCTGCACCGGCGTACATTCGAAGTGGAAAACAATTTCCACCAGCGGTTTGGCAGATACGATGCGTCTCGCGGCATTCCGCAGCACTTGTGCCTTTTCGCTCTGATCGTCGTTCGAAAGACCCGATGCAGATACCTTTACATGCCCCAGATCACAGAGTTCACGCAGCATGGCAAGGTCAAATTTCGCGTCGCCTGCGCTGGATCTTCCGACGAGGTGAATCCGCTCGAGACGATTCGAGCGAAGCATCGATAGCCGCTCGTCGTCGATATCGGAGTTATCGAATTGCTCGATGCGTTTGGCCAGCAACCGGGCAACGTCTATGGCGACGTTCCCGTGCCCGACGATCGCCAACGATTCACCCAAGGAGCAAAATCGCCCTCTGTCATGGGGCAACCGAGGCTCGGGATAGCCGTTCAGCGCCCGCAGTATTTCGCCCGCCCCAACGACGTTTGCTTTCGGGTGTTGTGGAACCGGAAGAACCGAATCCGTTGCCAAACCAGTCGCGAGCGCCACAATGTCGAAACTCTCTGTCAATCGCTCAAACGACAGGTCTTTTCCGATAGTTACATTCCCGAAAAAATTGACCCCATCGCGTCTAAACAACCGATCGAACTGCATCGCCACGGATTTCGAACCCTGATGATCGGCCGCGATGCCGTAACGCAACAGACCGAATGGTACCGGCTCCGATTCAAACACCGACACTGCGGAATCCGGCCAAACCTTTATCAACGACTGAGCCAGGTAGCACCCGGACGGTCCGCTTCCCACGACAGCAATGGATGGATTAATGATGCGCATGAACGTACCTGGACTGGTCTCTTGAAACGGAGATGAATCGGATGCCGAGTTGCTTCGCGACTGAAGCCGAAGCTATCGAGATTCACATCCGAAGCATGGATATGTCATTGGGTGACGGCGAGAACGGCCTCGTCGTCCGTGCCGCCATCTCGCGGCTCGACGTCAGGATTGCGCCCCAACCGCCGGAACACTTCCGGCTTGGCCTTCCTGAAATAAACGGCCAATGCCATCCCGAAAATCTGCACTGCGCACAGGCTATAGAGCATCCACGTGCTTTGGCCCGGTTCGCCGCCAACGAGAAGCTCGAAGTGCTTGCCAACGAGGACGACGAGCGCAACAAACAGGACTGCGGAGATGCCGGGCGCAACACACGCTTTGAAAACGCCTGCACCGATGAACCGCCCCTCGCGGAAATACCAGACGAGACATGAAACATTCACGACGGTCATAAGGATCAGTCCTCCTGCGGTACCGACGCCAGACAGTCGACCGTAAAGCAATTCCGGTTGGGCCCCGGTCACGATGAACGGCAGAAGAACAAGCAGCGTCAGCGTCGAAACCGTAACGGACGAGCGGTGCGGTGACAAATGCTTCGGATGGATCGCACTCAGGTACTGCGGAAATGCGCCGTCGATGCCGAGGTTGTGAAGATAACGCGTCAGCACGTTATGAATGGACAAGCTGGACGCAAACGCCGAGGTCAAAACCAGGATCGCGACCGGCGTGCGCATCCGCGCACTGACGAACTTGTCGAAGGCATTCTGAAACATGGTGGCGGGCGATTGCGTTGCGACGGAGATCACGTCGTGTCCATACACGCGAATCAGTGCATATGCGCAGAACGTATACAACAGACCGATGAAGATAACCGCACCATAAGTTGCTCGCGGAATGGTTCTATCCGGGTCGCGCACCTCATCACGGAACAATGCTGTCGCCTCGAACCCCATAAAGAAAGAGACGGCAAACAGCATGGCAAACGGGCTGTTCGCGTTGAACAATCCGGATGGGGAAAAAATGGCGTTCGGCGGCAAGTCGCTCAGGGGATTGCTGCCAATAACTCCAGTGCAGAACGCGATGCAAACGATGACTTCGGCGACCATTACCCAAGTCAGGAACTTCGCGGATACTTCGATGTGCAGATATCCGAAAATCGCGATGGCAAGCCAGCATGCGAGCGTAAAGTAGTACCAGGGGAATGCCCATCCCGTGAGCGTCCGCTGCAGATCAGCGGACGCAACGCCAAAATACGCCGGAACACCGGCAAGGATGATGAAGTACGTAATCGTGGCGAGCATTCCGGCTCCAAGCCCGGCACTCTTGCCCAATCCATGCGTGATGAATGCGTAGAAGTCGCCTGGTCGCTTCGCAGCATGGTTGAGTGTCAGATATCCCAGCGAGAACAGCATCAGCAGAACCATCGTCGCGATGAAGATGGTAGGGCTGGCTGCACCGCCATACATCAACGCGACCGGCACATATCCCGATACGGTCGTGAGAGGGGCCGAAAAAGCCAGAACACTCAGCGCAAGACCAAAGGCGCCCATATTCCCGGTAAGTTTATTTCCCTTCTCAGCAATCGCCCAGTAACCGCTTGTCTTCATTCGAGCCACCTCTTTTCTGTGCGCGGTTCTCTCGGTATCGCACTGTGATGCGCGTACCGCAGAACCCGTTGACTTGGTAGCCGAACTATATTCAGCGAATTTCTGGCCAACATCCTCCGAAAGTATCTATGCGTCGCTTCAAGATGGAGCGCCGATCGCGCGTGGTGCGCCATGCACGACCAACGTGCAATGACGCGCTTCCAGATCGTGCGTCTACCTCTACGGCACCCTGGCACTTGGCCGGATTCGTCGCCACCGTCGCCTTGGCTCGGTTCTTGCATCCAATCGTTGAACATCGCGCTAGCAGCCTTTTCGCGTAGGCCGCCAGCGTTCCAGCCTCCGTCAGACAGGTTCGGAAAAGGATCCTTTGTCTATTCCACTTGGATAAACCATGCGATATCATCTGAACGACGATTGCAAGGACTTCGCCAAGCGGACCATTGCGTTTTCCCAAACCCTTCTGGAATCGTCTGCCGCAATCTTTACCTGGTTTGACGCTACCCAGAAGATCCCACCGTGCACGGAACACGGCCTCGGCGACGTGATGATTCGCGACTATTACCGAGACTTCAGAGAGTTCGATCCGATCTCCCCCGACTTCCTTTTATCAAACAGATCTTCGGTCGTTACTCTAAGAAAGATCGCAGACAATAGATTTAGAGATTGCCACATCCCATACGCACAGTTTATGGCGCGGTACGGGTTCGTGGACGAGGCCGCCTTTGTCTTTGGGCAAGACAACCGAGCCATCGCTTTTCTCAATGTTCTAAAAGGCAGACACGACAAAACGCTCGACAATGAATCCGTACTCCAGGAAATGCATAGCTATATCCAGTACAACCTTCTCGGATTGGATTCAATAAAAACCCATCGACGCAATCGGAAACTCACCGAGCACCATCTATTGACAGCCCGCGAGCTAGCGATCGCCAACTTGATTGCGAGTGGACTTTCCAACAAGGAAATTTGCCACGAATGCCAGATCGAGCTGGTGACGGTCAAAACGCACGTGGGAAGGGTTCTGGCAAAGCTCGGATTGAATACGCGGTCACAAGTCGCGTCATTTCTGCACTCGATAACCGCGGATTGACCGTTGCAGTCCGGCCTCGTGGAAGCGAAGTCTGATGCGTGCGGTCCATTACAGTTCAGTTGCAGGCGGGGCGAACCGACGCCGCCCTCAACCAGGCCGTCGAAACGACTTGCGCCCGCTCCAGGCACCATACGAACGCACGCGGCCCGCTGAGCCTGCAAGCTTTCGCAATACCATCAGCTTGACACGCCATGGTTTCGACAGCTTCGCCAAAGGTACAGACGAGAGATCGGGGCCGAATTGGCACGTTCAGTGGCGTTTCCACCGCGTACTCTCGCGGTGGCCGCTTCCATGCCGTGATCTGAAGTTGGACCGTTTTTTTTACTTTCGGCTACGCTCGGCCGGACTCTGCTCTCCATTCCGCGCGTCGAAACGCAGGTGCGCAACCACTTGTCCGAGGCTGTAGTACGTAACGAAGCTGCTTCGGTCTGACTCAATGTTACGGATTCCAGCATCGGAATCCGTCTGACAAGCAGAGACCTCTGCTGAGTCAATCGGAGGACGGCTATGCAGCGATCGCAGGAATATCTTTCGCATGACTCGGTTCCCTGTTGAGTCCACTACTGAGGTCTGCGCGCCAACCCGACATTGAAGCGCAGAGGTGGTTACAATCGACAAAGCGTGAAGCATCATGATCTTTTCAAGTCCACGCCGGATCGCTCGACGCCAATCACAACGACATCGGAACGACGACGACCCAGGCGACGTGGACGATCTATACATCGTCTCTAGCGATACCCGATGCCCCTTGCTTGGCCAAGGCCTCCGCCAATAGCTTCGTTAGTCGATCATTCTCGCCCTCAAGGTACTTCAACCTTTGCGATTCAACGCCGTCGTTGCCACCAAACTTCGCCCGCCAGGAGTAGAAGGAGGTATCGCTGAAACCGTACGTCCTGCACAGATACTGGACCGCCTCGCCAGCTTCGGCCTCTCTCAAGAAGCCGATGATTTGCTCGTTCGTAAAGCGCTTCCGCATTCTCAAACCTTCCTCGAAAGTGACCTTTGCTGGCGTCAGGTAGCCTAGCGCTCCAGAGAACAGGTCCGTTTCTCACGTGCCCCCTCTAACTCGAGGCAGCATGTGACGACAGTTCCCTTCGTCGATTGCAGTACGATTCGATACCAACAAAGAGGATCACCTGGACAAGCACCGACACCGGTGTCGCCCACTGGTACAACGATGGGAAGAGCGATGCGTTACCGATGCACACTCCACATAGGGTTGCGATCAGGCATGAGCTCAATCCCGTCCATCGCCAGTTCTTGATCACTTGAGGCATGACATCGGGCACATCTCGGGATCGTCCAACCCAGAACTGATCGACGAGAAGCAACGTGACGAAGCAAGCCATGGACATACCGATATAGTTCAGGGCACTCGCGAGCAAGTGCGTACCATCTGAAATCAGCACAGCGGCCGCAACCGCGCAGAAAGCAACGATGACGACTCTTCTGCTGACGGAAACGCCAAATAGATGCTCGAGTGCGTTGACGAAAGCAACGGTGCCTGAGTAGATGTTCCCGAGATTGATTCTGAGCTGCGTCGTACACGCGAAAATGATCCCCCCCGCACCCAGCAACGAAACGAAATAGACGCCAGGATTGCTTTCCCGCATCTGGACAGCGAACCAGATCCCCAAGATCCCGGTGATCCCATAACAGAAAGCTGGAAACAACGCGCCAACAAACACCGTCCCTGCTCGGAGTTCTCGTTTGCGCACAAATCTTGCATAGTCGGCCGTCACAAGACCAATGATGAAGGCGAGACCGTTAACGATGCCCAATACTTCAAGCAGGCTGGTGAAGGGGGCTGCCGCAAGCCGAATCTCCGGGAGCGGAGCGCCAGCCATGGGAACATCAAGCGCGTTTCTTATCGCCCACACAACAAACACAACGAACAGCACCAGACTCATCGTCTGGAATCTTGCAAGAACCTTCATGCCTGACCACACGAGCGGCAACATGACGAAGACAAGGCAGATGTATATCAACGCATGAGGAGCTTGCGGAAAGAGAGCCTGCAGCGAAGCCCCCATGATGTTGGCTTCTGCGACGAAGTAAGTGAGGCAGGCCACTCCGTAGGTCAGGCTGAATAATCCCGCTCCACGATATCCGAGCACGGTTCTGGCCCAGATATTGATGCCAAACCCTGTCTGAATGGATCGACGAACGAGCAGCACACCGACGAATGTCGAAACGCAGTATCCGTAGGCCAGTCCGATCAGCGCGGCTGCTACGCCAAACCTCACGGTAATGATCGACGCAATCTGAGCAAAGAAAAGCGCGGTCGCAATACCTAACGTAGCGAAGAATATGCCCTGCCAACCGGTCCTTGCATCTTCAGGAACCGGACTGGACGCGTAATCATCATCGGAGTGAGTTGATGCCGGCATACAGAAATCCCAATACCTTCGTGTCAGGAAAATGCGCAACGCGGCGCCGCG
This sequence comes from Burkholderia sp. Bp9031, assembly GCF_003857965.1. NCBI lineage: Bacteria > Pseudomonadati > Pseudomonadota > Betaproteobacteria > Burkholderiales > Burkholderiaceae > Burkholderia > Burkholderia sp. Bp9031. The sequence goes on from NZ_QTPW01000004.1 coordinate 217,612, forward strand.
GAACTCACGAAGGAATCACCCTCGTATCGGTCCGCGGCGCCTCATACAGATTGCTTCAGAACTTGTGCCGCAGGCCGACGGCTACAACTTCCTGAGTACCTTTGCCCGCCGCAATTCCGTACGACCCGATGGAAGCCTCGGCGGCGCCTTGCCCGTTCTGCCCGCTTGCATGCTGATACCCTGCGAGCGCATAGACGTCGGTGCGCTTGCTCAAGCTGTAGTCGGCCCCGATATTCACCTGGTGGTACTTGGCAGACGAATCCCCCAGTGCGCGCGTGTAGTTGTAGCCGGCGATGAGCAGGAACGCAGGCGTCACCTGATACTGGGCAAAGACCGAACCGTTGTGATACTTCTCCGACCCCGTGAACGTCGATGCCGAATCGGCCGAATACTGGGCATAGCCATACGCCGCGCCCACCGTGAACGGGCCCGCAACGTAATTGGCACCGATCCGGGCGATATTGATCGACCGGGCTGACGCATAAGCCGCATTCACCGGCGAATTAAACAGCGAGTCGGACGAGGAAGTGCCGCGATTGCCCAACGTCGCGTTGCCGTTGTCGATGTGGAGAACGCCGCCGCCGACGCTGAACGACGTGCTTTGATAGCCAACTGCTGCGCTCCACGTCTGCCCCGAGCCCGTGGATCCAGCGACGCCGCCGAGCGCATACATGACCTCGGCCGAAACGCCGCCCCACGACGGACTCACCCATTTCACGGCGTTGTTGAATCGAGCACTCGAGTCGTAATTGTCGACGTCACCCGGCGTAGCGAACCAGCCGCTGTAGACATCGGCGGTCAACTGCTGTTCGAGGTCGGTCAGCGGATCGTACTGACGACCGAACGTCAGGGTGCCGTACTGGCTCGAAATGCCCACGAACGCTTGCCGGCTGAACAACTTGCCCGGTGTCGCAAGCGCGCCGTTCGTGCCGTCAAAGCCGCTCTCTACTGTAAAGATGGCCGAGAGCCCGCCACCCAGATCCTCCGTTCCCTTCAATCCCCACAGGGAAGCCGAAAGATTGCTGGGCAACATCCTTACTTGCGAACTCTGTCCGCCGCTGTTGTGCACATAGCCCACACCCGTGTCGACGATCCCATAGAGCGTCACGGAACTTTGAGCCTTTGCTTGCGAGTAAGCTACGATGCTCAGTGCGGCGACTGCAATGACTTTTTTGTTCATTCCCCCCCCAAATCACCAAAGTTAATTTCACTAGGAATACTGATCAAACAAACTATCGAATTGCTTCGATACCAGCCGTTTCCGTCTCAAGATCAACAATCTCTCGTCGAACGGAGTGCAGCGCCCACGACGCACTGACATCGCTCGGCAGCATGCGGCGCGCGCTCCATACCCGTTCGAACCGGGCGACGGATTTCTCCAGACGCTGGCTGGATCGTCAGAAGCGGCGCCTGCTTATCCGCTCGTACTAGCCGAAGAAACTCTCGAGTTCCTTTGCAAGCGCCTCGGGCGCCTCTTCCGGGATGTAGTGTCCGGAAGCGACCATCGTGCCGCGAACGTCCGCCGCGACCTGCTGCAGCTGCGGAACAAGGTCGGGCATTGATCCCTGATCTGCACGGACCGCGAGAACCGGCATCTTGAGCTTGCCCTTCTCGCTCAATTCGCGATTCTGCTCGGCCGACACCGAGATAGCACGGTAGTAAGCGAGGCCACCTTTCAGGCCATTCGTCAGGAACACGCGATGGTATTCCTCGAAGTCCGCTTGGGAGAACACCTGCGGATTTGCCGCCTTCCGTTGCAAATACCACTCGAGATAGATGTGTTCGCGGCCGGCCAAGAGCGCTTCGGGAAGATCCGGGATGTTGTGGAATGCGACGTGCCACGTCCGCCACGCAACGTCGGAAGCCCACGGCAGCGTATCCGGAAGACTGATGCCCGGGATACCCGTGTCGAGGATCGCGAGGCCGGTGACCTTGTCGCCATTCATCGCCGCATAGGGATAACCGACCCATCCGCCGATGTCGTGTACGACAAGTGCATGTCGATCGACACCGAGTTTCTCGACCAGGCCACGAAGGAGCCTGGCGGCCTTGACCGTGTCGAGCGTACCCGCGGGACGGTCCGAGTCGCCTTGCCCGGGAAGATCCGGAGCAATAACACGATACCGATGCCCAAGCAGCGGCAAAACCTTGCGCCACGCATACCAGCTTTGAGGGAAACCGCAAATCAGAACCAGCACGTCGCCGTCCGCCTTGCCGCCGCTCACATAATGCATCCGCACGCCATCAACCGTCTGAAAGCCTCGCTTGAAACCTTCGATGCCGGTCTCCGGCCATTCACGATTCGAAAACATTCACAAGCTCCTGTTGTTCCACCGACATGTGCAGGCGCGGGCACCTGCGCCGCGCCACGCGTGTAGTCAAACGCCCGCTCAGAAGGGATCCCGGGCAGCAGCAAGCCAACCGCCGTCCATCACGTACTCGCTGCCATGCACGAAGTCGGCATCGTCGCCGCCCAGATACGCAGCGAGCTTGGCAATTTCTTCCGGCTGACACCAGCGGCGGGCCGGGAATTTCTGAAGGGCCGCCTCCATATCGGGCGAATTCGCCGTCGTGTGCTCCGACATCGCCAGCGGGGTTGCGGTTGCGCCCGGGCAAATCGTATTGACGCGAATGCCGCGCGCGCCGTATTCGAACGTGAGTTGTCGAGTCAGACCGATCACACCGTGTTTGGACGCCGTGTAGGCGGTCCCGCCACCCGCAGCACTGAAGCCCGAGGTGGACGACGTGTTCACGATCGCCCCTTTGCCTTGCTTCAGCATCTGCGGAATGACCGCTCGGGCCATCAGGAACGGTCCCGTGAGGTTAACGGCAATGACGCGGTCCCACTCTTCGACGCTCACCTCGTGAGCCGTCGCGTGTCCATCCAGAATGCCGGCGTTATTGCACAGAAGATCGATGTGCCCCCAACGCTCGATCACCGCCTTGACAGCGGCCTCGACGCTACGCGGGTCGCTGACGTCCACTTGATGTGCGTACGCCATCGACGGATTCGCCAACGCTTCGACGGTGGCAACGGCATTCTTGAGATTGATGTCGAGTGCGGCTACGTTCGCCCCTCTCGAAACGAACTCGCGAACCATTGCTCGCCCCATGCCGGAACCAGCACCGGTTACGACAACCACGCGCCCGGAATAATCATTCACTGAAACGTCTCCTTGACTTCACTTTGACCAGCACGTGCGCTGCCCACTGAGCCGGCGAATCGTGCGCTTTCTGTTTCCAGGATTCGCGTGCATGCATCGTCTTGCGCCAATTAGACGAGGTCCAATTGTGATTCTCGATGCATGCAGATCACGAATTTCTATCAGTTCGGCGAGCTGGACCGAAGACGGTCCACCATCAACCGGCACTCGGCAAACACCCGTCACGCATCAGAAGTTAATTCGTTATGCGAATTGACAGCCGGACGCCGCTCAAGCCATGTGTAACGCGCACCATCCTCAAGGTTGAAGATCGTGATCGATGAAGTGAGCTGTCAGGCCACGCAACAGGCATGAACCAATGCGAGCGTTACGACCGTCTGAATGATGTCCGGCGGCCTTGAAACCATTGTATGTATGGCCAAGACGCCGTTCGTCCATCCAAAGGATGAGAAAAATTTCCATTGATGCAACCGGTGACGAGGACGAACGCACCGCCCCGGTGCACCCAGGCTATTTCGTCGTCGGTGTGCCCAGGTTGGCGGAGAATGCCGCAAGCTGGGTTCGGCTCTCGATGCCCAGCTTGCCCAGGATTCGAATGACGTGCGACTTGACGGTGGCAAGCTCGATGCCCAGCGTCTCGGCGATATCCTTGTTGGACAGGCCGGCGGTCATCAGAGACGCGACTGCGAGCTCCCGCTCCGTCAGGAAATACTCGTTTCGCAGCGCGTGGTCTGCCTGGACCTTCTTGACGGACGCAAGCATCGAGAAGCTGTGCTGCATATAGTCGTACATCTGTCCGAAGGGTTCGGGAGTCGAGAACGGGCTATCGCCTTGCTTCTTGATGACGGAGAGGCATGCTAGTGGCGTATCTCCCGCCCAAAACAGGAACCCGACTTCGTCCACGAGCCCGTACTTCCGCTGGTAATCCGACCAACTGGAGTGCTGGTCGTCGCGCTTTGCCCCTTTGAGGGTCACTACGGTCGCACGCTGTTTGATCAGACGATAGACGTTCAGCGGATCGGCCGAGGCGAATACCGTGTAATAGTCCTTGATGGTCTCTTCGGGCCATCCCATCTGGGTGTGCGGCAACAGCTGGTCGTGCGAATCGAGCCATGTGAACACGGCGGCCGAACAATTGAGCATCGACCGTGCAAAGTTAACGGTCTGAAGAGCGAACTCCTGGGATTCCCTGAATTTGCTGACTTCGACTAACATCGCCAATTCTCTTTGCCGGTAGGGATGAGCGCGAGCGCCGATCGCCCGAAATCAGCGGCCCGACAAGTGCGCCAGCACCGAAACCGAAAGCCTCACGAGCGGAGAGCATGAAATTCGCACCAGACTAACATCTGATACCTAATGGGACAGGCTACCGCAACGCGCCGCCGAATCATACTAGGGAAGTCATATACCCGCCGGCGACCATAATCCGAAAGTCAATCGGTACACCCCCACTGCCCGAACGACCTCAATCGGGATGATCGGTCACGCGGCCCGAATCAGCGTCTCCGGTTTTCCTCGGCAGTATGTGGCGCACACGTCCCGGGCCGCGTCGGCTGCCGCTACGACGGCCGGCGATGCATTGACCGGCATGCACAACGACACGTCGATCGACGGCGGCTGCGGCTCCAGCGCGAGCTCGGCGATTCGCCCGTTCTCCAGTTCGTCATGCACGAACAAGTGCGGGACTGCCCCGACACCGTATCCATCACGCACCAATTGCACGATCGCAGCAACCGAAGAGGCACAGGTTATGCGTATCGCCTCGTCCGGGATGCCGGCTCCACCGGCCAGTGTTCGGACGATGCGTTCCACCGCCAGGTGCGACGTGGTGCCCCTTCCGAATGTCAGTATCGGCCGCGCCAGGGCGAGGCGAATCGGATCCACGTCCGAACCGGAAAGCAGCTCCCGGCTGACAATCCATCGAACCGGATAGCTTGCAATCCTGCTCGACGTGACCTTGTCGCTACCAACGACCTCTGCGCAGACAGCCATGTCGAGCTCGCCCTGCAGGATTTTCTTGTTCAGTGCCGGGCTCGAATCTACGGTCAGCTCGACCACCAAGCCCGGGACGCGCTCCCTCAACTGCGTCACATACAAGGAAAGCCAGCTGTGAACGATCGTGTCTATCACGCCGAAACGTATCGGTCCGCGTAACGCGAGATCGAGACCGGCTGCCTTCTTGAGCGCACGAGTCGCGTCTACCACGTTCATCGCCAGCGTCAACAAGCTCTGCCCAGACAGGGTGAGACGAAAATCCGCCGCCGTTCGATCGACGAGCTCGGTCCTCAACTCGTCTTCCAACGCCTTGATACGTGTCGATATCGTCGCGGGCGAAGTATGAAGAAGACGCGCCGTAGCCCGGAAGCTGCCTTGTTGCGCGAGCGTCACGAACGTCTCCAGAAAGCGTGTATTCATTGCCTCACCATCGAGGATGCAGGTTTCCGTCCCGTCATACGCCATAGAACACCTGCCTGCGCCCGTCGATATTCTCGAGTCAACACGGCGAAGACAGCGCATTGGCGTTGAACATCGATACGTTCGTCTCTGCTTGTCAGGAAAATGTTGACAGCCGTGTGCGGAATTTCTCGTTGGCTCAAGATCATTTCCGATCCTATTATTTATTCGCATTCCTTCTTTACGACGTAGAGTGCGAAAGCCATTCGGCAAACCGCGAATCTCGAAACGACGGATATATCTGGACCCTCGCCCCATGACGCCACGGAAAGTTCTCGGCACCGCCCTTCACAACGTTGCCCCGGTAACCCGCACGAACCATCGAAACGTATCCGCCACGGACCAGCGAAACGTCTCTCCGTACACCGCCCTTCTGCGTGAACCGATGTCTTCCATCGCGGCGAATGTTCCCGATCGGCCCGATCTCCGGTCGGTATCGATCCTCGGCTACAACTAAGTCTCGCGCCACGGATCTGCATCCGCGACAGGAATTCGAGGCACGCCGAGCGAGCCTCGGATAGTGTGTCGCGCAAGTTCTCTCGACTTGAACACCTACAACAGCAGCCGCTTTTCCGTTCTCGGTACGGCGCGCACATCATCGAGCGTCAGGTTTCGGCGGACGAAACGCGTCGGTTCGACGGACACCACCGTTCCCGTGCGAGCAGACGCCTCGATCGCCAGCAAGGCCCTCAGGTCAGCCAGGCCCTCTTCGACACTCGACGCAGGCTTGCTGCGTTTCTGAATGCATTCGGAAAACTGCTGAATCAACCCGCCGAAGTGATCGCAGTGCCGGAAATGCATCGTCTCCGAAGCATCCTTCGCGTTCAGTACCATTCGGGTCGGTGTTTCGAACCTGAAACCGGGCTCCATGGTCAGGTCCCCTTCGGTTCCCAGCACCCTGTACATATCGATCGACGCCGTGCCAAAACTGCAATAGAACTGCGCGATTCGATCGCGAGGGAAGCGCAATGTGACAGCAATGGCGTCGTCGATGTCCGAGAAGCGGGAATCTCCGGGCCGGCGCGTCGTGATCGCCGACGCATCGACGGGTTCGTCGGAGAAGACGTGCCGCGCCGCATTGACGCAGTAGATCCCGATGTCTTGAAGCGGGCCGCCCCAGTTCTTACTGTCCAGCCGGTGGTTGCGCGTCGCGGACTGAAATCCGAACACCCCGCTGAAGTATTTCGGATCGCCGATGCGGCCTTCCCGGATCGCTTCCAGTGCCGCGATCGTTCCTGCCTCGTGATGCAGGCGGTAACAGGTGCTCAACAACACGCCGGCCTCGGCTGCCGCCCCAATCATCGCCTCGGCATCCGCGACGCTGGTCGCCATCGGTTTCTCGACCAATACGTGCTTTCCGGCTCGCGCTGCGCGAATCGCATAGTCGGCGTGGAGCGGGTTGGGTACCGCGATATAGACCGCGTCGACGACATCGCTGTTCAACATCCGGTCGTAGTCGTCGTACCCGACGATCGTATCGACGCCGTGGAATCTCGCGAGCTTCCGCGCGCCGTCAGGATTTCCGGAAACCAACGCGCCGATCACCGAATTTCCTGTCTGGGCAACAGCCGGTATGAACGCCTCTTGCGATATCCATCCAGCACCTACAACAGCGTATCTGATCATGTTTGCCTCTATGCGTTGCTCAGGAACCGTAGACGACCGGCACGGCGCTCCGCTTGCGCAAAGACCGACGCGCCGCATCCGGCACGACGGCTGCGTCATATGCGTCGTCGAGCGTCGACAACGGGGTCGTACCTTTCGCGACGCATTCGTTCACGAAGAAGCTTTCGACCTGAAGAAAGCTGTCCCAGTAGGTCGCGTCATCCCAGAACGGAAGTCTCGCGTCGCCAAACTTCGTGATATCCCAAGGGATCACGCCGCTTCCGTCGGAGCCGATGATCTTGAAATAGACGGACCATGGGTCCCGACTGCGATCGTCGGCGGAAAAGCTTCCCCACAGATTCGCAATCCTGCCGTTCGGATATTCCGCGGTGGTCATCAGTTGATCGTCGGCATGCGGATCATCGAAGTGCACGTTGGAACCGGTCGCGAACACCGACGACGGGCGGCCGACGAAGTACAGCATGCAGTACGCGTGATGCACCATCAGTTCGCGCATCGTCATATCCGGCGCACCGATCGAAGCGTCATGTCGCTTGTTGTAGATCGCCCAGAAATTGACAATCCTACCCAGTTTCCCGGAAGCAACATGCGCATGCAGTCGCCGCATGCTCTCTGCATAGACATAATTGTGGGAAGGCATGCAGATCCTCGATTGCGAACGTGCAATCTCCGCAAGCTCGCGAATCTGCGTCGCCTGCTCGCACAACGGTTTCTCGAGCAATACGTGCTTGCCTGCCAGTAGCGCACGCCTGGCCATGTCGAAGTGCGACGCGGTATTCGTGCACACGACAACCGCGTCGACCGCTTTGTCGCCCAGCAGTTCGTCGACAGTTTCGTACGCACGTCCACCGAACCTGTCGACGAATTCTTGCGCCTTCCTGTAAGTCCGGCTCCAGCCGCCGCAAAACAACTGCGGATCCAATTCGGCGAGAGCCGTCACGTGCAGCTCTGCTACGTTGCCGAGGCCGGCGATACCGATCTTCATGAGCGCACCCGATATGTGAGAAATGGCGACCGACTGGCCTGCTCATGCCGGTCATGTCGATCAGCCGGCGATGTCCACCGGCTGCCCGCGCTGCCACGAAAGCGTGGCAGCGTCGGCGATCAACTGGGCCTTCAAGCCATCGCCGGCATCCGGCCGCGGCATTTTTCCCGCCGACAGGGTGTCGATGAAGTAGCGCATTTCGGCGAGATAGGCGGCGCCGAAGCGCTCGAGAAAGAACGGCTGCGCGACCGGCATGGCGAACCCGACTTCCGTGGCACGCTCCACCTGAGACTCGTGAACGTTCTTGACACGCAGCATGCCGCGCGATCCGTGGACCTCGATTCGCTGGTCATAGCCGTAGGTCGAGCGGCGCGAATTCGAGATCTGGCAGATGCGCCCCGACTTCGTCGTCAGGATCACTGCCGCCGTGTCCACGTCGCCCACCTCCGCAATGGACGGCTCGACCAGCACCGATCCGGCGGCGAACACACGCACCGGATCTTCGCGCAACAGGAATCGCGCGAGGTCGAAATCGTGAATCATCATGTCGCGAAAGAGGCCACCGGACGTCTCCAGATACGACAGCGGCGGCGGTGCCGGATCGCGCGATGTGATCGTGACGGTCTCGACGTCGCCGATCTCGCCCTCGCGTACGCGGCGCGCCAACTCGCCGAAGTGCGGGTCGAACCGCTGGTTGAACGCCGTCATGAAGGGCACCCCCACATTCTCGACGGCCTCCATGCATGCCTTTACCCGGGCCGACGACAGGTCGATCGGCTTCTCGCAAAAAATGGCCTTTCGCGCGACCACCGCCGCGTGAACGAGATCGAAATGCGTCGATGACGGTGTCGCAATCACGACCGCATCGATGTCCTTCCCTTCGAGAATTTCCGATGCATTGCGTGCGTCAACCCCAAATCGGTCAGCGCAGGCTTCTGCGGCGCTTTCGTTGACGTCTGCAACCGCGACCAGCGTTGCCGATGGAATCTGCCTGATACCCAGCGCATGAACCTGACCAATGCGCCCACATCCGAGGATGCCGATCCTGATCATTTTTCCTCCCGAGTCGCACAAACCTCTGCCTGTCCGTAGATCGGTACGACTACACGTACATCGTCGGACGGTAGCGCTCGTTCGCCAACATCGCCGCCGTTCCGCGCCCCATCGCGGCGACGATCTGCTCCGCGACGGACGTCGTGACGTAGCCATCCCAGGCATTTGCGCCGGCGCTTGGCGTGCCGGCACCGATCGATCGAACCCACTCGTTGAGCTGCTTCACGTAGGCGGCCCTGAATCGGTCAATCCAGTTGCCGGCATGGGCCGTCATGCCGTAGCCGCCGGCATTCCTGCCAACAATTCCGGTTGACGCGGTCTCGAGCGTCCCGGTTCGCCCGACAACCTGCACGTGTACGTGATAGCCATACCGGCAATTCATGAACACCTCGGACGACACGATCACGCCGCCGGCCATCTCCATCACGACGACCAGCGGATCGCCGTTTCCAGCGCTGTAGACACATGCGGCAACAGGTTCGGAATCGAGCAGCCAGCGGCTTGCATCGATTTCGTGAACGAACGCATTGGTGATGGACATCGGACCGTTGAACCAGTCCGGCGCGACCGGATTGCGGTGGACGTTGTGCACGACAGCCGGCGCACCGATCTCGCCGTCTCCGATCGCGCGCTTCATCTCGATGTACGGTTGGTCGAAGCGACGCATGTAACCGACCTGGACCAGCCTGCGGCCCTTCGCGATTTCCGCGTCGACGACCGCGAGCGCCTCGGCTGCCGTACCGGCCAGCGGCTTCTCGCACAGGACCGGCTTGTCGGCTTCGATGCACTGCAGGACGAGATCGCCGTGCAGCGGGTCCGGTGCGGCAACGAGCACGGCATCGACATGCTCGGAGCGAATCAGCGCCCGCGGGTCCGTATAGACTCTCGCGCCACCCGCCACGGTCCGCGCGCGCGCTTCGTCCGCATCGCAAGCCGCGACCAGCTCCGCTCCGGATGTCTCTTCACGCAGAATGCGCGCGTGCTCCGATCCCATTACGCCGACGCCGATCACCCCAATTGCCAAGGTCATCTCCTGCCTCCGATCTATTGACACGCTATCGTTCGAATACGGTCGATCTGGCGACCGTATCCGGATCCATCGCATTTCGCCGTCGGGACGGTGATGCCTGAACGTAGGCAGCAGACGAGGAGGCGCTCGCCGGGCCTGTTGCCGACGAGCCGCCAGACAGATTTGCCGCTCGCCGAGGAAGCTCACCGTCTCCGCACAACTTCAGGCGGCCGTGTTATCCGCGAGCCGGCTGCTGGATGTGTTCCCACACGCCGCTTTGCCCCGACACGAGGATCGCATCCGCGATGCGCTCGATCTGGACGCCGTCCTCGAAGTTCGGCGCGGCAGGCTGGTTCCCGGCGATGGCCTGCAGGAAGTTGTACCACTCGATCGACTTGATATCGATGTAGCCCTGCCCCATCCCGGCAACCGGCCACAGCTTGTCGCCGAACGGTTGATGCGGGCCGGAGTAGATCGTGCGGAAGCCGAACGCGTCCGACGGATCGTCCGCGAACGCCACACGCAGTTCGTTCAGGCGCTGATAGTCGAACGCAATCGAGCCACGGGTACCGTGGATTTCGAAGCCGAGCTGGTTGTGGTGGCCCCACGCATTGCGCGTCACTTCGATCGTTCCGCACACGCCGTTGCTGAACTTGATCATCGTCATGGCCATGTCGTCGACGTCGACCTTGCCCTTTTCCGACGATGCCTGACCTGCCGGGCCGAAGAAACGGCCAGCCGGCAGCGGCCGCTCGGCGATGAAGGTCTTGACGATCGAGTTCACCGATTCGAACTCGCCGACGAGCAGGCGCGCCGCATCGATGACGTGCGTGCCGATATCGCCAAGCGTGCCCGAACCGGCCTTCTCCTTGTTGAAGCGCCACGACAGCGGCGTGCTCGGATCCGCGCCCCAGTCCTGCAGGTAGTAGCCGCGGAACGTCAGGATCTCGCCGATACGCCCTTCGTCGATCAACCGCTTGGCCATCTGCAGCGCCGGCGTGTGGCGATAGTTGTACGAAATCATCGTGACCACGCCCGTTTCCTTCGCGGCCGCATGCATGGCTTCCGCGTCGGCTACCGTCATGGCCATCGGCTTCTCGCACATCACGTGCTTACCCGCCTTCGCGGCGGCGATCGCGATCGCCGCGTGCGTGTCGTTCGGCGTGCAGATGTCGACGATATCGATATCCGGGCGCGACACGACTTCTCGCCAGTCCGTCGCGTGCTCGGCGAACCCATATTGCGCAGCTGCATTGCGTGCGAGTTCGTCGTCGATGTCGACCACGACCTTGCGTTCGATTTCCACCGGCGAGCCGAACAGGATCGGCACCACGGCAGTAGCGATGGAGTGGGCCTTGCCCATGAAGCCAGTGCCCACCAGAGCGACATTCAGTTTTTTCACGGTTTTCCTCCAATAAGGCTGTCGTACTCGTGACGCACTCAGCCGATTCCTTGACTCTTCCGACATCAATTTGATTGTTCGCCAGTCACTCAGGATTCCGAATCACATGACGTACACCTTCTACATCTCGACAACTCAAATTCGATTCAATGTCTCCTTCGCTCCTTACTCGATAACCGCGATCTTTTCGCCCGCCGTGACCGGACGTCCGGCTTCCCCATGGATGCGGATTCGACCACCTTTCGGTGCGACGACACGCATTTCCATCTTCATCGCTTCCATGATGGCGACGGCATCGCCCTCGGCCACCGTCGCACCCTCCCCCACCAGCCACTTCTGCAGCGTTCCAGGAACCGGCGCCGTCACGATGTCGGCGCCCGCTTCCGCCTTCGCCGAATCGTCGAATGCTCGCGGGACGCCGACATTCGCAAACAGCGACGCAGGCAGACCGATCGTGTGACGCTTTCCATCGATCTCGATGAAGCTTTTCAGCAGCCCGCCCTCAGCCGGCGTGACGCGTCCGGAAGGTTCGACCCCGCCAAACTCCGTTTCGATCCAGTTGGTATGAACCTTGAATCCATCTTCGCCGCTGAAGCTCTTTTCCTCGAGCACCGCCCGATGGAATGGCAGCACCGAACCCACTCCCTCGATATCGAATTCGGCAAGCGCACGACGGGCGCGAGCGAGCGCTTGTTGGCGCGTATCGCCGGTAATGATCAGCTTGGCCATCAGCGAGTCGTACAGTCCCGGAATCTGCGAGCCGGATTCGACACCGGAGTCGAGCCGCACACCGGGACCTGCGGGCGGACGAAAGCGCGTGATCGCGCCAGGTGTCGGCAAGAAACCACGACCCGGATCTTCCGCATTAATACGGAATTCGATCGCATGACCGCGGGGCTCCGGCGTCGCCGTAATCGACACAGGAAGGCCATCCGCGATGCGCAGTTGTTCGATCACGATGTCGACACCGGTGGTTTCCTCCGTCACCGGATGCTCGACCTGCAACCGCGTGTTCACCTCGAGAAACGAGATGACCCCGTCTTGAGAAAGCAGAAACTCGACCGTGCCCGCCCCCGTATAGCCGGCCTCTGCACATATCCTGCGCGCGGCGTCGTGAATGCGCGCGCGCTGCTCGTCGGTGATGAAAGGCGCGGGAGCCTCTTCCACGAGCTTCTGGTTTCGGCGCTGCAGCGAACAGTCGCGCGTGCCGAGCACGACGGTGTTGCCGTGATGGTCGGCCATGATCTGCGCCTCGATATGGCGCGGACGGTCGAGAAACTGCTCGGCGTAGCAGTCGCCCCGGCCGAACGCCTCCGTCGCCTCACGGACGGCCGAATCGAACATCTCCGCGACGTCTTCGATACGTCGGACGATCTTCATGCCGCGCCCGCCGCCCCCGAACGCGGCCTTGATCGCCAGCGGCAAGCCCACTTCCCGCGCGAAGGCCACCGCGTCCGACGCACTGTTCAACGGCCCGTCGGATCCCCTGACCAGCGGCGCGCCGACCTTCGATGCGATACGCCGGGCCTGCACCTTGTCGCCGAGCGCGGTGATGACCTCCGGCGACGGGCCGACCCAGATCAGTCCGGCATCGATGACCGCCTGGGCGAACTCCGCGCGCTCGGACAGGAAGCCGTAGCCCGGGTGGACCGCATCGGCACCGGCGCGACGGGCGATCGCCAGAATCTTCGAGATGTCGAGATAGGTCTCCGCCGGGCGGCCAGCACCCAGCCCGTACGCTTCGTCGGCCAGTTCGGCATGCAGCGAACCGGCGTCCGCGTCCGAGTAGATTGCGACCGATGTCACGTTGTAGTCGCGCGCGGCGCGAATGACGCGAATGGCGATTTCGCCGCGATTGGCGATGAGCAGCTTCTTCATCGAACGAGTTCCTTCACTTGCGGATCGAATGCGGATATCGGGTTGAAGCGGATGCGGGCGCCGATCGGAATCTGCCCGAGCATGCCGAGATGATGGGCCGCGACGACGGCAATCACCGGGTACCCGCCGGTGACGGGGTGATCGGTCAGGAACACCACCGGCTGGCCGCTGTGCGGCACCTGAATCGATCCGAACAACGTGCCTTCCGACGGTAGCTCCGCGTCGTCGCGCCGCGCCAGCGCCAGGTCGCCCGACAGCCGCATGCCGACGCGGCTCGACTCGGGCGTGACGCGCCATTCCTGCGACAGAAACCGTGCAACACCTTCGTCGGTGAACCAGTCGGTGCGCGGCCCCGGGACGACGTCGACATCGACTACGTCGCCTTCGCGCGGAAGCGTCCGCGCGGCCGGCAGCTCCGGCTCGACGAACGTAGCGGCCTCGTCGGCCGGGACCAGGACATCGCCGCGAACGATCGGCGCCGGGCCGATCCTCGAAAGCGTATCGGTCGACGCAGACCCCAGCGTGCGCTCGACGACGAACCCGCCGCGCAGTGCGACGTAGCTCCGCATGCCGCGGCCGGGCATATCGAGCGTGACTTCCTCGCCTGCATCGACGGCAAAAGGACGCGAGTGAGGGATCACCGTCACGCGGCCATTCGCGTCGCGAATCGAAATCGGGCACGGCGCCCCCGTCACTGCGAGGGTCACCGGGCGATCGGGCACCAGCGAAAGGCCGCCGAACATCACTTCGAGCGCGGCGCGACTGCCCGGATTGCCGACACAGGCGTTCGCGAGTCGCAGCGCGGCGCTGTCGACGGCGCCGCACACGGAGACACCCTGGTCAGCCTGTCGGGGCCGTCCGAGGTCCTGATACAGCACAGGGCGGTCCGCACGCGTCACCAAAATGCCGGCGCCCGAAACCTGGCGCGCCGGCGTCGGCGCCGGCTCCGGCCACCCCGATACCGGAACGGCCGAACCTTTGCCCGCATCGCGGAAACGAACCCGATCGCCGGGTGCGAGCAAAGCCGCACGCGGACGCGTCGTGTCCCACATGGGCACCTGCGTCGTACCGAGAAGCTGCCATCCTCCGGGGCTATCCGACGGATAGATCCCGCTGAATTTCCCCGCGATCGCGACCGAGCCCGCCGGGATGCGCACGCGAGGCGTCTTGCGTCGGGGAACGTCGAATCCCGGATCGTCGGTGGTCATATACGCGAACCCCGGTGCAAATCCGGTAAACGCGACCGAGTGGACCGCATCCAGATGTCGCTGGACGAGCTCGGCCACGGACCATCCCAGCAGTTCGGCGACCTCGCCCAGATCCTCTCCGTCGTAGGAAACCGGGATATCGAACATGCTCCCGCCGCGCTCCCGACGAACGGACACGTCCAGTTGCCCGAGCCGCTCGATCAGCGCCGCGCGATCGATGACGGCCGGGTCGAAGCGAACCAGCACGGTACGCGCGCCCGGAACGACTTCGTCGACGCCGTCCACTTCGCTCGCGAGCAGCCGGTCGAGAAGCGCCAGCGTCGTTTCGAGACTCTCGAGCTCGACCAGCATGCCGGCAGAGCCGGCCGAAAGGATGCGCATCTGCTCAGACACGGTTCTCTCCCCTGCAAGCCCCGGCAAATGGCCGAAGCGCGACGCCGCGCGCGGCGAGTTGCGTTTGCAGCAAACGAGCAGTTGCAACGGCCGACGGGTTGTCTCCGTGGATGCAGATCGACTGTGCGTCGATCGTGATGTCCGTGCCGTCGATCGCGGTCACGACACCCTCCTGCACGAACCGCAGCATGCGACGCGCAACGGTGTCTGGATCGTGAATGACAGCCCCTTCCGCGCGGCGATTCACGAGGCTTCCATCCACGTTGTACGCGCGGTCGGCAAATGCCTCGCCGACGACGGCAAGGCCGGCTTCACGCGCCTGATCCGCAACAGGTGCGCCGGCGAGCACCATCAGCACGAGCGTCGGATCGATCGCCAGAATCGCATCGATGACAGCCGCCGCCTGGTAGGTATCGTGCGCGATCGTGTTGTACAGCGCGCCGTGAGGCTTCACGTAGCGAATCGACGTGCCCGCGGCCTTTGCAAGCCCCTGCAGCGCACCGATCTGGTAGATCACGTCGCCCGTCAGTTCTGCATGGGATGGCTGCATGTTGCGACGTCCGAAGCCCACCAGATCGCGATAACCGACGTGCGCGCCGACGGCGACGCCGCGCCGTGCCGCTTCATGCAGCACGGTATAGATCCCCGCCGGATCGCCGGCATGAAAACCGCAGGCAACATTCGCGCTCGTCACGATGTCGAGCATCGCCGCATCGTCGCCCATCCGCCAGGCGCCGAAGCTCTCACCGAGATCGCAGTTCAAATCAATGCTTACCATGACGCTGCCCACAGGATTTCTTCAGTGCACGAACACGCGATGCCGCTCGGGCGTTCGTGCGCGGTTCACGCGATTTTCCGGAACTTGCTGAGCGAGACGGATTCGATCCATTGCCCCGCCCGTGCGCCGAACGCCTTCGCGAACTCGGTATTCGAATGGGTCTCGAGGGCGGCTTCGTCTTCCCAGATTTCGTAGAAGACGAACTGCCCCGGCGTGTCGGAGGATTCGTGAAGATCGTATTGAATGAACCCCGGCTCCGTCCTTGCGTACGGCACCAGCTCCTTCAACGCTTCGCGCAGCACGTCTTCGCTGCCGGATCGGGCAACGACGGTTGCAACCACGACCAAACCTTCCTTCTTCATCTCACTTTCCTCACTACGTTTGTTGATCGGCTGGCAACCGATCCCGGTCAAAACTCAGCCGAGATCGATTTCCACTTTCGACTTGATCGAATTGGCGATGAAGCACCCTTTGTGGGCTCGGTGATGCAGCCGCTCGAGTTGCGCCTGGTTCGGTTGCTTTTCGGACGCGAAGGTCACGCGGGGCCTGAGCACGATTTCGGATACCCAGTGAAACCCGTCCGCGCTTTTCTCGACTTTCCCGACTGCATCGTCGGAGTACGATGCGACCGCATACCCGCTTCCTTCGCAGAGCGCGAGGAAGTACAGCATGTGGCAACTCGCGAGCGCGTTGACGAGCAACTGCTCCGGATCGGCCAGACGTTCGTTCCCGAGATAGTCGGGAGCCGCGGATACAGGGATCGTCACCGTCGGGCTGATGATCGCCCGGTGGTCCCGGCTATAGGTCCCTTCCCGCTCGTGGTGCTGCTCGATCGTCCATTCCAGTCGGACGCCATGCTCGGACATCGGTGTCTCCCGGCGAGCTTCCCCGCCAATCGGTCAATTTCCATTGCAGGCAGGCTGCGACAGCCTCGCCGTATCATTGCGCCGCAATATATTTGTTCGCACTATTTATCGATTCGACGCCGCCGGGTTTCACAATCGAAACCCATTCGCTCCAGCCCGTTTGCGCATCGTCGGCACGAATGCGCAACGCGCGAGAGCCGTCGCCGAATGTCAGCCATTCGATTTCGCGAGGAACCTCGGAACCGGCGCCCTCTACGTCCAGACGCTCGATCCGATGAGAAAAATCGAGCTGTCCCTCGCGCAACACGTCAAGGTATTGCCTGCCACATTCGTCCGACGCCTGCGATGTGCCGCGATTGAGCAGCTTCGCGGCGATTTCTGCATCGAACATTGCAACGACTCCTGGCTCACACGGCCGCCGCGTTAGCCGGCAAATCCGTGACGAGCATGTACCCCGGTTCATGCGTGATCGCAAAATCCGGCTTCGCCGCCTGAAGTGCCATCTGCGGCGTGACCCCACAGGCCCAGAAACCGAGGATGTCACCGGCCTCGATCACTGGCGGATCGCCGAACTCCGGCCGGGTGACGTCGCGAATCCCGATGGTCGCCGGGTCGCCGATATGCACCGGTGCGCCGTGCGCGAGCGGAAACCGTTCCGACAGCACGATCGCCTGGATCGCATCGGCGGGCTTGAACGCACGCATCGACACGACCATCGGGCCGCGAAACGGCCCCGCGGCCGTCGTCTGGATATTCGTCACGTACATTGGCACGTTCCGGTTCGCACTGATGTGGCGAATGTCGATTCCCGCCTGCAGAATCGCGCTCTCGAACGAGAACGAGCAACCGAGCGCAAACGTCACGAGATCGTCACGCCACAGATCGACCAGATCGTCGACCGTATCGGTGTGAACCCCATCCCGGTACACGCGGTAGCGGGGCACGTCGGTCCGAATGTCGATCGCGCCCAGTCCGTCCAGCCCCGGGTTGCCGGGCTGCCCGACTCCCACCAGCGGACAGCTCTTGGGGTTGATTCGGCAAAACTCGCGAAAATCATCCGCGTACGTCTTCGGCAGAATTGCCAGATTTGCCTGCATGAAGCCGTCGGCGTATCCCGTCGTCGGCGCACGCAGCTTGCCGTCGCGAATCAGCAGCCGAACCTGGTCGGCCGACATCGCCCGCGTACCTGCAGTCGATTCCATTGAAAGCACCCTTGCAGGAAGATGTTCAGTTGTCGCCGAGCGCAGCAACCATCGCACGCGCAATCGCCACGTCCGCTTCCTCCGGACCACCCGACACGCCGACCCCACCGATGACCTCGTCGCCGTGCTTCACCGGCAGGCCGCCGCCGAACACGACCAGCGGGCGGGACGCCGTGCGCTCGAGCCCGTAGAGCGCGGCTCCGGGCTGGACGAGTTTCATCCAGTAATCGGTAGGGAACCGCAGTGCTGCGGCGGTATACGCCTTGTTGTGCGCAATTTCGATCGTGCCGAACGCCGCGTCGTTCACGCGTGTGAACGCAACAAGGTGGCCGCCCGCATCCACGATCGACAACGACGAGCGCTGCGCCAGTTCGTTCGCCTTCGCGACGCCCGCTTCGATCGCCCGCCGTGCGGCTTCATATGTGATCTGCTTGCTCATTGGTTTCTTCCCGATTCTGTCCGGCAGTCAGTTGTACGCGCCGCCATCGACATTGATTGCCTGCGCGGTGACGTAAGACGACTCGTCCGATGCGAGGTAGACAAACAGCGGCGCGACCTCGTCCGGCGTCGCCTGTCGGCCCAGGGGAATGGCCGTCCGAACCACCGACTCCTGCTTGTCGCGGCCGCCCATGAAATCGATCACCGGTTGATTGAACGGCGTATCGATCCAGCCGGGGCACACGGCATTGACACGCACGCCGTCCGGCGCGAGCTCGATTGCAAGCGTGGTCGTCAGACCGATGATGGCCGCCTTGGACGCCGAGTAGCATGCGAGGCCGGTGCCGCCGCGCTTGCCCGCGAGCGACGACATCATTACGATCGACGACTGCTTCGCGGCTCTCAGGTGACGGAGCGACTCGCGCGCGAAAATGAAGTTGGCGCGCACGTTGATCCCGAAAACCTTGTCCCAGCTCTCGGTGCTGAACTGCTCGATCCGCCCGGAGAGCTGGACGCCGGCATTCAGACACACCGTGTCGATGCCGCGCATCCATGCCGACGACTTCTCGATGACGGCCTTGATCTCGTCTTCGCTCGAGATGTCGGTTTGAAAAAAACGCACCTTGTCGCCGAACCGGGATTCGAGCGCGCGGCCCTTGACCTCATCGATATCGACGACCGACACGGTCGCACCTTCGGCAACGAACGACTCCAGAATGGCGAGACCGATATTGGCAACGCCGCCGGTCAGAAGTACCCGCTTGCCTGTCAAACGTCCTGACATGACTGTTTCCTCAAGATCACTGCGCCGATAACCGCTCCACACCGCCGAATCGGCGTCCCGCCGCCCGGCACGAGCGGTTATCGGGCGCGACGAATGTTCTCCAGCAGCGCGTCGTTCACGACCGACGCTGCCTCCATTTGCGGCATGTGGCCGACATCCGGAATCACGCGCAGCTGCACCGTTGACGGCAGACCGTCGGCCTGCGGGACCGGAATGATGGCGTCGCGCTCGCCCCAGAGCAGCATCACGGGGCAGGTGAGTCCCGCCAGCGTCGCACCGATCGTCTGAACCTGGCCGTTTTCGTCGGCGATGGTGTCGGCGATGGCAGACAGCGCCTCCTGGACGCCTTCCAGCCGCTTGAACTGAAGCGTGCCCTCGACCATTTCGCTCGTGATCTTCGACGGATCGGCAAACAGCTTCTCCAGCGCGGCCTGAAGCGGACGGCGGCGCTCCGCGGCAACGAATTCGGTCACGAAAGAGCGGTTGATCTCCTTGCCCAGGCCGATCGGCGCGATGAGCGTCACCGATGCGACACGCGACGGGTTGGCGGCCGCGAAGGCCGCGGCGATCGCGCCACCGAACGAGTGACCGACCAGGTGCAGTTTCCCGGACGTGATCGCGCTCGCCGCTTCCTCGACCGCCACAGTGATCTTTTTGATCACGCCGCCACCGGTAATCGGCGTCGACGCGCCGTGCCCGGGAAGGTCCACCGCGATCGTCCGGAACTGCTCGGCGAGCGTGCCCTGGTTGAACAGCCAGGTCGACAGGTCACCGCCGAAGCCGTGAATGAACAACACGGTTTCGTTGCTTTCGGGGCCGAGCTCCAGCACGTTCACGCTGCCGCCTGACACGGCGACCGCCTTCGGTGCGACCACACCGCCCGCCTCGCCGTCGTCCGCATTCAGGCGATGCGCGTAGCTTGCGACAAGCGCGTCGATTTCCTCCTCGGTCGCCGCTTCATCGGCGATGACGCCGATCAGCGCGCCGACCGGCGCGATTTCGCCCTCGTCGATGACGATGCGCCGCAGGATCCCGGACACGGTCGCCTCCACCACGTTGTTGACCTTCGTGGATTCGACCTCGAGGAGTTCCTGGCCGCGTTCGACCTTGTCTCCCTCCTTCGCGTGCCATTCGAGCACGGTGCCTTCGGTCATCGTCATCCCCCACTTGGGGATGGTGACGGCTTCAATGAACGACATGATTGATTACCCCTTCAGAATCGACTTGACGGCATTCACGACGGCTTCCGGCGACGGCACGTACGCGTCTTCCAGGTTCGGTGCATACGGCACCGGCGTGTGCGGCGCCGTCACGAGCCGGATCGGCCCCTTCAGCGAGTCGAAGCACTTGTCGGCCAGCAGCGCGGAGATGTCCGTCGCGACGCTGCAGCGTGGATTCGCCTCATCGACGATCACGACTCGTCCGATGTCCTCGGTATATTCGAGCAGCGTGTCCTCGTCGAGCGGCGACGTCGTGCGCGGATCGATGATGCATGCCGACACGCCGTCTGCCGCGAGGAGGCGAGCGGCCGTCTCCGCCACGCCGACCATGCGGCCGAGCGCAACGATCAGCACGTCTTTCCCGTCCCGCACCACCCGCGCCTCGCCGAACGGAATCGTGTATGCGCCGTCGGGCACTTCGCCCACGGTGTCGTACAGCATCTTGTTTTCGAGGAAGATCACCGGATCGTCGTCGCGGATCGCCTGGAGCAGCAGGCCTTTCGCGTCGTACGGATTCGACGGGATCACGACCTTGAGGCCGGGAATGTGCGTGAAGATCGGATAGAACGCCTGCGTGTGCTGCGCGGCTGAGCGCGTGCCGGCACCGTACGTCGCGCGAATCACGAGCGGCGTCTTGGCACGGCCGCCGAACATGTACCGAAACTTCGCGATCTGATTCATGATCTGGTCGAGACACACGCCGGCGAAGTCGACGAACATCAGTTCGGCGATCGGACGCAAACCCGTGAGGGCCGCCCCGGCGGCCGCGCCGACGAATGCGGCCTCGCTGATCGGCGTATCGCGAATGCGCTCGGGGCCGTAGGCGTCGAGCAGCCCGCGCGTCACGCCGAAAGCACCGCCCCACGCATCCTTGACGCCGTTGGCGCCCGCGCCGCCGGTCAAATCCTCACCCATCATGATCACGCGCGGATCACGCGCCATCTCCGAGTGCAGCGCGTCATTCAGCGCTTGACGGAACGATTTCTTTGCCATTGCTGTGGGTCCTTACAGATACTTCACGTAAACGTCGGCGGTCAGTGCCGAAAGCGGCGGGAACGGGGCTGCGCGCGCAGCACTCACGGCGGCGTCGATCTCGGTCTCGATCTGCGCATCGACCGCGTCCAGCTCGCCGCTGGCCACTTGCGATCCTTCCTGCACCTGCCTGCGGAAATTGGCGACGCAATCGCGCTCCTGGCGCATGGCCTTCTTTTCTTCCGGCGTGCGATAGTTGTCGGGGTCTCCGCTGTAGTGACCGTAGTAGCGCGGCACGTGAATCTGCAGCAGGCTCGGGCCGCCGCCATTGCGGGCACGATCGATCGCCTGGCCGGCGGCCTCGTAGACCGCGAACAAGTCGGTGCCGTCGACTTCCGCAGCGGGAATATCGTAGCTCTGCGCGCGCCGCGTGAAACTGCCGGCCGAGACGAACGAGTTCGCCGTCGCTTCGCCGAAGCCGTTGTCCTCGATCACGAAGACGATCGGAAGCATCCAGATCTTCGCGAGGTTGAAGCTCTCCGACATCACGCCTTCGTTCATCGCACCGTCACCCGCGAACGCCACCGCCACGCCACCGGTGCCGAGCAACTTCGCCGTGAGTGCGGCGCCGCACGTGATCGGCGCACCGCCGGCCACGATGCCGTTCGCGCCCAGCATCCCCTTGCGCAGGTCGGCGATGTGCTGCGAGCCGCCTTTGCCACCGCACGTTCCCGTCGCACGCCCGAACAGCTCGGCCATCATTGCGCCGATATCGCATCCCTTGGCAATGCTGTGACCATGCCCGCGATGGGTCGACGAAATGTAGTCCTTGTCCGTCAGGTGCAGGCACACGCCGACGGCGCTCGCCTCCTGCCCGGCACAAAGATGGGTATTGCCCGGAATGTCGCCGGTCGCCATCTCGTCCATCACGCGCTCCTCGAAGCGGCGAATCGTTCGCATGGCGCGATAAGCGTCCACGAGCCGCTCACTGGGAAACTTCAAGGCGGACATTCCAATCTCCTTAATTTAAATGGTGTGCGTGGCTGTGCGCCTCGACGCGACACACTCGACCGTGTTGCAAATCCGGCTCGCCCCACGAATATCGCGACAGCAGTGCCGACATGCCATTTCAATCGTCACCGTTCAATTTCGTCCGGTCCAATTGTGATTGGCGATTTCGCGCGATCACCGATTCTTATCAGTGCGTGAGCGCCAGTCCGCATCCCGATCCTGAATTCACGTCGACACCATAACCGTGCGATCGCGATCGATCATCGACTGCTCGCTTCAACCGCCACGAACGCACTGTTCGTTTCAGCGTTGTTGAAATTCTAGTGATGTGCCTGATGAGGTTCGTCCACCTAAAGGTGGAGAAAGAAATCGCAGCGCGTCCGCTTTCCGCGGAATCAGGCGTTCTGTGTTGAGCACCCCAACCTTCGTCGCTATGATCGATCGAACCTTCCCCGCACCGGGGATATGCGTCGCCTCGTCCGATCGTCGATCGACATTCGGATACGCGCGATCGAATCGCTTTTCCCCATGCGGGTGGAGTTCGCCACATGATCGATCTTCGAAACCTGGAGACCTTTTACGCCGTCGCCCAGCTGGGGGGATTTCACCGTGCCGCGGAAAGGTTGCACACGACACAGCCCGCTGTATCCGCGCGCATCGCGCAACTCGAACAGCAACTGAAGGGACGCCTGTTCGAGCGAGACAAGCGGGGTTGCTTCCTGACCATCAAGGGCAGGCAACTGCTCGTCTACGCGGAACAAATGATTTCGCTGAGCGCCGAAATGGTCGAGGCCGTCGCTGGCCGAACGGCCCTGAGCGGGACGGTTCAGCTCGGCGCGTCCGACACGATCGTGCACACATGGCTGTCCGCGCTACTCAAGCGTCTCAGCGTCGAATACCCGGAGATCACGCTCGAGGTCAATGTCGACGCCACGCCGAACCTGACCGCAGGGCTCGCCGACGGCACGATCGACGTCGCGCTCCTGATGGGCCCCGTGAACGCGAGCAACGCGGAGAATCTGCCGTTGTGCAGCTATCCGATCAGCTGGATCGTCTCGTCGGATTTTGAATGCGACACGGCCCACCTCACGCTGAGCGATCTTGCACGGCATCCGATCATCACGTTCTCCAGATCGACACGTCCGTACATGCAGCTAAAGGAAATGTTCGATCGGTCGCATCTGCATCACGTGAGAATCTTCGGCAACTCGTCGCTGTCGTCGATCGTCCGGATGACACTCGACGGCATCGGCATCGCGGCGATTCCACACCACGTCGTGGCCGAGCATCTGGCGAGCGGCCGGCTGCGCCGAATCGACACCGGCCACGAGATGCCGGTGATGCCGTTCACCGCCAGTTTCGTTCGCCGCGTCGACATGCCACTGAGTGCGATCGTTGCCGGGCTCGCGCAAAACGTCGCCGCGCATTACGAAGGGCGCTAGGCGCCACGCCGCGCTTGCTTGGCGCAAGCGCAAAAAAAACCAGGACTCGGCGAGTCCTGGCTTGTCGTCATCGTCAACCGTTCTGGCTGCGCCCCAGGCATTCGAAGACTTCGGGTCGCCGGTGCTTGAAGTATTGGGCAAGTGCCATGCCCGCGACCTGCACGCCGATCAGGCAGTAGAACATCCACACGTACTGCCCGGGGTCCCCGCCCGCGAGCACGTCGAAGTGTGCTGCCACGAGATAGACCAGCGCGATGAAGAATATCGACGAAATCGCCGGCGCCAGAAACGACTTGGCGAAACTCACGCCCTGTTGCCTGCCGCGACGAACGTACCAGACCAACGATGAGATGTTGACGATGGTCATCAGAATGATGATGCCCGACGTTCCGACTCCGGAGAGCTGCCCATAAAGCAGATCGGGTTTGGCGCCCATCAGAATGAACGGCAACAGCACGCACAGCACCATGACCGAGACGGTCATCGAAGCAAGATACGGAGACTCGTGCTTCGCATGCACCTTTCCGAGGAAGCGGGGCAGCGCACCGTCCGTGCCCAGGTTGTGCATATAGCGCGAAAGCACGTTCTGCGTGGACAGGCTCGCCGCGAACGCCGACGTCATCACCAGCACCGAAACGATCAGGTGCAGGCCAGGGCTCACGAATTTCGCGAAGGCGTCAGGGAACATCGCCGCGGGCGTCTTGGCCGCGATCGACTGAACCTGCGGCCCGTAAGCCATGATCATCGCATACGCACACAGCGTGTAGATCACGCCGATGAAGATGACGGCACCATACGTCGCACGCGGAATCGTCCGGTCCGGCATCTTCACCTCGTCGCGAAACAAGGCGGTCGCCTCGAACCCCATGAAGAACGACACGGTGAACAGCATGCAGAACGGCACGTTGGTACTGTTCGCCAGTTGGCTCGGCATGAACGGAGCGGATGCGGAAACACCCGGCACGCCGCCTTTTGCCAGCACACCGAACGAAAATACCAGACAGACGACGATCTCGAGAATCATCACCCACGTCAGCACCTTCGCGGACAGCTCGACATGAAGATATCCCAGCATCGAGACCACCAGCCAGCACGCGAGCGTCGGCCAGTACCACGGAATCGCCATGCCGGTCATGTCGTGCACGAGATCCGAGCACGAGACGCCGAAGAACGACGTGACGCCGGCGAGGAGCAGGAAGTACGAAACCGCCGCGAGTATGCCGGAGCCGAGGCCGGTCGACTTTCCGATGCCATAGCTGATGAACGCATAGAAGTCGCCCGGGCGCTTCACAATGTTGTTGAGCGTCACATAGCCGACGGAAAACAGCAGCAATACCAGCGTCGTCAGTACGAATATCACGGGGCTGCCGACTCCGCCGAACATCAGCGCGAACGGGATGTAACCCGACACGGTCGTCAACGGCGCCGAGAACGCCAGCACGGTGAGCGCCAGGCCGACGGCCCCCATGCTGCCCGACAGCTTCTTCTGCGGAGACGCTTCTATCTGCACGTCTTCCACATTCAGTTTCATCTCCATCTCCATTTCCATCTCCTTACGCCTCCAACATATCGTCAGCATGATCGAACGATCGCTGCATCGCGCCGCGATCGTTCATGTGTCCGGGCACCCTTCATCGGTTTCGGGCCGGTGCGGTACTCAGTCCGGTTCGTATCCCGGTCATCGTCGGCCGCCAAATTGATCGGGTCCAATTGCCGTTGACGATGTTTTTCGATAACCGCGCATTATCACGCGCACCGGTTTCGCCCCTCACGCAACGCCGGCCCCATGCGCCTGCAGATCCGCGTGATAGCTCGACCGCACCATCGCGCCTACGGCCGCGTGCGTGAAGCCCATCTTGTACGCCTCTTCCTCGTACATCTTGAACGTATCCGGATGCACATACACACGCACTGGCAGGTGGTGCTCCGACGGCTGCAGGTACTGGCCGATCGTCAGCATGTCGACGTCGTGCGCGCGCAGGTCGCGCATCACCTGCAGGATTTCCTCTTCCGTCTCGCCGAGGCCGACCATCAGGCCCGACTTCGTCGCGACGTCCGGATGCTGCGCCTTGAAGTCCTTCAAGAGCTTCAGCGAGTGCGCGTAGTCCGAACCCGGGCGCGCTTCCTTGTACAGGCGCGGCACCGTTTCGAGGTTGTGGTTCATCACGTCGGGCGGTGCCGCGTTCAGGATCGAGATCGCGCGGTCGAGACGGCCGCGGAAGTCCGGCGTCAGGATCTCGATGCGCGTGTCCGGCGACTGCTCGCGCACTTCGCGAATGCATTCGACGAAGTGGGCCGCGCCGCCGTCGCGCAGGTCGTCGCGGTCCACGCTCGTGATCACCACGTACTTGAGCTTGAGCGCGGCGATCGTGCGCGCGAGGTTCTTCGGTTCGTCCGCGTCGAGCGGATCGGGACGGCCGTGACCGACGTCGCAGAACGGGCATCGGCGCGTGCACTTGTCGCCCATGATCATGAACGTCGCGGTGCCCTTGCCGAAGCATTCGCCGATGTTCGGGCAGCTCGCTTCCTCGCACACCGTGTGAAGGTTGTGCTCGCGCAGGATCGTCTTGATCTCGAAAAAGCGCGTGTTGGGCGTCGCGACTTTGGCTCGGATCCATCGCGGCTTGCGAAGCGGCTCGATCGGGACGATCTTGATCGGAATGCGCGCCGTCTTCGCGTACGCCTTCTGCTTTTCCGATGCGTCGTAGCGCACCGCCGGGTTTGTCGAGGCCACCCGCTTCTCGCTCGCATCGGTCATTTGCGCCCTCCTGTCCGGCGCTCTTGCGAAAACCGGTGGTCAACAGCCTGTTTGTCGGTCGAAATGATCGCCATGCCGCGCTTCCCTGAAGCCCTGTCGAAAGGCGCGCAACGTGCGCATTGCGTCAAGCCGGACGGTGATATCGCGTGTGCCGGCAATTGATTTCATTCTAGAAATGACGCGTGCATCCCTCGTCCACCCAAAGGATGATAAAAATCTCCAAACCTCGTCAGGCAACGGGCTGCGCGTTGATACAACCCCATTAATCGCGACGCGCTGTCGCACGTCGGAACATGCGTCTAGCGACGCGTCGACGCGGCCGCGTCGTGGGCCAATCCGGTCAGGATTTCGTGGATGCGTACGTCGAGCCCGCGTGCGTACGCCGCGCTGAATACGAAATCGTCCAGCGCGAGTGTCGATTCCTTGACGACGAGTACTCCCGTCTCGATTTCGCGCCGCGCGACCGCACCCGGCATCACGGCGATGCCGATCCTGTCGATCGCCATCTTCACGATCGTCGACAGCGACCCGTTCGAGAAGATGCGCGGAGACGGCTTGTCCCGCGTCGCAATGGCGTCTCTCAGCCTGATGTACGGATGGGTCCGCTTCGGCAGCGTGATGATCGGGAAGCGCGCCAGGGTGTCCGGCGTCAACGGGCTGTCGCCGACATCGAGATCAGGGGAAACGAGGAAGTCGACCGGATATCGGCACAGCTGCACTTCGACGAAATCGGGATCCACCACGGGCCCGGCCAGCAGAAACGCCATGTCGATCTCGCCGGACTTTAGCGCGTCGCGAAGCGTCGGCGTGATGTCGACCACGATGTCAATGACGATCCCCGGATGTTCGCGATGCGCACGCTCGATGAACTCGGTGAGCCACATATGGACGATCGTTTCGGCGACACCCAGCCGAACCACGCCGCACAGCGTCCGAGGGCTCGCGATCGCCGCGATCAGTTCGGACTCAAGCGCGAGGAACCGCTCTGCGTACTCCAGCAGCGTCCGGCCGCGCGGTGTCAATCGGATGGTACGCGCCGCGCGCTCGAACAGCAGCACGCCCAGATCGTCCTCCAGGCCGGAAATCCGGTGCGACACCGCGGACTGCGTCGTGTGCAGCTTGGTCGCCGCCTTGTGAAAGCTGTTGAGCGTTGCGACCCAGTAGAAGGTTTCCAGGCTTCTCAGATTGATCATCGATTCCTTCAGGTTTCGTGCCGCGGTGATTCCGTCGCGCCCGGCAATCCGCGCATGCGGGCATCAAGCGACTTCGACGGTCGCCTCCACCTCCACCGCCATGCCGGACGGCAGGGAATTGGCGCCGGTCGCGATGCGGGCATGCCGCCCCGCTTCGCCCAGCACGGCGTAGAACAGATCGGAAGCGCCATTCAGCACCTGCGCATGCTCGGTAAAGTCGGCATCGCACTGCACGACGCCGGCCACGCGAACGATGCGGACGACGCGCGAAAAATCGCCGCCCAGCATGCGCCCGATGTGGCTCAGGATATTCAGTGCACAGAGCCGAGCGGCACGCTGCCCGTCTTCCACGCTGAGGTCGGTGCCGACCTTTCCCGCATACAGCAGCTCACCGCCCAGACGCGGGCCCTGCCCGGCTATCTGAAGGTAGTTCCCCGACCGCACCGCGGGCAGATAACTGCCGCGCGGCACGCTCGCCGGCGGCAGTTCGAGGCCCAGTTCGGCGAGGCGCGCATCGATCGTGGTTTTCTCCGTCATTTCAGTTGCCTCCAGTCGCCGCGTTCGCCCTGCCAGTTGATCGAGTCCCCAAGCGTGCGTCGAACACTTGCGCGAAGTGTACGAAGCAATCCCTCCCATTCGAGCGCACTGATGCCGTCCACGGCAGGCTCGGGCGCCATGAACATGCCGTCCACGCCTCCCGAATTGACACAGCATTCGATGCAGCGGATCTCGAGTTCGGGATCGTGAAACACGACAGGGTTCTCCAGCAGCGCCGAAAGCGCCGCGATGATGCCCGTCGCGCCCCAGTTCGATACGTTCGCGACGACCAGGTGATCGGCCGCATTGACCGCCGCCACGCCGCCACGCCCCGCAACGCCGGTCGACGCAGCCTTCGGCGAAAACGCGGGCAGATCGGCCGCAATGACACCCATGCCGAGTTCGTTCCCGCCGTCGCCCACGCCGATATGCAGGATGCCGCGCGCCTTGCCCTGATAAAACAGGTAGTCGAGATCGGCGACGAGCCCGTCGAGCGGACGACCGCCCAAGCCGTGGTAGAGCCCCAGCGCATTGCAACCAGGGCGCTCGATCGAAATCATCACGCTGGGCCGGGTGCGCTCGAGCAGGTCGTCCGACACGCGATGACTGCCTTCCTTGTCCTTGGGGACGGTCCGGATGTAGACGGGCCGCAGGTACTCGATTCCTTTGACCACGCCATTGTCCGGGAACGGCATCGGCGCCAGCCCCGCGCCTCGGCAGGTCTGCACCATCATCTCCTCCCAGTCCTCGTCGATCACGATGACGGTCGGCACCCCCAGGCCCAGGAAGAATGCGCGTGCCATCAGCGCGGCGCCCACCGGTCCATCGGTTTCGGGCGCACCGCCGCCCTCCGGGAATCCCGTGGCGATGAGCACCGGCCCCCCTTGTCGCCTTACCGCCTCGACGATTCGTTCGGCCGCGCCCATGCATGCGAAGCCGGGTTGCCGCTTCTGCAGCGCCGCGTAGATGTTGCCGATCAGTCCGACGCCCGTGTAGTCGAGCGTCATGAATGCGTCGATCGTGTGCGCGACGCGTCGATACTGTTTGCTGTCTGGCTGCAGCATGGCAATTGCCTCCTGGCAGGAATGCGCTCTGGGTAGACGTGCGGGATGATCAAACCAGCGCACTGACGAACACGTCGTGGTCCACGTTACCGCCGCTCAGCACCAGCACGACGGTCTTTCCGGCTACGTCGAGCTTGCCGGCAAGGACCGCCGCGAGCGGCACCGCGCCACCGGGTTCCACGACGAGCTTCAGCGTCTCGAACGCCGCTCGCATCGCCCGACGCACCTCGTCATCGTCGACGACGAGACTCCCGGCCAGCAGCCGCTTGTTGACCGGAAACGTCAGCTTGCCGGGAGACGCGACCTGCAGCGAATCACAGATGGATCTGGTTCCCGCGGCATTGGCGACCTGCTCGCCCTTCGCCAGCGATCGTGCGTGATCGTCGAACCCCTTCGGCTCGACAGCGTAGATGCGCGCTTGCCGGCAGTACGCGTTGATCGCTGTCGCGACCCCGGCGACCAGCCCGCCGCCGCTGGCTGCCGCAAGCACCACATCCGGGACCACGGAGATGGCTTGCGTCTGCTGCACGATCTCGAGACCGACGGTGCCCTGGCCGGCCATCACCTGGCGATCGTCGTAGGGGGGAACGGTCACCGCGCCGGTGCGCTCCGCGATATCCCGGCCGATTGCTTCCCGGTCGTCCGTTTGTCGGTCATAGAGACGCACGGTCGCACCGTAGGCCCGCGCGCCTTCGATTTTTGCCTTTGGTGCGTCCGCCGGCATGATGATCGTGGCCGGCATGCCGAACCGCGCGCAAACCGCCGAGATCGCCAGCGCGTGATTTCCCGACGAGAAGGCGACAACGCCGCGCGGCCGCAGGGCTGCCGGAATTTGCAGCACGCGATTGCATGCGCCCCGGAACTTGAAGGACCCCGTCTTCTGAAGGCTTTCCGCCTTGACGAGTACACGGGCGCCCGCCGCACGGTTGAGCGCCTCGCTCTCGAGCAGAGGCGTTCGCACGACGAACGGCAGGATGCGCACGGAGGCGGCTTCGATGTCGGCGACCGAGAAATCGCCGGATGAGAGATCGGTCATGGCATTCGCTCACGATGAAAGACGTCAGCGCATTACATCAACCTGGACCGATTCAATCCAATGAAGAACAAAAATGCTCGCTGATCGAAATTCGTAATCAATCGACAACGCATGCCTGACGTTCGATCGCGTGCCGCGACTCATTCGCGGCGCGCATACGTCACGACTCGATCTTCCGGCCGCCGAACGCGGCGAGCAGCAGCAACCCGGCGAGCAACGCAAATGCTAGATGCAGACCGATCGCATGCGCGAAGAAGCCGACAATCGCCGGTCCGACCAGATTGCCGCCATAGCCCAATGTCGTGATCGATGAAATCGCGGCGGATGGATCCATGGCCGTTTGCCGCCCGGCAGCGGCAAACAGGATAGGTACGATGTTCGCGCACCCGGCTCCGCATACGGCAAACCCGACGATCGCGCCCATGCCCGACGGCGAAGCAATCGCGATGCACATCCCGACTGCGCCGAGGGTCCCGCCCGAGACGATCACCGTGCGCGAGCCGAACCGGGTAATCAACATGTCGCCGAAGAGTCGACCGATCGCCATCGTCATCGCGAACGCGGTATAGCCGAAGCCTGCGCGATCTTGCGCATAAGACTTCACGGATGTCAGAAACAATGCGCTCCAGTCGAGCATCGCGCCTTCGACGAGAAAGCATCCGATTGCAATGGCGCCCATCAGGACCACGATCCCCTGCGGCAGGATCAACGCCGACGCCGTGCGCTCGCCGGGCCCTGCCGACTCCAGGTATCGCGCGTAGCGAAACATGAGCACGGCGATGACGGCGACCATCGCACCCGCTACCCCAAGCGGATTCGCGCCGGCCGACAGCAGTGATCCGCCGACCAGCGAGCCCGCGATACCGCCGACGCTGAACAGGCCGTGGAAGCCGGACATGAGTTGCTCGCCGCTTTGCCGCTCGATGAGCGTGGCCTGGATATTCATCGCGACGTCGACGAATCCCAGGCCGGCGCCGAAGATCAACAGCGTGATCGCCATCGCGGGCATGCCGGACAGCGTCGCCAGGAGCGGAAGCAATGCGCAGATCATCGCGGCGCCCGCGCCGATGACCTTGCGGCAACCGAATCGCTCGACCGCGCGCTGACAGAGCGGCATGCATCCGACGGCGCCGATTCCCAGGAACAGCAGCAGGAAGCCGAATTTCGCTTCGTCGACGTCAAGCCGCGCCTTCGCATACGGCACCAGCGGCGCCCACGTCGCGACGCTTATTCCAGCGAGAAAGAATGATGCGCGTGTTGCAGCCCGTTTGTTGTTTTCGCTTGCAGTCTCGACGACCATGGTTTGGGATGCGTCCGACAAATCGGACATCTTCTGGATGAACGGATGATCCGGTCGTGACGTTTCCGCACCGGCCGTGACTGGCAGCCGGGCGCATCTGATGCAACGAGCCGGAAAATAAAAAAAGATCCCGAAATTGCTCGGGATCAAAGGAGAAACGACCCGGGATGAGGCAGAACGTGTCCGCCCCGGTCGTTCAACGATTCAGTCCTTGTGGCTGCGGCCGAGTCTTTCGAAAATTTCCGGGCGCAGGTACTTGAAGTATTGCGCCAGTGCGATGCCGACGAGCAGCACACCAATCAGGCAGTAGAACATCCACACGTACTGCCCCGGATCGCCACCGGCCAGAACATCGAAGTGCTGCGCGATCAGCACGACGAGCGCGATGAAGAACACCGACGAAATGGCGGGCGCGACCGCCGACTTGAAGAAGCTGACGCCCTGGTGCCTGCCGCTCCGGCCGTACCATACCAGCGACGAGATGCTGACGATGGCCATCAGAACGACGATCCCCGACGTACCGACTCCGGAGAGTTGCCCGTACAGCAGATCGGGCTTGGCGCCCATCGCGATGAAGGGGATCAGCACGCAGAGCACCATCACCGACACCGTGATCGACGCGAGATAGGGCGACTCGTGCTTCGGATGAACCTTGCCGAGGAATCGCGGCAGCGCGCCGTCGGTGCCGAGGTTGTGCATGTAGCGGGCCAGCACGTTCTGCGTGGACAGCGCCGATGCGAACGCCGACGTCAGCACCAGCAGCGAGATCACGACATGGAGACGGCCGCTGACGAACTTCGAGAATGCGTCGGGAAACATTGCGGCAGGGGTCTTGGTAGCGATGTCCTGGACATGCGACCCATAGGCCATGATCAGCGCATACGCACAAATGGTATAGACGACGCCGATGAAGATGACCGCACCATACGTGGCTACCGGAATCGTCCGGTCGGGCATCCGGACTTCATCCCGGAACAGCGCGGTCGCCTCGAATCCCATGAAGAAACCGACGATGAACAGCACCGAGAACGGCACGCTCGCGCTCTTCGACAGCTGGCTCGGCGCAAACGGCGCGGTTGCCGAGATGTCCGCCGCCCCGCCCTTCGCCAGCACGAAGAACGAGAAGATGAGACATACCGCGATCTCGAGCAGCATGATCCACGTCAGCACCTTCGCCGACAACTCGACATGCAGGTAGCTGAGGATCCCGCACGCCATCCAGCATGCGATCGTCGGGATGTACCACGGGAGCACCGCGCCAGTCGTTTCATGAAGGAGATCGGAACAGGACACGCCGAAGAACGACGTCACCCCGGCGAGCAGCAGAAAATACGACACCGCCGCGAGGATGCCTGAACCGAGGCCAGTCGACTTCCCGATGCCGAAACTGACGAACGCGTAGAAGTCGCCCGGGCGCTTGACGATGTTGTTGAGCGTCACGTAGCCGACGGAAAAGAACAGCAGAACGATCGTGACGACGACGAACAGGATCGGACTGCTGACGCCTCCGAACATCAGCGCGAACGGGATGTAACCGGATACCGTTGTCAAAGGTGCCGAGAACGCGAGCACCATCAGCGCCAGGCCGATCGGCCCCATGTTTCCGGACAACTTTTTGGGTGCAGATTCGCTTATGCGAATCTCTTGCATGTTCATCTCCATCTCCGTCCCACCTCCGTCATTATGTGAATCTTCGCCGTACGAAAACACCTGGAAATGCAGCAACGACTGGTATTTGTCGGTTTATTTCGCTACATTTGTCTCACGATTTCGCTTCAAGAAGCTTTTTGTTCACGACAAGTGAAACGATCGTCCACCTCCAAATTGAAGCGGTCCAATTGCGATTCGCGATTTGCACTGATCGCCAAAATTTATCAACGCGACAGTAGGCCTGCCCTGCGTCCGAAACTTGGCCACGCCGTTCGTCGCAATCGCCGCGAATCTGTTGCGCATGCCGTCACCCGCTGTCAGACA
Organism: Burkholderia sp. Bp9031; assembly: GCF_003857965.1. NCBI lineage: Bacteria > Pseudomonadati > Pseudomonadota > Betaproteobacteria > Burkholderiales > Burkholderiaceae > Burkholderia > Burkholderia sp. Bp9031. The sequence continues at coordinate 251,359 of NZ_QTPW01000004.1, forward strand.
GGGCTGTAGCGATGGCAACCGTCCGGCAGGTAATACAAGGCAAATGATGATCAGGGATCACGCGGACATCGCCCGGTATGCCTGGGTGAAACGCAGCTGGGGTGAGACCGCACGCGCCGGACGCTGGAAAACCGATTCAGCGCGACGAGCAGCCTCGCTGCAGGTGGGTGCGGCCTGACGTTTCACCTCGCGGTTCATCACGCGTTCTTGATGCAGACGCCCGACTGGACGAGCCGTGGAAGGAAACCAGGCAATTTTGGGGAAAGCTCGAACGGCTTTCGGGTGTGAAGGCTGCGCGTGTTCGAGAAGACCGGACGGCAGTTCCATCCGGCAAAATCGCCTCCTCGAATCGCGCGGTGTCGGCCGGTAAGCAGCTCGGGAGGCATAGTGAAATAGCCCGGCAAGACCGGATACCTGCGCGGCGAGACAGGTCGCCCGCCCCTCCGTGTATCAAACCGGGCCCGCGAAGCAGTGGCAAATACGAATCTTGTGGATCGTCGATGCCACGCCTCTGTCGTTTCCCGATCGGAAGTCAGATTTCCGTCACGAGTTTCTTTGCGCGCAGTACCGAGCTGGGGCTCATACTGAGTTCGTCGACCCCGAGGTTCACGAACACCGGAATCATGTTTGGCCGTGACGCAGCTTCACCGCACACGCCGACACTGATGTGCGCCCGCTTCGCCGCGTCGCATACCATCTTGATCGCCTGAATGACAGCCGGGTGCTCGGTCCTGTAGAGCGAGGCAAGGCTGGGATTCATGCGATCGACGGCCATGATGTATTGCGTGAGGTCGTTGGTGCCGATCGAGAAGAATTCGACTTCCTGCGCCAGCAGATCGGCCGTGAGAACCGCAGCCGGCGTCTCGATCATGATGCCGAGCTTCGGAACCGCAAACGGCACCCCCGCTTCGGTCAGTTCCACAGCGATGCGCTCGATGATCGCCTTCGTGCGGCGAACCTCGTCGACATCGTCGACCATTGGCAGCATCACGCAGATGTTTCCGTGGGCAGCGGCACGCAGTAGCGCCCGCAGTTGCGGCTCGAACACTTCGGGGCAGTCGAGACACATCCGGATGCCTCGCCACCCCAGAAATGGATTCTCCTCCTTCGGGAAGCGAATGCCCGGCAGCGGCTTGTCGCCGCCAGCATCGAGCGTCCGAATGATGACAGGCCACGGGTGAAAGCGCTGTGCGAGCGTGGCATAAACTTCGTATTGCTCGTCCTCCGTAGGCACGCGCTGATGGTCCATGAACAAAAGCTCGGTACGGAATAGTCCCACGCCCATCGCGCCGGCTTGCAGGGCCGAGTCGAGTTCCGACAGAGAACCCATGTTCGCGGCGATCAGTATCTTGCGTCCGTCGCGCGTGGAGGGCTCGACGTCCCGGTAAGCAAGGAGCGCCGATTGCTGTTCGCGCTGCGCGTCGATACGGCGCGACAGTTCCTTTTCATGCGCGTCGGAATGGTCGAGCCAGACCTCCCCGGTCGTACCGTCAATCGATACACGTGCGACCGATCGCAGTCTGTCCTTGTCGATCGGCAGACCCAGAACTGCCGGAATGCCATGCGAGCGTGCGATGATCGCAACATGAGACGTCGCGCTGCCGGATGTGCAGACGATTCCGAGGATATTGGCGAGGTTCGCGCGCGCGAGATCCGGCGCGGACAGTTCTTCGGCAAGGATAATGCTCGGCACCTCCAGTTCCCGCAGCGACTTCTGCTGCTTGCCAAGAAGCACGGCCACGATCTCGCGTGTCAGGCCGCGAATGTCGTCGGCGCGGCTGCGAAGGTACTCGTCCGTCATCGATTCGAACGCGAACGCCAGATCCTGCCCGCATTTCAGCGTAGCCGCCGCCGCGCTCCACCGCGTTGCGATGAGCTCGCGAATCGTGCCCGCATAGTCGTCGCTCCTTGCGACATCGGCGATCGCCTCGATGATCTCGTTTCCCATCGTCCCGTCGCCCGGCTCGAGCATCGCAGCCAAAGTGGACTCGAGCGTCGCGGTGAATCGCGCGGCCTCGTCTGTTACCTCGTGTTCCGACACGAACTGGCGATCGACCACGAGCTCGTCACGAACATACGCGAGCGCACTGCCGAACGCCAGGCCTTCACTCGCCGGAACACCTATCAATGCGCCCGAAGAATCGGCATCGTCAGCGGATCGCGCCGCGCCCGTGTGCTCGAACGCTCGCGGAGCCGTCGCTGAGCCGTCGGACCCTTGATGGCCGTCCGGCGCGGTGGCGCCCTGCACGATTGCGCTGACATTCGACAGAAATTGCGTCAACCTGTCGAGCGCCTCGCATTCATCTTCGCCGTCCGCTCGGAGAAGTATCTGCTCGTCCTGCTTCACACCTAGCAACATGAGCTTCACAGCGCTCTTCGCGTCCGCCCATGCATCACCTCTCCCGATTTTCAGCGCGCTATTGAACTCCTTCGCAAGCTTGGCGAATTGAGTCGCGGGGCGTGCGTGCAGACCCTCGTGTACCTTGACAACAACCTGAGTTTCCAACATGACGATGCCTTTTCGTATTCCGTGGGTGACGACGATTGACGTCGGCGCGATTCAGGCGTCAACGATCTCGATGACGGTCCCTTTCTGCATGCTCTTGAAGAGCCGTTCACAATCGACCGTCGATGCGCAGATCTCGCCGGGGCGCTCTGCCGAATGGGCTCCATTGAACGTGATGACGACATGGCCCAGTTCGCTCACCTTGTTCCAGGCCGTCGGTCCCACGGCGGTCACGACCGCGGAAATTTCGCCGATGCGCAGCACGGAACCGATACGCGGCGCCTGGCTGTGCGCCTGCTCTACGCGGTGAAGGACCGATACCTCTGCCAGTTCGGGAGGCGCTCCATCCGAATACAAAATCAGCACGCCACCTTCGAGAAGGGACTCCACCTCTTCGCCGATACTGGAAATGATTGTCTTGTAGTAATGCATGCGTGACCTCAAGATGTTTTTATAGAGCAAAACTGACCACCCAGGCGATCAACACCGAGATCGGCCCCATGATCTGTCGACTGATCAGTACGGCCGGCACGCCGACGCGAATCGTCTCCGGTTTCGCTTCGCCGAGTGCCATCCCGACTGGCACGAAATCACAACCGACCTGGGTGTCATACGCGAATAGCGCCGGCAGCGCCATATGCGGCGGAATCGTGCCATTGCCGATGGCCGGCCCGATGATTGCCGCGCCGATGACCTGCGCGATCACGGCACCCGGTCCGAGTACGGGCGACAGGAACGGAAGACCGCAGATCGCCGACAGGATCACGAGCCCGACAATATTACCGGCCAGCGGCGAAAGCAGATGAGCGAGCCCGGTCCCCACCCCGGTCGAATTGATCACGCCGATCAGCATCGTCACGAACGCCATGAAAGGCAGCACGTTGCGAATGACAGTATCGATCGACTTGCGCCCACTCGTGAACAGCACATTCACGACGCCGCCCATGCCGCGGCCAACCGACGTGATCATCCCAACGAAGCCGCCGTGGCTTGCCCCGGTTCGCGGTTGCGCCGGCGACGGCGTTGCGGCGGGTGATGTGTCGCCGTTCGTCAAGGCGGCGCGATGCGCGTCGACGTTCGACGCGTCGTCGTCGACGGACCGCAAGCTGTTCAATTCGACGCCGGACACGTAGATATCCTCGGTAATGAACTGCGCAAGCGGGCCCGACTGCCCGACCGGACTCAGATTGATGGTCGGGATGCGCTTTCGCGGATATACGCCGCACCGTGCGGTTCCCCCACAATCGATGACGACAGCCGCGATTTCCGATTCGAGCGGCGGATTGCGAAAGCCGTCCACAACCGTTGCTCCGGTCAGATCGGCCAACCGCTGTGCCACCTTCGGAATATCTCCCCCGGTCACGGCTACGATCTTGTTGCGCTCCACCGTCGGTGCGATGACGAGTGGACCGCCCCAGCCGTTGGCCCCCTTTCGAACCTCAACCGCCTTGTACGTACGCGCATCCATTTCCTTCTCCTCCAGATGATTTCTCGTGTTTTATCGTGTCGAGTTCAGAGCGTCAGACCTTCGCGCTTCGCGATCATGCGGGTGATCGCTTCGGTCAGCACCCCTTTCAGGAGATTGACGAAAAGGCCGACGCCCAGGTAGAAGAGCGCGAGTTTCGGCAATGAAAACGGTGCGGCATGGGTTTCAGCGAGCTTCGTGATACCTGCTGCCACACCAAGCCAGACGAAAAGCTCGCCCGGATTGCAGTGCGGAAACAAGCCCGTAATCGGGTGACACAAGGACACTGCGGAATCGTAGAACGCGGGTTTGTGACGCTCTTCAAGGAAGACGCCGAACGTGTAGGCCATCGGATTGGTCAGAAAGAACATCGCGAGCAACGGCAACAGCGAATATCGCGTCACGATGTTCTTCGAAAGGAAACGAGCCAATCCCTGAATCCGCTGCTCGCCCACCAGCGCGATGATCGTGTAGACCGCGGTGAGCAGCACGATCAGTGTCGGCAAAATACCTGTAACAAAGCCGACGAACGTCTTTCCGCCTGCGTTGAATACACCGATAAATGCCTCGGCGGCATGAGTAAGAAAATCCAGCGGATTCATGGTTGTCTCCTGATGAAGTTGTGATGTGCGACAGATGCGTCAATCAAAACAGTGCTGCGACCTGCGTGCCGTACGGTGTTCGTCTACTCAATCACGACACCGATAGGACGGTTAGCGTTCGCGGTTCTGCAAGCCATGTCGAGTGCGTTGTGAAGCGCGTGCCTAAGACGAGGTGCAAGCGACAAGGACTCCAAATTGTGTTGAAACTCGCCGATCGACCCGCCATTGAATCCGGAAAGCGCCTCGAAACGAGCGAACACCGTCAGTCCAGACATGGCCAATACTTGTCTGACAATGCAATCGTCACCGATGACAACGATCGCAACTGCGCCGCGCCCGATCCGCGGCTTGAACGTCCCCACGCCGAGAAAGCCGTCGCCCCACGTTCGCGCAGTCTTTCTGAGCGTGTCCCGGTAGTAGCGCATATGGGCCCACCCGGCGATGAGCTGCAGCGCCCACGTAACAGCCAATGCCAGTAAACCGAACCGAACGAGTTCCATTGCATGTCTCCTGCCTCGCACGAACTGCTTTAACAAACGAGACGAATCCGGCGGTTATTTCGCGCCGCCATTTTGAACAAATGTTTATCGCAATAATACAATTGTTCATTTTCAGGTAAATACGGGAAAACGCGACACGAAGCCCGCAGCAACGATTCTTCTAACAAAAACCCGAATTGACCTCAATCGGGAACACGAGACCCGAAATGTAGTGTGACGCCTCCGAAGCCAGGAATAGAGCGGCACGCACTGCGGCGGACATGCCGTCATCTCGCCTCGGGATCGACGGCAGCGGGGTCGGCTGCAGCGTCACACCATGTGAGGCGCGGCGAAACTCGTCATATGAGGGTACCGTTGGACAGACGGCATTGACACGGATCCCGTCACCTTTCAATCGTTGCCCCATTGCTTGGGACAGCTGACAGAGCGCCGCGGCACAGGCGCTCTGCCACGGCACGCACCAGGAATCCGCTTCGGCAGTTGGCGCGATATTGACGATCACGCCTCGCTTGACTCGCCGATACTGCAAAGCTGCGGCATGGGCGATGTAAAACGCAGCCTTGACGCACTCGGCGTACGCGTGATCGATCTCTCGTTCGTGAATCTCGAGATCGTTTCCCGCATCCAGGCGCGCGCAGCCGTTATGGACGACGATATCGAGTCTCCCGAATTCAAGCACGGTCCGTTCAACCAGTTCAACCGCACGTCGCGCCGTGAAGATTTCCGCCGGCGTACTGTCGACATTGGCTTGACCGTCTCCCGTTTCACCCACCAGTTCGAGAACGCGTGCCCGCTGCGTAAGCACCGTTGCGCCGGCGGTACGCAACGCACGGACCACCTCGTCGCCGACGGGGGACGATAGCCCCGTAACCAGCGCGATCTTGCCGTCAAGCTCCAGGTTCATGAATGGCTCCGCCTACCGTGACAGTTGCTCGCCGACGATACCGACCACATCAGCCAGCGCTTCGACGTGCGGCAAATGACCGACGTCTGCGAAGCGGTGCTGCGCAATCCGGCCAGGCAGGCCGTTCGCGTGCGTAATCGGAATGATCTTATCCGACGCCCCCCAGACGACGCGAACAGGCATCGTCAGCGACGCGATGGCTTCTCGCAGATCGATCTTCTGCCGGCCGCCCGGAAAGAACGTCTCCGCGATTGACGCAAGCGTCACACGTTTTGCCTCACTCGACAATTGCTGCTCCGCCGTCGCGATGAACGCTTCGTCGATCACACCGGGACGCGCGACCAATTCCCGCAGCCATGGCGTAAGACTGGTTCGATCAGCAGCTTGCGTCAGCCCGCGCAAGAACGCACCGTTGCATTCGGTACCCAGCCCGGCCGGTGCGGCCAGCGTCAACGACGACACACGCACCTGGCGCGACGCGCTCAACGCGATCGCGACAGCCGCGCCGAAAGAATGCCCGACGAGATGGCAGTTTGCGACATCTTCGGCCGCCAGCGTAGCGCCGATCGCGTCGACGATTTTCTCCAGTGATGCGGCAGCGTCAGCCGGCGATTTTCCATGTCCGGGCAAATCGATCGACAGGACACCGAGATTCTTGGCAAGGCCGGCGTCGCGCAATGCATTGAAGAACGGGCGCCAGCTGTTCGCCTCGGCCCCGAATCCATGCAGAAGCACCAGCGTCGCCGGACCGCCGCGCTGCAGCCAGACCCGATTGAGCGCGCCTTGCCGGCTCGCGCCGGCCGGCACTTCACGTGAACCACCGTTGCCGACGGCGACGGCGCGCACGTCATTCTCGACGATCCGGCCATGCGGACCGGATCCTTGCAGGCTGCCCAGGTCGATTTCGCTTTCGCGAGCAGCCCGACGAGCGGCGGGCGTTGCACGAATCCGGCTATCGCCGATATGGCCCGACGATGCCGCGGCTGCGACGTCCGCGCGACGATGGACCGAGGGTTCAGCCTCGGCGTCAAGCTCGGCAACGCCTGATGCGGTTGTGCCGGCGTCCTGCTCGATGACGGTCTCGCCATTGGCATAGATCCATGCGATCACGGTTCCGACGGGGACCGTATCGCCGACGCTGGCGGTAATCTGCCGGACCGTGCCACTCGCCGGGGCCTCCACTTCCATCGTGGCCTTGCTGGTCTCGATGTCGAAGATCGGCTCGCCCTGCCTGATCGTGTCGCCGTCCTTGACATACCAGGCGGTAATCGTGCCCTCGGTCATGTCCATGTCGACGCGGGGAAGGATCACTTCGGTCGCCATCTCAGCCCCTCCGACCGACAATATGCCGAACCGCCTCGACAATGTCGGGCACCTGCGGCACGGCAGCCTTCTCGAGCTGCGGGTTGTAAGGCAGCGGACAATCCGAGCCGCCCAGCCGGACGATCGGTGCGTCCAGATAATCGAAGGCGTCGCTTTCGCATACGATCGACGCGATCTCGGCGCCTATGCCCAGTTGCTGAACACCTTCGTACACACATACCAGACGCGAAGTCTTGCGTACGCTGGCGATGATCGCCTCGCGGTCGATCGGCCGGATGCTGCGCAGATCGATCACTTCGACGTCGATGCCTTCCTGCTGCAGCGCGTCTGCCGCTTCCAGCGAACGCACGGTCATGATCGAAGTCGCGACGATCGTGACATCTCGCCCCTCGCGGCGAACGACGGCCTTGCCGATCGGCTCGACATAGTAGCCCTCCGGCACGATGCCCTTGCTCTTGTACAGGAGCTTGTGTTCGAAGATCATCACCGGATCGGGATCCTCGAGCGCAGCAAGCAGTAATCCCTTCGCGTCATGGGGCGTACTGGGTTGCACCACCTTCAACCCAGGAACGTGCGCGAACCAAGCCTCGAGGCTCTGGCTGTGCTGGGCTGCAGCACCTGTCCCCGAACCGGCCGGAAAGCGCATCACAACCGGCACCGAGACTTCTCCGCCCAGCATGTAACGCATCTTCGCGGCCTGGTTCACGATTTGTTCCATCGCAAGCGTTGCGAAGTCCGAAAACTGGAATTCGTAGATCGGCCGGCAGCCGGTCATGGCCGCGCCGACCGCAATGCCGGCGCCTGCCAGCTCCGCGATGGGCGTGTCCATGATACGTTCCGCACCAAAGCGCTGAAACAGGTCACCGGTCACCTGGAACGCACCGCCGTAGACTCCGATATCCTCGCCCATCAGGAACACGCGCTCGTCTCGCTCCATTGCGATGCCCATTGCCTCATGAATCGCCTGAGCGTAAGTCAGTTCGCGCTGGTCACTCATGGTCATTCCCCCCGTTCTCCGTATATACATAGCGCGTCAACTCGGCGATGTCCGGTGCCGGGCTGTTCTGCGCGTAGTCCAGACCCGCCTTGATTTCTTCCTCGACTTCCGCGTGGATTACTTGCACCGCTGCGGCGTCGATCAGTCCAAGCTCCACCAACTGCCGCTCGAATTTCGCAATGGGATCCCTTGCGCCCCAGGACTCGATCTCTTCGCGGGTGCGATAGCGGTTTCGGTCGCTCTTGGAGTGGCCGCGAATGCGGTATGTCTCGCACTCGATGAGTGTCGGCCCCTCGCCTTTTCGCGCACGCTCGATCGCGCCTTCAGCCGCCGTCAGCACGTCGCCGAAGCTGTTGCCGTCGACAGTTACGCCGGGCATGTCATACGCAGCCGCGCGCTGCGAGATCCGACTGACGGCCGTCGAACGTTCGACCGACATCGACATGCCGTACCGGTTATTTTCACAGACGAAAATCACCGGCAGCTTCCAGATCGCGGCGAAATTCAGCGATTCATGGAACGCACCTTCATTGTTCGCGCCATCGCCGAAAAAACACACGACAACCGAGTCCTTGCGCCGCTTCTTGATCGACAGCGCCGCGCCAACCGCGATAGGCAAGCCTCCGCCCACGATACCGTTGGCGCCGAGATTTCCGCGGCTCACATCCGCGATGTGCATCGAACCGCCCCGCCCCCGGCAATACCCCGTCTCCTTACCGAAGAATTCGGCGAACATGCGTTTCGGATCCGCACCTTTGCCGATACAGTGGCCGTGTCCCCGATGCGTCGACGTGATGTAGTCCTCATCGGTGAGGAGCATCGTCATCGCGATCGCGGAGGCTTCCTGCCCGATGGACAGGTGCATCGTGCCGTGAATCAGGCCGCGCATGTACGCCTGTTCCGCACTCTCCTCGAATCGACGCACGAGTTGCATCTTCTTCAGCGCGTCACGCAACGCTTGCGCGGAGACGTGCCGATAGACTTCGGGCATTCCTTCGATCTTCTCTGCAACGAATCCCATCATCCTCTCCTCAAGCGGCGGCACGCGCGCCACGGACCATCTCGTCCTGACGCTGGCGCAGTTTGACAATCGGTGCGTTCGCGTCGACCGCGGCGTTCTGGTACGTCAGCAATTCGCCCTTTCGGATTGCTTGGGTGACGATGCCGCCTTCCAGCAAGCCGCATGGAACCGCGCGCTCCGCAAGCGCGTCATCCGCCGCGATGGCCCACGCGCGGTACGTGAATTCGCCGATCGCGTCGAGGCGGTCACCGACTTTCAGGTCTCGCTTCGCCACCGCGCAAACCTCGACCACCGGAACGGGAAGCGGCCGCATGTCGGCTTTGCCGTACAGGACAGCGCGCGCGCAGCTGAGCGGTACTTCGAGGCTCGTCAGGTGATACGGGCGATAGAACGTGTAATACGGCCCCTTGCCGAGCTTGAGGTCTGCCATGCGCTCGCGCAGGCGAGGATGTGCAAGTTCGGCAACGACGAACACCCCGGGCGCGACGCCCTTTCCGATGGTGTAATCGACTACGCCCTTTTGGGTGAGGATCCCGCCGTCCGCCACCGGACAAAGCACCTCATGCAGTTGGTCGAGCGTGGCCGCGGGACCGTGCATGCCTGCCACATCGGGAATCAGCCCGGTCGCATTTCCGATCGCCGCCATTTCGACCGCGGTCTTCGAACCGTCGACAAACTCCACCAGCATGCGCGGATTCATGTTGCGCGCCTTGGCTTCCGCCATGTAGTCGTCCGGTGTCGCGTCGATATTCAGCGGGTTGTTCTTGCCCTTACCCGCGGCGACGATCGGATAACCGAGCGCGCTGACGAAATCGATCAACTCGATCGTCGAGCTCGGCTCGTCGCCGGCGCCGAGCGTGTACACCACGCCCAGCCGCTCCGCTTCACGACGCAGGTATGCGCCGATGGTCACATCGGCTTCGACGTTCATCATCACGAGATGCTTGCCATGCTCCATGGCCAGCAGCCCGATCTGCGCGCCCACCGCCGGTTTGCCGGTCGCATCGATAACCACGTCGATTTGATCGTTGGTACAGATCGCATTCGAGTCTTGCGTGATGGCGATCGATCCGGCCTCGATCGCCTGCGAAATCCCCGAGCCAGTCTCGACGACGCGATAGCCGTCGTCCGCCTGATTGGCGACTCGAACCGCTTCGCATGCGGCGTCGACACGGAGGTCCGCGATCGCGCCGATCTCGAGACCTTCCATTTGCCGGACCTGGGTCACGATGTCCGTGCCCATTTCGCCGGAGCCGATCAAGCCGATTCGGATAGGTCTGCCCGATTGGGCGCGGGCTTTGAGGTCGGCCGCCAGGCCGCTGGGAATGATGTTGAGCATCGACGATGTCTCCTGGGTAGTGACGCGCGCTTGCGCAGGCATGTGCCCTTAACCCGCGTCTGCAACCTGGATCGCCGCGACGTTCAGTGCACATTTGTTTTTTACAATATCACTTTGTTCACTAAAGGTACAAGCAACCGAGCGGCAAAAAGAGCGCATCTAGGGTTATTCCTAGCGCATGGAAATTTGGGGACGGAAAAAGGAGGAGCCGCGCCAAGGGCTCGTTGACGCGAGCGACAACCCAGCGGCGGGCACTGATACAGAAATTGATGCGGCGCAGCATCGCTGCCGTCGCTGCGAATGGGGGGAGGTGCGAGAGCGCGCTTCTCTCGGCAGTGGGGACGAGCGCGGAGTACGGAAAGGTGACGGGGACCTTTCCGCGCGAAGGTCAGTCTGCTAGTTTCAGCAAGTCCGCTGCGGCGTATTGATCGGTGATCAATACGGACGGTCGCAATAACCTCAGAGCGCCCCCAAGCGCCGGCACCTTGCTGACGCCGCCCGCTGCAAGCACGCGCACCGGTACTTGCTTGACGATGTCGAGCGGCACGGACATCACACGCTCGTTGATGGGATGGTCAACCAGTTGTCCGTTGGCGTCGAAAAAGTTGAAGAGCAGATCGCCCACGGCACCCGCCTTGATCACTGATTCGCGATCAGCATCGCTGATGAACCGCGATCGGTGCGCCGTTGCCTCCGGGCCAGTGCCCGCAGCGCCGAGCACGACCGCATCCAGGGATCTCGCCAGATCGAAAATATCCCGGAGGCCGCAGCGCTCGATGAGCGTGCGCCGGGTCTCCGGGCTGTCGACCACCAACGGCGCGGTCATCAGGTAGCAGTCCGCCTGATACAACGTCGCGAAACGCCAAGCGAACTCCGCCGGGTTGAAATGTCGGGCTTTCATGATGCCGCCCAGCAGTGAAACCACCGAGACGTTTTCGACGGGACGCTCACCCATGTACGACAGCGAACTGACAAGGGTGCGCCCCCAACCGACGCCGATTTTCATGTTCGACCGCACCATCGATGACACATATTCGCCAGCAGCCGCGCTCACTGGCGCGGTGGCATCCGCGTCTCGCGCTGACAGCGGTACGACGATCGCTTCCGCGATCCCGAATCGCTCCTCGAGTTGCCGTTCGAGATCCACGCATTCGACCAGGCGATCCCCAATCGAAATCTTTACCTCGTTTCGCTCGCGCGCAGCGGCCAGCAGGCGCACGACCGTCACCCGGCCGATGCCAAGTTTCTGTGCAATCTCGTGTTGCGTCATCTCCTCGACGAAGTACATCCAGGCCGCGCGCAGCCGCAGTCTGCGTGCTGGGCTTTGCTCGTCGATGGCCTCTTCTCGCTGCTTGGTTCGGGCTCTCGGCACGCTTCCTCCCCTAAATTAAGGTGATCAATGACACTGAACAAATGTGCTATCTTAACTTCAAATGTTTCAGCCTCGAGGCAGCCATGGAACCCAAATCATTGACGCCATCGCACATCGTCCAGGATCTCAGTCAGGTTCGCCTTGCATTGATGGATTGTGCGCGGCAACTTCGATACGCGGCGCGAAACGTCCCCGGCTCTGGGTCCGATTCCCAGCGAACCGCTGCCCACCGCATGAACTTGCCGCCGTTGCCGCAATTTCTTGGCTCCGTCGGCCATATCGCGGACACCCTGCTCGAAACAGCCGAAACGTATGCAGGTCACGCGATTCCCCCACTGCAGGATCATTGGAAAGCGCCGGTCAGCCTGGACAGCGGCCTGGAACGCATCATTCGCGAATCCGCGGATACAAAGCTGATCCGACACTGCTCGGCACTTTATTACGCAGCCGCGAAACGATTCATCCTGCACGCGGGTGCGACGGACGTCCTTATATTCGAACACCGCATCAATGACGCATTCAGCAGTCTGCGTGGCGCGCACAACGTGTTGAAAAGCATATCGGAAATCCAGATTGAGGCGTCGCCGGATGAATTTTCCGACGATATCTGTCGCGCGTATTCCCGGCTCACGTTATCGCTTATCGACCGCCATCCGATCCGAAGCGCACGATTCGATGAATTGCCTGATGTCGTCGCGCCGTGGTGGCTGGTATCCGAGCCGAACGTATATGTTTTTCTATTACTCGGTATCACCGGGTGCGCAAGAATTGTTCAGCCTGCAGCGCTTCCGTCCGATCCCGACACGCTGCTTCGCTTCACGGCCGATCTCGTAGGCGCGTCCGAGTCGCGAATTCGAGCGGCATTGCGATCGAAAAATCCGGACGACGCGATGCAGCGCGAGTTTTCCAGAATTGTCAGCTACCTGTGAAGTCAATGCGCCGGAGAAGCATCTTGGTAGACGAACACGAACCGATCGCAAGGTCCATACATCGCGTATGGCCGGCTCTCACCAAACTGTCATCTTGCAGACTGCTTCTTCAGCAGTATTGCAACGACTACTCAAAAAATTCCGGCGTGTTGCTCGAGCTCGATGATCGACAGTTCACACAAGCGTTCGTCGCGTGGACTCAAATCCTCGAAGATAGCGAGTTTTACCTACACAAGAACGCGGCTGACTATTTCCAGTTCTGCATCGGCGCGCTGCTCGCCGAACTATTGAAACTCAAAGCCGTCCGAGACACATCGGTGACCGTCATTCCACATAAGAAACCGAGCAGCGAAATTGCAGACTGGTGGCCGACCGGATTCGCACTGACTCATTTTTGCGTTGAGCTCGTCAAAAAAGTATCACGGCAGGAATGTGGAAAAGTCGTCGAACCGTCCGAAAAAATCGGACAGCTCAAGATCTGGCAATCGTATCGCGAGAATTTGCTCGAAGAGCCGATGCTGGCCATTGCATATTTCGACGACTTCATGGGCATAACGCCAAACTGGCGCACCCCGTACTATGCTGGTCACCGCACGGCAGGGATCAATTGATTCGTATGTGAATCGTGCAGTGCGCGCACGTCTACGGCGCACTGCACGGCTACGTCGGTAGTGCCGACAATGAACGATTGCGGCGCTCCGCCGCAAAAGCCGATCGCGACAATCGTCGATCGCCGTATTCCATTCGCGACGGTCGGGGGTCTGTCGAATTCCGGCAATATCACTCGGCTCAGCCACCGATCGACATATCGATCCGGCGTATCGTTGCCAAACTCGCTGCCGCGAGTTCGCAGTATCGGTTCGTCGCTTCGACCTTCTCACGCAGTTCCGCGTCGGTCAGTACGCGGACGATACGGGCCGGCACGCCCATGACCAGCGTTTGTGCCGGCACCTGCATCCCAGACTTGACGAACGCGCACGCCGCCACGATGGCGGAACCTCCGACTACCGCGTCGTCCATCACGATGGCGTTCATCCCGATCAGCGCGTTACGCTCCAGACGTGCGCCGTGTACCACGGCGCCGTGGCCGACATGAGACCATTCGCCAAGCAAACATGTCATTCCGTGCCCGACATGCAACGTACAGTTGTCCTGTACGTTGCTGCCCTCGCCGACACGAATAGCGCCAAAATCCCCACGTAGCGAGGCTCCGGGCCCAATATAGCAACCGGCGCCGACGATCACGTCACCGATGATGCTCGCACTCGGGTGTACGTAAGCGGTCGCATGAACGCGCGGGGCCACGCCTCGATATTCGTATAACGCCATGATCCGCTCGACTCCGTATCGATATGTTGTCTGGTCAATTTGCGCAGATATCGGTGCCGCGCGTCTCGCGCACGCACAAGATCCCGACGATCAGCGAAGCGGTCGCAATGACGATCGGATACCAGAGGCCGGAATAGATGTTCCCGTTTGCCGCGACGATCGCGAATGCGGAAGCCGGCAGGAATCCACCGAACCATCCGTTGCCGATGTGATATGGCAACGACATCGACGTGTAGCGGATCCGTGTCGGAAAATACTCGACGAGCATGGCCGCTATCGGACCGTAGACCATCGTGCCGTAGATCATCAGGATCGCCAGCAGAAGGATCGCCATCGGCCAATTGATCTTGCCCGGATCGGCCTTCGCCGGATAGCCGTTATCATGCAGCGCACGCTGCAGCGCCCGATCGAAATCACGCCCTTGCATGGCTGCGTCGGCGGATTTTCCATCGTATGACGAAATGACGCTGCCGCCGACGACGATCGCTGCCCTCTCGCCCGGCGCCGCCGGTTCGTTACGGTAGCTCAGCCCAGCTTTCGAGAGCGCACTCTTGGCGATATCGCATGAACTGGTAAAGGTCGCCGTACCGACGGGATTAAACTGGAACGAACACTCGCGAGGAAATGCCTTCACCACAATCGGCGCATTCCGTTGTGCCGTCTCCAGCGCGGGATTGATAAAGTGCGTGAGCCCCTTGAACAGCGGAAAATACGTGGCGGCCGCCAGCGCGAAACCGATCAGGATGATCGGCTTGCGTCCGATTCGGTCGGACAATGAACCGAACACGACATAGAACGGCGCCGAGATCACGAGTGCGATGGCAAGGATCACATTCGACGTCGAACCCTCGAGCTTGAGCGTCTGCGTCAGAAAGAACAGCGTGTAGAACTGCCCCGTGTACCAGACCACTGCCTGCCCCGCCGTCAGCCCGAACAACACGACCAACACCAGTTTGAGGTTCTTCCATTGCCCGAATGCCTCGGCTACGGGTGCCTTCGAGCGACTGCCCTCCGCCTTCATGCGCTCGAATGCCGGCGACTCGTGCAACTGAAGGCGGATCCACACCGATATCCCGAGCAGGACGATGGACATCAGGAATGGCACTCGCCATCCCCACGATGCGAACGGACCTTCGCCTGTCGTGGTTCGCACACCCAGAATGACCACCAGCGACAGGAACAGCCCGAGCGTCGCGGTCATCTGAATCCAGGCGGTCCATGCACCGCGCCGGTCATTCGGCGCATGCTCCGCGACATAGGTCGCCGCGCCGCCATATTCGCCGCCAAGCGCGAGCCCTTGAATCATCCGCATCGCGACAAACAGGATCGGCGAAGCGATCCCGATAGTGGCAAAGCCCGGCAGCAACCCGATGAGAAACGTCGAGCCGCCCATCAGGACGATCGTCACGAGAAACGTGTACTTGCGGCCTACCAGGTCGCCCAGACGTCCAAATACGATCGCCCCGAGAGGTCGCACCGCGAAACCCGCAGCAAAGCTCAGCAGCGTAAAGATGAATCCCGCGGTCGGGTTGACACCGGAGAAAATGTGCCTGCCAATGAACGTCGCCAGCGAGCCAGCGAGAAAGAAGTCGTACCACTCGAACACCGTACCTAATGAAGATGCGAAAACCACCCGTTTTTCGTCACGGGACATCCGCGACGCAGGCACTGCCACATTGACCGTTGACATGTCTAGCTCCTCCAAACCAATGGATTCATCGTTGTTGTTTAACTTTCATTACTGGACTTTATTGCGCGAGATACCTCCATCGAAGAATTCACGATAACCCGGCACCGAAGCGTCGATGCACCCAGGTGCCGCCCCGAGTGTCAGGCGATTCCGCCCACGCACAGATACTTGAGCTCGAGGTAGTCCTCGATGCCGTACTTCGATCCCTCGCGTCCGAGCCCGCTCTCCTTGACACCGCCGAACGGTGCGACTTCGGTCGAGATCAGGCCTTCGTTGATGCCTACGATGCCGTACTCGAGCGCCTCGGCCACTTTGAGCACGCGGCCGATATCTCGGCTGTAGAAATAAGAAGCGAGACCAAATTCGGTGTCGTTCGCGAGCGCGATTGCCTCGTCATCGGTACTGAACCGGAAAATGGGGGCGACGGGACCGAATGTCTCCTCGCGAAAGATCCGCATCGACGGAGTCACATCGGCAAGAATCGTCGGCTCGTAGTAGTTGCCGCCCTTCTGATGCCGCTTTCCGCCGACTACGACACGCGCGCCCTTCGATATCGCGTCGTCGACGTGCTCCATAACCTTCGCGACGGCATGCTCATCGATCAGAGGACCGATCGCGACACCTTCCTCGAATCCGTCGCCGACACGCATGGATTGCACGGCCACCGACAGTTTTTCGATGAATGTGTCATACACGCTGTCCTGAACCAGCAGCCGGTTCGCACATACGCAGGTCTGTCCGGCATTGCGATACTTCGATGCGATGGCACCTTTCACCGCCGCGTCGAGATCGGCATCGTCGAATACGATGAACGGCGCGTTGCCACCCAGTTCCATCGATGCCTTCTTGACGGTCGACGCGCATTGCGCCAGCAGAACCTTGCCGATTTCCGTCGATCCGGTGAACGAGACCTTGCGGACGATCGGGCTGGCCGTCAACGTTTCGCCGATCTCCGCCGCCGCGCCAGTCACGCACGAGATCACCCCCTTTGGTACGCCGGCACGCTCCGCCAGCACGCAGAGCGCAAGCGCGGAGAATGGCGTCTGGCTCGCCGGTTTCAATACTATCGTGCAACCAGCGGCGAGCGCCGGCCCGATCTTGCGCGTCAACATCGCCGCCGGGAAATTCCACGGCGTGATCGCAGCGCACACGCCGATGGGTTGCTTCAGCACGACGATGCGCTTGTCGCGCGCATGCCCCGGAGTCGTATCGCCATAGACGCGCTTGGCTTCCTCGCCGAACCATTCCAGAAACGACGCGGCATAGCCGATCTCCGCGCGGCTTTCCGCAAGCGGCTTGCCCTGCTCAGCCGTCATGATCGCCGCCAGATCATCCTGATTCTCGATCATCAATTCATAACAGCGACGCAAAACCACCGCACGTTCCTTCCCGGTACGCGAGCGCCATTCGGCCAGCGCGGCATTCGCGCCGTCGATCGCGCGCAACGTTTCATCTCGCCCCATGCGCGGCACGGTCCCAAGCGACTGCCCCGTCGACGGATTGCGCACGTCGATAGTTCCCCCTTGGTCAGCGTGAATCCATTCACCTGCGATGAGGCACACATGCCTTAGCAATTCAGGATTCCGAATCGTTACCTGCCCGTTCAATGAAATTGTCGACATCAATACTTCTCCAGTCAGAGGATAGGCGTAACGTGTCAGACGTCACCGTGCTCGGCCGGTTGTACGGCTTCGCGCAATTTGAACCGCATGACCTTCCCAGATCCTGTCCGCGGAATTTCCGTCGTCACATGAATCGCGAACGGTACCTTGTAAGCCGACAGATGGAGACTGCAGTGCGCGAGCAGCGCCGCGACATCCACAGCGCCCTCGGCTCGCTCGACGACGAACACCACCGGCACCTCGCCGAGATGCGCATGCGGCATGCCGACGACTGCGCAATCGTGAACGCCGTCGTACTCGCAGACCACCTCTTCGATTTCGGCCGGTGAGATGTTCTGGCCGCCCCGAATGATTACTTCCTTGAGGCGCCCCGTGATGGTGATATAGCCGTTCGCATCAAAGCGTGCCAAGTCGCCCGTGCGATACCAGCCGTTGATCAATGCCGCATCGGTTTCCGTTGGCTTGTTCAGGTATCCCTTCATCACATTGGGGCCGCGGACGAGTAACTCGCCTTCTTCCCCGACCCGAACATCGCGCAGCGCAACAGGATCGACGACGCGCGCCGCTACGCCCGGCAGCGGCAGGCCGCACGAGCCGAATACGCGCGCACCGGTCGGCCAGTTCATCGTGACCATCGTCGAGGTTTCGGTAATGCCGTAGCCATCGAGCAGCTTCAGGCCGAACATGTTTTCGAATTCGCGATTCGTCGTGCCCGGCAGTATCGCGCCGGCCGACACGCATAATCGCAGCCCGGGCAGCGAGCCGCGCCCGTTCGCCCGCGCAGATTCGAGCAGGTAGTGGAACATCGTCGGCACGCCCGGCATGACCGTGAAGCGCCCGTCCGACAGCAGCCGCGGGATTTCGCTCGACGAATACTTCTCCATCAGATACGCGGTCGCACCAACTGCAAGCACGCTCAGCACGGAGAAGTTCAGCGCATACGAGTGATACAGCGGAAGTGCGCTCAGCACGCGATCGCTGCCCGTCAGGCCGGCAATCGGAGCCCAGCATGCGGCGGCGACCCACAGCATGCCGTGCGTCGACAGTAGCACGCCTTTGGGCTTGCCGGTCGTTCCCGACGTGTAGATCACGAATGCGGGATCGTCGATCGCGTCCGGATCCAACGGCTCGCTCGGGACACCGCGCGCCGTCGCGACCGCAAACGGCGTCCCGACAACGGGCTGCGACGACCACGACACGGTCACGTATTCCCTGACCGTGCCGACTGAAGCACCGACCGCACGCAATTCCCGCTCGCGCGCGTCGCTCGTCACGAGTGCCGTGCAGCTTGCATCATCGAGCCGATACTCGATCTCCGGCGAGGTGGCCTCGTGGCTGATCGGCACGGCAATCGCGCCCGCGCGAACACAGGCTAGGCAGCTCACGGCCCACTCGATCGAATTCGGCAGCACGACGGCGACGCGATCGCCGACTTGTACGCCAGCCCGCTGGAAGTGCGTCGCCAGGCGCGCCGTCATCGCCTCCAGTTCCGCATAGGTGATGGACGTCCGTGCGTCCTCGAATGCCGCCTTGTCCGGATTGCACTCCTTATGGCGCTTGAGCAATTCGTGGACAGGCACAATAAGCTCGGTATGAATCACGTTTGTCTCCTGGAGCGCTGCCGTCGGATTCGGTCGGCGGCGCTGATATGTCAGTTGTCGGAAGGAAGCCGTGGGTTGCGCCGTCAGACCATACTGAAGCCGCCGCTGATGCTGATCACCTGACCGGTAATCCAGCTTCCCTTTTCCGATGCAAGCAGGACCGCCATGGGCGCAACATCATGCGGCTGACCGAGGCGTCGAAGCGGATAGAGCTTGACCAGCCGTTCCAGATTCGCCTCGAGAAATTCCGGATCGTGTGCAGTCTCGATCAGCCCGAGCGCGAGCGCATTTGCTGTCGTGCCCGAGCGGGTTTCCCGTGCGATCGACTTCATCAGCGCAATATTGGCCGCGCGCGCGGCCGCGCCGATCGCCAGGCCGGATTCACCTACCCGCGACGAATCTCCTGTGATCGTGATGATTCGGCCGCTGCCTTTCTGTCGTTCGAGATGAGGCAGCGCCGCATGCGTGCAGTTCAGCGTGCCGTAGAGGCAGACGTCGATCTGCTTGCGCCATTCGTCCGGCTGGGAATCGAGAAAGCGCTTGCGGATGACGAGCCCGGCGTTGTTGACAAGGATGTTGAGACCGCCAAAGACCTCGACGGTCTCGTCAATCATCTGATCCACGGCCCGACGGTCCGAGATGTCACAGCCGATCGCCATCCCTCGCCCGCCTTGCGCGCGGATCTCGTCCACGACCGCTTCGGCCGCGGCCTTCGATCCGTGATAGTTGACGACGACGCTCGCGCCCTCGGCAGCCAGGCCCAGTGCGATTTCACGGCCCACGTCCCGGGCGCCGCCTGTGACGAGCGCGACCTTTCCGTCAAGTCTGAATTCCATCTTGTTGCTCCTTGATTGATTCAATGAGGGATGAATGAATGAGGCGGTACAGACGTTCGGGCGTCACCGGCAGCTCCGATATGTCGACGTTCAACGGCGACAGGGCATCGGCAATCGCATTCGCGATGGCCGCGGGCGAGCCGATCGTCCCGCCCTCGCCCATGCCGCGAAAGCCGCCCAGCGTGTTGGGTGCCAGTTTCTCGAGGTGCACGAGATCCAACGTCGGGACCTCCGGTGCCGAAGGCAGCAGGTAATCGACCAGGCTCGCGGTCAGCAGTTGGCCGTCGGCGTCGTACACGACTTCTTCGAGCAGTGCCGCACCGATGCCCTGTGCCACGGCGCCACGCGTCTGCCCCGCGACGATCAACGGATTGATCACCCGTCCGCAGTCCTCCGCGATCACGTATCGCTGAACGTGAACGCCATACGTGTCGGGATCGATTTCCACCTGAACGAGATGCGTCGACGAACTGGTCGTGCCTACCACCGGGTCGTACACCCGACTGACGCAAAGGTCCTCCCGGAACTCCAGCGGCACGCGTCCCATTTGCGAATAGAGCGCCTTTGCCAGCTCAGCGAACGTGAGACGGGCGTCGCGCCAGCGCACGCGAATGACGCTCTCGACCACGTCGAGATCCTCCGGCGACACGTCGAGCAGGTGGCCTGCGACGCGCAGCATCCGTGCACGAAGCTCGCGCGCTGCCAGCATTCCCGCCCCGCTGCTGATGACGGCCGTCCGGCTGGCATAACTGCCGGTACCGTGCGGTACTGCGGCACTATTGCCAGTGATCACGCGCAGATCTTCGATGCGCGCGCCGAGTTCGTCGGCCAGCACCTGAGCGAGTGTCGTCTCGTGCCCCTGACCATGCGATGCGCAGCCGAACGATGCCGTGACCGCTCCGGTCGAATCGAGCTGGATCACGCATGTATCCGTGCCGGTGTTGATCGGCATGCCTGGCGATGCCGAAATGCGCGAGCCGATGCCGGACAGTTCCGCATAGCAGGCGACGCCGATACCGACCCAGCGCCCTTCGGCACGCGCCTGCGCCTGTGCCTGCCTCGCGGCGGAGTAGTCGAACCGCTCCTTGGCCGCCTCGAGTCCTTCGATGAACGCCGATTGATCCCACACGATGCCGACCGGCGTCCGATACGGGAACTCCTCGGGACGCACAAGGTTGCGCAACCGCAACTCCGTCGGGTCCACTCCGAGACGCTTTGCCGCCAGATCCATCAGGCGCTCCATCGCGAATGTCGAGGTCGGGCGTCCGACGCCGCGATAGGGTCCGGTCGGCGCCTTGGGTGTCGTCACCCCGCGAACGTGTCCTTGATACGCGGGGACCCGGTACGGCCCGGGCAGAAAACTGATGACCTGTACCGGCTCGATGCCGGCGGTCCATGGATAGATCGAATACGCGCCCACATCGCCGATCACTTCGGCACGCAGCCCCAGAATCCGGCCATCGCTATCCAGTGCGAGTTCGGCATCAACCCGTTCGTCGAAGGCCTGGCTCGTCGACAGCATGTCCTCGAGCCGATCACCGCTCCAGCGCACCGGGCGCCCGACCTTTCGCGCGAGCACGCATACGAGCATCTCCTCCTGATAGACCGAGGTCTTGCCGCCGAATCCGCCCCCAACATCGGGCGCGATGACCGTCAGACGGTTGCCCGGCATGTCAAGCAGATCCGCCATCGCGTCGCGCACGATGCCCGGTATCTGGCTCGACGTGTAGAGCGTCAGGGCGTCCCGGCCCGGATCCACTTCCGCGATATAGGTGCGCGGCTCCATCGCGGTCGGCATCTTCCGGTGAAACCGGAACCGGCCGCCAACGGTGACGGGCGCGTTCGCGAATGCTTCGTCGATCTCACCGCGCACGAACCGTCGTTCGACCAGCACGTTGCTCGTCAACCCGTCGTGCAGCAGTGGCGCGCCAGGCTGTGCCGCCGCCTCGGCATCGGTCTCGACCGGCAGCGGTTCGTATTCGATCTCGATCGCATCCCGCGCATCCTCGGCGAGATAGCGGCTCTCAGCGAGCACCGCGATGACCGGTTCGCCAACGAAGTGCACGACACCGTCCGCCAGCGCATGAATCGGCGTGGGTTGATAATCCGCCATGCGCGATACCGCGACAGCCGGCTTGACGAGGCCAGCCAGATCGGCCCACGCATAGATGCCGAATACACCTTCCATGCCGCGTGCAGCGTCGGCACGCACGGCGCGGATGCGCGCATGCGCCTGGTCGCTGCGCACGATCGCGAGATGAAGTGCATTTCCGGCCGGCCGATCGTCGACATAACGTCCGAGTCCGGTGAGCAGTCTCGCGTCCTCGAATCGGCGCACCGGCCGCCCGACAAAACCGCCGCGCGGCTGTTCGTCGATGCCGACATCGGCGTCCGGCGGCGCGCCAGGATCACGACGCGGCTTACTCATACGCGTGAGCCCCCTTGCGAAGCGTCTCCCACTGTTGCGGATCGTGGCCGAAGATCACGCTCGCGCCATCTCGTTCGAGCCTCCGGACTTCGTTGAGAGATGACAACGCGGCATCCGAGTCCCACGTGTTGCGCGGCATCACTTCGCGCGTCAGATTCTCGCGCAGCGCAACGGCGTCGGCAGCAAGCAGGAAGGCGCCGTCACGCTCCAGCGTCGCGAGCATGCCCATGCTCCCTGGCGTATGCCCCGGCAACGGGACCAGCAGCATCTTTCCATCGCCGAAGACGTCGCGCTCCCCGTCGATGAGTTCGGTCGGCATCGGATGCTGCCAGTCGGCGGGAATATAGCCGCGTTGCAGTGCCTCCTCTCCCTGGGCGGCCGCCAGCTCCTTTGCATGACAGAAGAACGTCGCTCTCTTGAAGAACGCATTGCAGCCGCAATGATCGGAGTGCAGATGGGAGTTGACGACTACATCGACATCGTCCGGCCCGAGCCCGAGCGTTTTCAACTCCGAGATGACGTTGTCTTCCGGTCCGGCGATCGGCGTCATGCCCTTCGCCATCGCCCCCCAGCGAGCGGCGGCATCGTCGACGACCTGCGGATGGCATCCGGTGTCGAACAATACGTTTCCCTGACCATGCCGAAACAGCATGCATGCCACCGGCAGATCGATCGTTTCGCTTCGCTCGGCTTGCGGCAGATAGACACTCTTGCGCATCCGGAGCCGGCCGCCATTCAGAACATGCATTTTCATCGTTGGTTATCCTCGGTTGGCTCGGATCCGGCGGCCTGCCGCAATGCGTCGCGCGCCGTTACGCAAACACGGACGGCTTCGACGATGCCCTGGTAGCCGGTACAGCGGCAAAGATTTCCGGACAGCGCGTCGCGAATCTCGTCATCGCTGTCGAGCGGGTATTTCTGCAACGCATCGGTGCAGGTCGCCAGCATGCCGGGCGTACAGAACCCGCACTGAAGGCCATGATGTTCACGGAACGCCTCTTGCAGCGGGCTCAGCGAATCGGGCGTGCCCATGCTCTCCACGGTACGCACGTCGCAACCGTCGGCCGAGATCGCCAGCATCAGGCAGGACCGCACGCTATCGCCGTCGACGATCACCGTGCAAGCCCCGCATACGCCGTGCTCGCATCCGACGTGCGTGCCGGTCAGCGACAGGTCGTGTCGCAAGAAATCGGACAGAAGCAGGCGCGGTTCGACGCTGCACTCGACGACCGTGCCATTGACGATCATCCAGACGGGCTTGCGGGCAATGTCACGTTCGGTCATTGCGCGACTCCTGAAGCACGGCACCATGCGCTGCGTATCGCGCGCCGCGCCAGCACGCCCGCGAGATGGCGGCGGTACGCCGGCGAAGCATGCAGATCCATGGCGGGAGACAGTCCGTCACACGCGATTTCCGCCGCCTCCTCCACGAGCGCGTCGGACAACGGCTTGCCGCGCAGGATCGCTTCCGAGTCACTGCGCCGCAACGGCGTGTCGCCTACTCCCATCATCGCGACGCGCGCATCGTGAATGACGCCGTCGCGGACATCTAGCAGCACGCCCACGGCGGCCAGCGCAAAGTCGCCTGCGCGACGCGAGAATTCCTCGAAACACCAGCCGGTCCCGGGCTTCACGCCCGGAAAATCGACGCGAACGACCATCTCGTCATCGTCGAGCCTCGTCGTGAGTGGCGCGATGAAGAAATCGGCCGCCGCAATCCTGCGCTCGCCGCGGGGCGAACGCGTGACGATCGTCGCATCCAGCAATCGCGCCAGCATCGGCAACTCCGCAGCCGGATCGGCATGCGACAGGCTTCCGCCGATCGTGCCGCGATTCCGGATCGCGAGGTGGGCGACATGGCGCATCGTGTCAGGAATGATCGGAAAACGTCGGGCGACCTGGCGCGACGTCTCGAGCACGCGGTGACGCGTCAGCGCACCCACCGCGAGTCCGCCGTCATCACGCTCGCGCACGTAGTCGAGTTCAACCAGTTTGCGGATGTCGACGATCATCGCGGGACGAACGACCCGAAAATTCAGCATCGGCATCAGGCTTTGGCCGCCGGCCATCAATTGCGCATCGCCGCGGCAGGCCACCAGCACGGCGATCGCCTCGTCGACGGAGTCCGGGCAACAATAGTCAAACGGTGCCGGTTTCATCGTTTCCTCCGTCAACGTCCCTGGAATTTCGCCGAGCGCTTTTCCGCGAATGCGGCCCGGCCTTCCCGATAGTCGTCGCTACTGGCTGCCGCCGCGATCATTGCTTCGGCTCTATCGAGATCCAACGCGCCGGTGCCCATTGCCATCCCGTTCAGCTGGTATTTCGCTCCCGCCAGGCTCAGCGGCGCATTGGCCGCCATCGTTCTCGCGAACGCGCGCGCATCGGCCATCGGATCGCTCGTCCTTGCGCGCGGCTTGCCGCCGGTCACACGCTGCCACCATGAGAGCGGCGCAACCTGCGCGTCGTCTCCCGCGATCCGGTCCACGAATCCGATGTCGCGTGCCGCACGCGCGTCGAATCGCTCTGCGCCGTAGAGGATCTTCTTCGCTTGCGACACCCCCACCAACGACAACAGCTTTCGCGTTCCACGCACGCCGTAGATGATGGACAGGCGCGCCGCAGGAATGCCGAACGTGGCGTCGGGTGCCGCGAAGCGGAAGTCGCACGACATCGCCAGATGCGCGCCTCCGCCCAGGCAGTAGCCCCGCAATACGGCGATGGTCGGCTTCGAGATGTTCGCGATCGCATCGCAGCACGCATCCACCGCAATCTCGTACGCATTCGCCTGGCCGGCGTCGGCGCGCACCTTCTCGAACTCGGAGATGTCGGCGCCGGCGCAAAAGTCGTCGCCCGCGCCTGCCAGCAACACGGTACGCACCTCGGGATTTCGTTCGAGAGCGGTCATAATCGACGGCATCGCAAGCCACATCCCGTATGTCATCGCGTTGCGACTGCGCGGCCGGTTCAAGGTGACGACCGCGATCTGATCGGAGATCCACACCTTGATCTTCTCGGTCATCAACGCATCCGTCACCTCCGCCTGAAGATCGGCCAGCGGGGCCGCAGGGGTGCCGTCCGCTCCGGAGGAGCGAGCCTGCGGCGCAGCGCTGCCGACGGATTCCACGCGTTGCCGCGCCGCCGCGGGTTCGGCGGCGACGGCCAATTCCGCGTGAGCCGGCGCAACGAGCGGACGCTCGATCGACACGGCCGCCATCAGTGCATCGATGCCGATCGTCGATGACGACGTCTCCTGTTCGCCATTGGCCACTTTCGTGCCGACCTGCCTCGCGAACAGATCGAAGAAATCGTCCGCCGACTTGCGCGCCGCCGCATCGATCATTCGCGAGCCCAACTGCGCCAGCTTGCCGCCGACGTTTGCCTTGACGCCGTATCGAAGCAGCGTGACATCCTGCTCCAGCGCTTCGAGCGCCACGTCGATGTCGGCACGCGCGAAGCCTGCCGCGCCGCCGGACCCTTCACCCGTCAGCGTGTAACTGACGGGCGCAGTGATGTTGGACAACGTCACCTTGCCGGCGAACCGCGCCTTGATCGGCCCGACCTTCGACACCACCGTCGCGGTAAATTCGTTGTCCGCGCTCTTCTCGAGCACTTCGCACCCTGGAATGCTGGCCTGCAGCACCGCCGGATCGTTGAGCGCGTTCCACACGGTCTCGCGGGATGCCTGCAACCGTGCCTCTCCTGCCATTTCCATTTGTTCTCTCCTCCAGGACACCTGTCGTGACCGGCGCGTCAGGCCATCAACGACAGCAAGACTTGCCGGGCATCGTGCGGAATCGGCACCGGACCGTTCGTTGCCCGATCGACATAGACGTGTACGAACTCGCCGATCGCCGAAGCCGTATCAGCATCGTTGCGAAACAGCGCGACCTCGTAGCGCACGCTACTGTTGCCGAGGTGCACGACCTTCATGCCGACGTGGACGACGTCGGGAAAGCCGATCGACGAGAAGTACATGCAACGCGTGTCGACCACGAGCCCGATGACGGGACTGGTTGCAATATCGAGCACGCCACGTTCGATCAAATGCCGATTGACCGCCGTATCGAAGTACGCGTAATAGACGACGTTGTTCACGTGCCCGTAGGAATCGTTGTCGGACCAGCGCGTCTGGATAGCGCTGAAGTGCGGATATTGGGTGCGACGCGACGGCATTTTTTTCTGAGTCACAGAACCTCCTCGTAGAGCGCAGCCGCATCCTGAAGGGAAATCTCGCGCGGGTTGTTCACGAGCAGACGGGTTTGACGCATCGCGTCCTCCGCCAGTGTCGCGATATCGCCGCGGCTGATACCGACGTCCGACAACCGCGTCGGCAAGCCGAGCGCCTTCGGCAGTGCAGTCAGCCGCTCGACCAGTGCATTCGCACGCGCACCGGTATTTCCCGTGACGTCGGGCATCAGAACGGCGGCAAGCTCCGCATACCGGTCGGCCGCCGCATCGAGGTTGAAACGCATGACCGCCGGCAGAACGAGCGAGTTCGACAGCCCGTGCGGAACATGAAAGCGTGCGCCCACCGGATAGGCCAGCGCGTGCACCCCTGCTACGGGCGCATTGGCGAACGCCAGGCCGGCCAGCATTGCGCCGAGCAGCATTGCCTGGCGTGCGTCGCGATTGGTGCCGTTGGCACAAGCCTCGCCGATGTTGGCGCCGAGCAAGCGAAGCGCTTCCTTCGCGAGGCAATCGGAGACCGGATTCTTCAGGCGCTTGCTGGTGTACGCCTCGATCGCATGAACCATCGCGTCGATGCCCGTCGCCGCCGTGACGGCGGGCGGCAGGCTCAACGTCAGATCCGCATCGAGCACGGCGACGTCCGGCAGCAGAACGGGCGAGACAACGCCCTTCTTTTCTCCGTCTCCGGTCGTCACGATAGAAATCGGCGTGACCTCGGATCCCGTTCCCGCAGTCGTAGGCAGCAATACCAGCGGGAGCCGCGGCCCCTTCGCGACGCCCACGCCGTAGACGTCGTCGAGCTTTTCCGTCCGGTGCGCGAGAAGCGCCACCAGTTTCGCGACGTCGAGTGAGCTGCCGCCGCCGATACCGACCACGCAGTCGGCCCGGGCGGACACCGCCGCATCGGCCGCACTGTTCACAACGTGAGCCGGCGGATCGGCCTGCACGTCCGCATGCACCGTAACGGCCGTGCCGGCTGCCTCGAGGCTTTCAAGAGCCGGTTTCAGCAGACCGTTATCGACGATGCCGCGATCGGTCACGAGAAAGACCGCGCGACAACCCAGCCGGCCGACGATTTCCCCAAGTCGGGCCGAGGCGCTAGCCTCGACGATCGTAGACCTGTTCGACTGAAACTCAAATGCGTTCAATTTTGCTCCTCTACTGATCACGGAATCACTGAATCGACGACGACGTCGTGACGACAAACTAACTTGCATAAGTGGACTATAGCGAGTGAAATTCTGATTTGCAAGTCCCTTGTTCGACAACTTGTCATGTAGACGCCGCGCGGCTATCTAGCCGTGATTTACCGATTTATTGAAGCATTCCGCGCGGATTCGGCCGTCGCTTTCGTGGGGAGCGCAGCCGTTCCAATATGAAATCGCGAACGTAGATATCGCTTGCATTTCCGATACGTTCCCAGTTGTTGCGTACCGGACATGCCTACACGGTTAACGTCCGCTGAGAGGTCGAATCGGGATGCGGCAAGTCCGCGCGGGCGACTGGATGCACGTGGCGACACGTGCAGTCGATCCGGCGCACCAAACCATGAGGAAGGGGAAAAAGGAGATGACGAGGCAAATCGGCACGCGCGCGGTCCGCCGGCGCGATTTGAACGAGACACCCAGCCGGCCGCCAGGCCCACCGGGCGAGAAGACAGCCGCCGCCATCCTGATGAATCGAACTGCCGCCGTACGCGCGCTCGGGCGCCACGCGGCACCAAGAAGCGCGAGTCAGGCGACGTCGAGCTCTACCGGCAACGCATACCGCAGCACGTATGACATTTCACGCGGATCGAGTTCGGTGCCGCATTTGTCGCATACGACGATTGCATGAAAATCGTGGTCACACTCTCGGTGCCGGAGTTTCAACGGTGCTTTTCCCCCAGACAGCCACTTGTCACCCCAGGCCATCATCACCAGCAGCGGCCCATACAAGTCGCGGCCTATTTCGGTCAGCCGGTACTCGTAACGCTTCGGCTTCTCCTGATACAGCCGCTTCTCCGCGATACCCTGCTCGACGAGTCGCTGCAGTCGGTCCGACAGGATGTTGGTAGCGATACCCAGGCGCGACTGAAACTCGTCGAAGCGTCGAACACCGTAAAAGAATTCCCGGATCACGAGGAAACTCCAGCGGTCACCGATGATCTGCAACGTTCGCGCGACCGAGCATGGGCGAATGCGCTCGAGAACGCTCACGTCCGAATTCCGGCGCGAGCGCTTGCGTTCGACGCTACGCTCCTCGCCACCCGCCCCCGGCCCGTCGCGATAGTGGACGGACCTCGGGTCAATGCCGGCGTGGCAGTGCGAGCACACGACGCGCGGTGCGCAATCGCATTTGCAAGTCTTGTGAATGAGCTTCAACGGAGGCTGCGCGCCCCCCGCAAGCCAACGGTCGCCGAAGGCGAGCAGCGCGATCATCGTCGCGTACAGGTCGCGGCCTTGCTCCGTGAAACGGTACTCGTGGCGGGCACCGCCCGTCGACGGAAGCTGTTTCTTCAGTATGCCCAGGGTCGTGAATTTCTTGAGCCGCTCCATCAGCGTGGTACGCGGCACCTGCAGGATGCTTTGGAACTGCTCGAATCGCCTGACGCCGAAAAAGCACTCCCGCAGCACCAGAAATCCCCACGCATCCGACAATATCTCGACGGTTCTCGCAACCGACGAATAGCGCTCGATTGATGCAAAACGTGCATCCGACGCGCTGTGGCTCGACGATTCGAGCATGGCGGGTTTAACCATAAGTTTATCGAAAAAATTTCATCTGCCATTCGCGCAACGCAACACAGGTGCGCGTGCCCCTATTCGATCCGTTGCGGCACCGATGGCGCATCGCGAAGCGTGTGCGACTGCACGACCGGCACGCCGTAACGGTGCGAAGTCATCTCTGCCATGATCGCCACCGCAATCTCCGGCGGCGTCCTGGCTCCGATGTGAAGCCCGATCGGACCATGAAGCGCTGCAACCTGCGTATCGGTCAAGTCAAACAGCTTGAGCCGTTCCCGACGCTTCGCGTTATTCGCACGCGAGCCGACCGCTCCCACGTAGAACGCCGGAGATTTGAGCGCCTCGATCAACGCAAGGTCGTCGATCTTCGGATCGTGCGTCAACGCCACCACGGCCGTGTTCGGATCCAGACCGACTCGCTCGATCAGGTCGTCGGGCATTTCGCGAAATACTTCGGTATGAGCCACGGACCATTCCCTGAGATATTCTTGACGCGGGTCGCAAACGATGACGTGATAGCCCAGCGCCACTGCCATGCGCGCAACATATTCGGACAGTTGCCCCGAACCGATGATCAGGAGGCGATGGCTGGGCCCGTAACATGCGCGCAACGACACGCCGTCGAACGAGGTCGGGGCTGCCGAATCGGTCGGCGTCACGTCGGCTTCGCCGGTATTGGCGTTCACGTTGCGGATCACAGCCCGGCCACGCCTGACCCATTCCAGCACCTCGTCCAGGCGCGACGATATCCGGACCGGTTCCACGAGAATCATCAGCGTGCCGCCGCACGGAAGACCGAAGCGATGCGCGTCGCCTGCCGAGAGGCCATAGGTTACAACGGTCGGCGTCGAGCCCGAAAATCCGACGCGCCACACGCGCTCGATCAGATCGTCCTCGAGACACCCGCCCGATACGGAACCCTTCACGGCACCATCGTCACGCAGCGCGACCATCGCGCCGATCGGGCGAGGCGCCGAGCCCCACGTCTTCAGAACCGTGCCGAGCATCACCGCGCGCCCAGAGCGATGCCACATGACGGCAGTTTCCAGTACGTCTCGATCCATGCTGTCCAACGCAGTTTCCCTCCACGGCCCTTCCACAGTACGCCATTTAGTTCATTTATGCAAGTCACATGCGCCTGACACACGTGAGAAAGTTTGCCGCTGGTTTCGACCTTCATAGCCATTGGCCCGGAGGGAGAGGCTTCGAGTTGCTGCGACAGTTCGGGCAACCGTAGACCAAAATAAAGTCGTCACCGTTTATGAAGTAAAGATGTCACTTCGCCAGTCTCGGTCGACTGACGCAACGCGACGCGTGCAGGACCATGGTCGGACTGCTTGAGATTGCCGCGCTGGATGGCGTCGAAGCCGTGCTGGCCGCACGCCTGAACGCATTGCTGGTCGACGG
Source organism: Burkholderia sp. Bp9031 (assembly GCF_003857965.1). Lineage (NCBI taxonomy): Bacteria > Pseudomonadati > Pseudomonadota > Betaproteobacteria > Burkholderiales > Burkholderiaceae > Burkholderia > Burkholderia sp. Bp9031. Next base: position 282,144 of record NZ_QTPW01000004.1, read on the forward strand.
CAGCTTGCCGGATCTGAAGGCGTTGCGCGAGGAATTTGCGCCGCGCCAGGTCGACTGCCCGGTGGTCCATGTCGAGATTCCGCCTGCCAGCTGCTATGACGCGCTGCTGGGCAAGCAGGTGGCAGCATGACTACGCCCGCTTACGATGCCGGCCGTCTGGCCCTGATGCTCAATGAATTGCGCCTGCCGACCATCGCTCGCCTGTGGCCCGAGTTTGCCCAGCGCTCCGACAAGGAAGGCTGGCAGGCCACGCGACTGCTCGGCGCACTGCTTGAGCACGAACTCGCCGAGCGCGCCAAGCGGCGCATTGAGCGGCACCGTGCCGAGTCCCATCTGGATCCGACCAAGACACTGGCCACCTTCGACTTCGGCATGGTGCCAATGGTCTCCAAAGCCCACGTGATGGCACTGGCTACCGGCGATTCGTGGCTCGAGAAAGGCGCCACCGTGCTCCTGTTCGGCCCGCCTGGGGTCGGCAAGAGTCACCTTGCGGCTGCCATCGGACACGCGCTGATCGACGCTGGCTACCGCGTGCTGGCCACACGGACCAGTGAGATCGTGCAGAAGCTGCAGGCTGCGCGTCAGAGCCTGCAATTGCCGTCAGCGCTCGCCAAGCTCGACCGCTTCGACCTGATCATCCTGGACGACCTGTCGTACGCCCGCAAGGACCAGGCCGAAACCAGCGTGCTGTTCGAACTGATCGCCGAAAGATACGAGCGCCGCAGCCTTCTGATTACGGCCAACCAGCCGTTTTCGGGCTGGAACGACGTGTTTCCGGATCCCGGCATGACCGTCGCCGCGATCGACCGGCTCGTCCATCATTCGACGATCTTCGAGATGAACGTCGAAAGCTACCGCCGTCGCACGGCCAGCGACAAACAGACCAGCCGGCGCCGACAATCATCCAGCGACAACCACCAGGAAGGAGCGACAAACATGGCCGAATAACCACCGACAATCACCCGGTCGACCGGCCAAGATGGTTGTCGGTAAACCGGCCATGCTGCTTGACGCTATCTATAAAGTTCTAACCGAGCCCGGCTTCGCGAAGACCAGTGTCAATTCCCTGGAGCGGTGACAGCCGCCGGCCACGCGTTGTGCGGAACCTCCGTTTGAAAGGACGATCGTGGCGTAGTGATAAGGTTCCCTATCATCCGCACCGTTCTCTCCGATTTGTGCGCGTGTTTGGGACACCTTCTCGTCGCTACATTTAACGACTGAAACGGTCTCGACGCGTCCCAACTAGAGATTTGAGCGGCTGGTCCAGTGGATCAGTCTGCCGATAGCGAAGTCTGGTATCGCCTATCAAGCGGCGGGATCGCTCTGGTTCTTGTAGCACTTGCCAATTGGGCGACGGCCACCCGAAGGGAGTAGGCACATCATGAGCGGTGAAGTCGGGACGGGTACCTTCTCTCACGATGCAAAGCAGCCTGCCATCTGCATCTACCACCGGAAACGCGCTAATTGAGTGCTCGGCGAGCAGTTTGGCTGCTTCCTGCACGCCCATCTCCGGAGTAGCGAAAATGACCGAGGTTGTCATCACGTCACGCGCCCACATGAGATTTCTCCCGCAATGCGTTGGACACTAACAGGCACGCCTTCGTCAATACCGTCAAAGATACCGGAGAATCCGGCCGGCTGTTGCCGGCACTGGAGAGGCCGCACCGGAAAATCAAGGCTTGTTTTCATTGAAGATCCACGAAGACCGCACATCTCGATAACGGCCATTGCAGAGATACCGTCATCGATACCGTCGGGTCACACACGGGATCGCGAAAATTGCTACATGCGCTCCCAATGACAGCGTTAATTCCGACGCTTCAGGGGCAGCGGGGCTGAATCCGGCGGCCGGGCGATACAGGTGCCAGAGACGCCCTTCGAAGAACTTGGGTGAACGCGCCACGTAGAAAACCAGCAGACGCCACTTCCAGAGCGCTGGCATCGCCGCTCACACGCAGTCGGAATCCGATCATGCGTATGATGCGGCGACAGTCAATCTACACAGGGCATGCTCGACACGTTCGATCAGTTGTGAGTGCCGGCAGCCGATGCAACCGGGTTTCGCAACACGCCAAGCCGTTCAATTGCGACTTCGCATACGTCACCAGACTTCATCCAGAGCTGAGGATCTCGTGCCATCCCGATCCCGGCCGGCGTCCCGGTGACGATTACATCGCCGGGTTGTAGCGTCATCACGTCGCTCAACAATGCGACCAGCGTCGCAACATCAAATATCATGTCGGACGTCGACGCGTCCTGGACGACTTCCCCGTTCAGGCGTGTCTGGATCCGTAATCCATCACAGCCTGCCGGCAATTCATCCGCAGTGACGAACCACGGCCCGAATGCCCCTGTTCCATCGAAGTTCTTGCCCATCGTCCACTGCGGCGTACGGAACTGATAGTCACGCAGCGTCGCATCGTTGAAGATTGAATAGCCAGCTACGTGATCGAGTGCCCGCTCACGCGAGATTCCGCGGCCGCCTTTCCCGATCACTGCTGCCAGCTCGCCCTCGTAATCGAGTTGAGTGGATTGCGTCGGCAGCGTTATTGGTTCGCCGTGTCCAATCAGGCTCGACGTAAACCGGGCGAATACAGTCGGATATGTCTGCTTCGTAAAACCTGTTTCGTTCGAGTGGTCAAGGTAGTTCAGCCCCACGCACAAGATCTTGTTTGGATGCTTGAATGGCGGCAGCAGACGCACCGAGTCGAGATCGATTCGCGTTCCGCGCGCGAGGCGATCAGCTGCCTCGACAAGATCGGCACCCTGCGCCAGCATCGTGTCCAGATCCCTGGGAGCGTCCGAATCCTCGGCTGATGGGCCGAACCATTCCCCATTTCGTTCGACGGCCAAACCACGAAAACCGTACTTTTCATACGCAGCAAATCGCATAGCATGCTCCTTATTCGACATCTGAGAAGATGTCGGTTACCTCGTCAAAATCGTCTCTAGGCATATCACCAGCGCAGCCGACGGTGTGCCCCGCATCCCCGGCATGTCGAGACATCGCTATTCGGCGTGGTACGAGCCGCGCGTCTTGATGATGTCTTGCAATGCTCCGGGCAACGGCCCACCAGTCGCCCAGTCGAGCAACTGCACTGTATGCACGAAAGGCATGCTGATCGCATCAGCAAGCTGGGTCATGCAACCGATGTTGCCGCTCGCTGCAATTGTGGCGCCTGTTGCACTGATCGCCGCGACCTTGCGCCGCTTCAACTCGTCCGCGATCTCGGGTTGCAGCAGGTTGTAAACACCGGCCGACCCGCAGCACATGAAGTTGTCCGACGGTTGGACGACGTCGAACCCCGCGGCATTCAGCAAATCGATCGGCTGATGCACTATCCGCTGGCCGTGTTGCATCGAACACGCCGCGTGATAGACAACTCGAAACCCAGGCACAATAACTGGCGTCCGAAGTCCGATCTGCGTCATGAACTCCGAAATGTCCCTGGCAAGTGCGCTGATGCGCGCCGCCTTATCCTTCCACGCAGGATCAAGCCGCAATGCATGACCGTAAGCCTTGAGCGACGTACCGCATCCAGACGTGTTGACGATGATGGCGTCGAGCCCCTCCGGCCCGTCGGCCTCACGCAACCACGCATCGATATTCGACTTTGCCAACTGCAGTGCCTGCGCTTCATGCCCCATGTGCTCGGCCGGTGCCCCACAGCACCCAGCACCTCGCGCGATAACGACTTCGACACCGTGCCGCTGCAACAGCCTGATCGTCGCTTCGTTGATGGCAGGATCCAGTACAGTTTGCACACAACCATTCAGCAAACTCACGCGCGCACGCCGCGGCCCTTGCGCGGGAAACACCTGCGGTCGGTCGACTGGGCTTGCCTTCGGGAGTTGCTTGCGAGGAGTCATCTCCAGCATCGCGCGCGGCGTGCCGCCGAACACCGACCGCAGCGGCCAGAACAGCCGACCGACAGCCAGTGCGGCACGAAACATTCCGCGCCTCGGAATCAGTCCGGCCAGTGCGCGGCGGGTCGCCCGCTGCACGAGCGGCCGGCGATAATGGTTCTCAACGTACTCGCGGCCATGTGTGATCAACTTCGAATACTGTACGTCGGACGGACAGATCGCCTCGCACGCGAGACAAGTCAGGCAGCGATCGAGGTGCTCGACCGTCTTCGGGTCCGGGGCGCCGCCCGACTCATACATGTTCCTCATCAAGACGATGCGCCCACGCGGGCTGTCGTTCTCGTCGTGGCGAACTTGATAGGTTGGGCAGTGCGAAAGGCAAGTGCCGCAATGTACGCAACTGCGGATGATGTCGTTCGACAGCGCGATATCAGGGTCGATTAGTACGGTGTCGCGAATGCGGGTTCTCATGTCACGCCACTCCCGTATCGAAAGGTACGAGCCGGCCAGGATTAAGCACTCGATTCGGATCGAAGATCCCGCGCACACGTTCACCGAGTGCGCGCAGCGCTGCCGGACGACGATGAAACGCGCCGACCGTGCGCCGCAGCATCGCAGGCGCTCGCAACAAACAAGCACGCCCGCCTACTGCATCAACAGCGCGCCTGAGCGGCTCCGCTTGGACTTCAACATCTGCCCCGTCGGTTCGCAGGAACACAAGGCTGCCGCCCCAATCGTAGATCGCGTCGCCCCCCATTGATTCGACGATTCCCGCCGCTTGCGTGCCAGGTAGCATGAGGCGCCATATGCATGCGTTAGGGTCGTCAGCGAACACCTGCAGATTGCGCAACGCGCGCCAAAATCCACGACTCGCGTTGGTGCCTATCGATTGAACAGTGAAGGATCGCCCCAGATGCTTCGTGAGCTCCTTCGCACGTGCCGCCAACGACACACCGAAACCTTCAAGCCTTAAAGCTGTGGTCTGCGCCTCACGACGCGCGCCGCCGATATGAGCTGCGGCACTAACGTCGAAAGGCAACTGCAGCGCATCGGTCAACAGTTCGATCGCCGTCTCGTCGTCGATCCCGTCGATCAGCAAAGTGATCTCGTCCGACCATGCCGGTTGCAGTTTCAAGGTGACAGTCGTCAGCACAGCCAGCGTTCCGAACGAACCTGCCATCAGCCGAGGCAAATCGTAGCCGGCCACATTCTTGACGGTACGCCCGCCTGCCTTGAAAGCCTCTCCTCGACCGTTCACACCCTCCACGCCAAGCACCGCGTCGCGCACCCCACCCGAAGATACGCGGCGCGGTCCGGAAAGATTGCTGGCGACAATACCGCCGATCGTGCTGCGTCCCGCCTGTTCACCAAACAACGCGCCGTAATCCGGGGGCTCGAACGCAAGCTGTTGCCGGTGCGCGGCCAGAGCCTCATGCACCACCTCGATCGGCGTGCCAGCGCGCACTTTGATCACAAGTTCCTCGGGTTCGTAGAAATCGATCCCGGAAACTGCAGACAAATCCAACAGCGCGTCGGCGCTCATCGGTTCGCCGAATCCGCGTTTTGTCCCGCCTCCGACGATCTCAAAGGAGCGGCCATGACTATCCGCGTCGGCGACGATGTCGACTAGATCTTCCGCATCACGCGGGCAGATTCTATCTAGTATTAGGCGATTGTCGGTCGGTACCATTTGCATATCCTAAAAGCGGGGAACATCGGCAAAGCGCACGTTGCCGTCGCGCATACGGGTGCGGCCTAATTCGACGCAACGGCAGGCTGTCGGGAACACCTTGCCGGGGTTGAGCAACTCATTCGGATCGAATGCACACTTGAGCCGCTGCTGCTGTGCAATGTCGTTCGGGTCGAACTGGTAATGCAGCAAATCACGCTTTTCGACACCAATGCCATGTTCACCGCTCAGCACACCACCGAGATCGACGCAGGCTCGAAGAATATCCGCGCCGAATGCTTCTGCCTTCTCGAGATCACCTGGAATGGCAGCATCGAACAACACCATCGGATGCAAGTTGCCATCGCCCGCATGAAAGCAGTTCGCGTACTCGAGCCCATGCCGTTTCGACAACTCCTCAATCCGATTCAATATCTCCGCGAGTCGGCGGCGGGGAATCGTCCCGTCCGTCACGTAGACATCCCGCGCGACCTTTCCCATCGCACCGAATGCAAGCTTGCGGGCACGCCACAGACGTTCGCGTTCAGCTTCTGTCCGGCTGACCTTCAGGTCAACAGCACCGGCGTTGCGGGCGATGCGCTCGACCTCCTCGACCAGCGCATCCACCTCGCTTTCGGTACCATCCAGTTCGCACAGCAACAACGCCTCGACACCGGAGGACGGCATTTCACCGAGCAACGACGCCACCGCTCCAATTACCCTGCGGTCGACGAATTCGAGTCCGGCCGGCACGATGCCGCTCCCAATGATGTCGCCGACACAACGGCTCGCGTGGGCGACATCGGCGAAACCCAGTGACATGACGCGCGCTAGCGGCGGTTCGGGAGTCAACCGCACCGCAATTTCAGTAACGACGGCCAGCAGACCTTCGGAGCCGATCAATGCGCCGCACAGGTCGAACTCGCCGTCCGCGCCACCAACAAACGCACCGCCCAGCCTGAGCACTTCGCCCGTCATCAACACGATTTCCATGCCGGTAACGTGATTCGACGTGACACCATATTTCAGGCAATGCACCCCTCCCGAGTTCTCGGCGACGTTTCCCCCGATCGTCGAAATCGCCTGGCTGGATGGGTCCGGCATGTAGCAGAGGCCAAGCGAACGAACTGCCTCGGTCACCCGGATGTTCTGCACACCAGGCTGAACACGCGCGACACGATTTGCGGCATCGATATCGACGATACGGTTCATGCGTGCCGTGCCGAGCAAGATGCCGTCCTCAAGCGGCAACGCGCCGCCAGACAGCGACGTACCCGATCCTCGAGGCACGACCTTGATGCGCGCGGCGTGGCAGTACGCGAGGATTCGGCTAATCTGCTCCGTCGTAACGGGGAGAACTACAAGTAAGGGCAATGCAGTGTAAGCGGTCAGACCATCGCACTCATACGGGCGTCGCTCCGCCTCGCTGTCTAGCACCCATTCTTCTCCAACGATCTCTCGCAAGTCTTCCGCAATCGTGGCGCGACGATCGATAACAGACGAATCGACAACAGGCATTTTCACGTTGGAAGCTCCTTCGGCGACTGGTTGTCCAGACATGCGGGCACGACCAACTTCGGGCGCACCATCCATTCGATAACTTACCTGCCAATTAGATAACTCAACCCAATCAAAAACAACTTAATCTTTATTAATTCACTGACGAACTTGTCGAATACAAACTGGTTCGAATTGATGAAAAATCGCGACCAACCTTTCAGTTGACATGCTTTCTTTAGCGAAAAATAATTTTTGCACAGATCGATAACCCATCAACCAGCGACCATCTTCTAAAAAACGAAGAATATTCGACTGCATAACAGGTTGATATTTTTGGATCGCAACCGAATACCTATCAATCTGCTTTATTTTCGGAATTCCGCCACTCGATCTGGCGTAACTTGCCCTCTCTTTCCGCTGAATTGAGCGATCGTGTAGTTTGCGACTGCAGCAATCTCGACATCACTGTAAGCGGCACCGAACGCAGGCATTGACGTGGAAGGGGCGTCGTCGCGGCTGTGCGACCCATCGAGCAGCAAGCCTATGAGGTTGTCGCCGGCCGGGTCACTCAGGGCATGGGCCCCGGCTAGACTGGCACGCTTCATTTGCTGCCCATTTCCATCGTAACCATGGCAACTCACGCAGGCAGATTCGAATATGCGCTTGCCGACACCGTCACCGCCAGATGCGGTTATCCATCGCCCCGATCGCGCGAGTGTTGACGATGCCACGGCAATGGCCGCCTCCGGATCGCTACGCCGTGACGGGACGGTCCGCAGGTATGTCACCATATCCTCAATGTCGCGCCGTGGTAGTCGACCAAGGCTCATCTCGACCGCCTCTCGCATACTGCCCGACGCCGCGCCATGGCCGACCGCATATCCACTTGACAAATACTCGACGAGATCCGAATCGCTCCATCCACCGATTCCGGTGTCGGGATCAGAAGTAATGTTCCACGCTTTCCAACCATCCACGACACCACCCGACAACATTTCCGCGGTCTTCGTGGCGAACAACATATTTCGCGGTGTGTGACATTCCCCGCAATGGGCAAGGCCATTGACGAGATAGTTTCCACGGTTCCAGGAGATGCTACGCGTCGGATCGGGAGTGAATACCTTGTTATCGAAGAAAAGTAACTTCCAGGCCCGCATCAATCGACGCTGATCAAAAGGGAAGGCGAGGTCATTCGAAGGTGCCTGCGTATGGACCGGCTCCATCGTTGCGAGAAACGCTCGGATCGCCAATGCGTCATCATTGGAGAGCTTTGCATACGACGTATAGGGGAACGCAGGATAGAGATCTTCGCCATGCCGCCCCACGCCTTCGCGCAAGGCTCGTACGAACTCCGCGTCGCTCCACGCTCCGATTCCGTAGGTTCTGTCCGGCGTTATATTGGGTGCGTATATTTTGCCGAATGGGAGCTTGAAGCTCGTACCGCCCGCGAACGGCCGACCGTTCGGTACCGTGTGACATGCAGCACAGTCTGCAGCGGTAGCAAGATAACGGCCTCGAGCTATTAACGCATCGCCTCGTGGCAGCGCCGTACTAGTCGAGACTGGCTCAAGGCGATGCGGCCAGAAAAACACCGACGCCATGCCGGCAAACGCCGCACTCCCCAGGGCGATCGCGACCACCCATTCTTTTCGACGGAGCATCATGCGCGTCTCCCGTCGAATGCAGAAATCGATGGTGGACGTCGATTTTCCCCTTTGATCGCCAACGCCAGCCTGTTGATGGGCAGACTGCGCTGGCGCACCCCGGTCGCTGCGAATATGGCATTCGCTAACGCCGGGGCAGCCGAGACCGTTCCGACTTCACCGAGTCCGCCCGGCGACTCCTCGCTCGGCATGACGATTACCTCGAATGGAGGCACTTCGTTCATGCGGATCTGTCGATAGTCATGGAAGTTGCTCTGCTGAACCACACCATTTTCTATCGTGATCGCGTTATAGAGTGCAGCCGAGAGCCCGAACAACACGCCACCCTGGACCTGCGCCACAACGCTGTCAGGATTGACCGCGATGCCACAGTCAACGACCGCCGTAGCTCGCCGCAACCGAATATCTCCTTGTGGATCCACCTCGATCTCCACCACGAATGCAGCGTGCGTGCCGAAACTGTCATGCAGTGAGACACCTCGGCCGCAGCGTGGTGGTAGCGGGTCTCCCCAACCGGCAGCCTTTGCCGCTCGATCGAGCACGGCTAGCGAACGGGGGTTTTGGCGCAGGAGCGCGCAGCGGTATTCGATCGGATCGCGTTTCGCGGCATGCGCGAGCTCGTCCAAAAAGGATTCGACAACAAATACGTTATGAGTCTCCCCGACCCCGCGCCACCAATTCAGTGCGACAGGCCCATCCTGCCTCACCCAATCGGAGCGCATCGCGGCAATTTCATAAGGCAGGTCTGCCGCACCGGCCACGGCATCATGATCGAGTTGACCCTGTGGCCAAGGCTTGCGATCGTAGTATGGACGGACGGTCGAGCATCTCGTGCGGTGTATCCAAGCTGCCGGCATACCGTCCGCTCCGAGCGTCGCGGAGATGGTGTCGTGATACGCAGGACGAAAGCGATCGTGCTGGATATCCTGTTCACGCGTCCAGATCACCTTGAGCGGATAGGTGACTTGGCGCGCAAAACGCACCGCTTGCTCAATCGTATCGACAGCCAGTCGGCGGCCAAATCCGCCACCAATCAGGTGATTGCGAACAACGACCTGCTCCATCGATAGACCGGTGATCTGTGCAGCAACAATACGTGCTGTCTGCGGCACCTGCGTGCCAACCCAGATATCGCACCCGTCTGGCCGCACGTGAACCGTCGTGTTGATCGGTTCGAGTGCTGCATGCGCCAAGTATGGCAGCGTATAAACGGAATCGATCCGGTGAATGCTGGCCTCATTCAACTTACGTTCCGGCTCGCCGACCTGCTTGCCGAGTACAGGTGTACCCCGCGCATCTCGTAGCTGGTTCGCGAGCGCGCTCGAGGTCAGCGCCGCATTGCGCCCGGCTTCCCATTCGACCTGCAATTGCGCCAGCGCACGACGCGCTATCCAATAGTTTTCACCGACCACAGCTACGGCATCGTCAATTCGCAACACGTCAATCACGCCTGGCATTGCCCGAGCGGCCCGGTCGTCGACGCGGTGGACCTTACCGCCGATGGTCGGACTCATCACCAGTGCTGCAACGCGCATTCCTGCGACGTGTACGTCGATCCCGAACGTAGCGGTCCCGTTAACCTTGGCCGGCGTATCGACCCGCTTGGTTGATTTGCCGATGAGTCGGAAACGTGAAGGTGGCTTCAACGCGACACGCGTCGGCATTGGCTGCCGGCGTGCGGCCGACGCGACTGCTCCAAAAGACAGCGTTCGCCCGGTCGGATCGTGGGTGATGATCGCGCGCGATACGGAACATTCCGTTGCAGGAACATGCCACCGCTCGGCCGCGGCCCCTACCAACATTGTGCGCGCGGCCGCACCGGCACTTCTTAGCGGACCGAAATAAGCCCGAACCGATGTTGAGCCCCCTGTGGCCTGTGCTTTCAGGAGCGACTGAGTATAGGCATGAGCATCGGCGGGCGCCATCACGACCTCGACCTGGTCGAGTTCCACCTCGAGTTCCTCGGCCAGCATCATCGCCTCGCCGGTAGCGATACCCTGCCCCATTTCGACGCTCGGTACCACAAGCACGATTCGCCCGTCGACACCGATGCGAATGAAACCATTTGGGACAAAACCATCGAAACCCGTACCCGACGCGTCGAGGGCACCGACCGCAGCAAGATCCGGTTCTCTCATAAACGCACGCGCCGGCGCTGCAAGGGAAAAACCGACCAGCAACGCGCCTGCAGTCAAGAACCGACGGCGTGCGATGTCAGGTAAGGTAGCTTCGTCAACGGGCCCATACGTTTTCATGTTGCCACCTTGATTGCTGCGCGAATGCGCGGGTACGTACAGCATCGGCACAGATTTCCTGACATCGCTGCGTCGATGGCCGCATCGTCGGGATGGGGGTCGCGCATCAGCAGGGCAGCAGCCGACATGACCTGCCCGGACTGGCAGTAACCGCACTGGACTACTTCAAGCTTGAGCCAGGCTGCCTGGACCCGCTTGCCGATATCGGTTTTACCGATTGCTTCGATTGTCGTCACTGGCCCGTTGACGTCAGACACCGGCAGAACGCACGAGCGCACCGGATTTCCGTCCAGATGCACCGTGCAGGCACCGCATTGTCCGATGCCGCAGCCGAATTTCGTACCGCACAAACCGACGATCTCGCGCAACGCCCACAGGAGCGGCATGTCAGGGGGAGCGCGAAGTTCAGTGCGCTGCCCGTTGATGACCAGTGATGTAACCGGCCACGGTGAATTCGTCTGTTGCTCCAGTATTGGCACTTGCTTTCCCATTGGCAGTCGTCCTTGATCAGCGGTGGCGATTAATCGCACGCCTTTGTCACCATGTCCCGCGAGTCATAGAAATTGACACTCACAGATTAGGGGATTCCATAACGAGACTCCTGAATCTGCCTGAATCGTTCTTGGAGAATGAAACGAATCGACTGGACGAGGAAGATGGTCCGGCAATTGGGCATTGATCTTCGAGTACCGTCGGACACGCCATCGTCGACCGTAAGCCAATTGCAAACCGATCGGTTCGCCGACAGACAGACCTGTAGCGCCTCGACACAACAGCCCTGCAAGTGGCAACCGCATGCGGCTCATCTGAAATGCGGATTGGGGATGTACCGCGATAACGCGCGATTCGAGGACAACGCTCAGGGTTTTAGCAGCGTCCGATAAGCTGCGCCGGCACATGCAGTCCGATACGCGCGCACCGCGTCATCGAGGTCAAACATGTAATCGTCGTGAATCGGAAAAGGTCTCAACGCGCCACGCTCAAATGCGGGAAGCAGCTTGTCCAGGATGACCGCACTTTTTCGTGCATCGAGACCGAGCGTGTTGGCTCCAACATAGCTGTGCTGGTCACGATAGAACGTGGATATATCGAACGGCACCGTCCCCTCGGTCGTCGCAATGAAGATCTGTGCGCCACCGGCCGCCATCGCCATATTGGCTTGCTCGAAGTACGGACTTCCGATCGCATTGAATACGATGTCCGCACCATGTCCATGTGTGACATCACGCACCATCGCATCGAAATTGCTCGAAGACGCATCGATCATACGTATCTTGTTGTTCGCATGGCCAAGGTAGGCCAGCGCCGCACGCTCGGCACCTACCGTGATGGCACCCGCCATCGTCGCGAGTTGAATCGCCGCTTGTCCGACAATTCCGTTGGCACCGAGGACCAGCACCACATCCCCCTTATTGACCCCACCAGCTCGCCGGAAACCCTCGAATGCCGTAACAAACGGCACACCAACTGTCCCGGCTTCGTCCAACGTCAAGTTAGCCGGCTTTTCGCGTACGCTATGGAGCGGAACTGCAAGATAGCGCGCGTGCGTGCCGTCACGCCGGATTCCAAGATCGCCACCGCTGCCCCACACCGATCTTCCGACAAGCGCCGGCGGCCCATCGATTACTCGACCGGCATAGTCGCGACCTGGTGTGCGCGGCCACACCGCGTCTTGCATGAGGCCGAGCAACGCGTTCACGTCGCTTGGATCAACACCGGCACTTACAATTTCGACAATGCATTCCGAATCATTCGTCTCGGGAAGCGATTGCGTCTCAACTTCCAGGCGCAAGGAGTTTACATCGTTGCTTCTCTCAAGGACGCGAACGCGCTTCATTCGTCTGCCTCTCCAAGAAGTTCCAACTGCCGAAATGACGTTCCCAAGTACAGCCGTATGCGATCGGTCACGTACCCCGTGGATAGTCGTTTTCCACGGATCGAGCATCAGAACCTGAGACAACCGTGGGAGCGTCGCCTGGCGCTTCGCATCAAGGAAACTCCCGAGATGTCGACCCGACCGCTAGCTATCTGATGGTCGCTCTTGCCGTGTTCAGTTGTCGATCCGTGCAGCCAATTCGAAAAGCGCACCGTGTGCCTGACATTGCTCATCCAGGCCGTTGCGGTCGAGCGCAACGGCCATCCTAGCCGTCAATACCCCGAGTTCTCGTCGGCATCAGGTTGGCACAACGCTCAGCTGCCGCCTTCGGTAAGCGCCAGTCGATTGCTCACCGATGTCACGCCAGGTACCGCAATCGCGCGCTTTTCTGCGAGCTGGATCTGCGCGTCGTCTGCGGTCTCACCGGTCAACGTCACCGCGCCGCCTTTGGCAAACACCACGATGCGCGCAGAATCTAGCGCATGATCCTGCTCGAAACTTTTCCGCACGCGCTTTGCTAGAGCCCGATCGGTGGCTTTCGCTTTCTTGCGTGAAGCAACAACAGCAGGATCCTTATGTTTCCGGGCAACGACGGAAGATCCCGGTTCGTCGGGTGCATACGCAACCGATGCGGACGCTATCGAAGGAGCCGCAACGACTGCAGCAATGAAAAGTGAAAGAAGGCTAGATTTCATGTGGTTTCCCCAGGGCTATGATGAACGTTACAGAACCTGCTCCGCGACGCAAAAATCGTATTCCGCTGAACGATCGCCGTCCTCAAAGTGACTTGAATGCTGCTGGATCTTCCGTTCGAATTCGACACACATCGCACTGATTTTTTACGTCCCAACCGAACGCGGTTAGTCGTGCGCTCGCACGAAATCAAGCAGATCTTCATTCAGTTGCTCAGCATGCGTCAGGTACAGTGCGTGTGGACCACCTTCGTATTCGAGTAGAGTTGCGTGAAGCACACGATTCGCTGTCGCTCTCGCCGTAAGCTCGATCGGTGCGGTCTGATCGTCATCGCCGTGCACGATCAATGTCGGTACATCGAGCTTGTCGAGATCTGCACGGAAGTCCGTTTCCGAGAACGCATGCACACAATCGAGCGTGGCGTTCAGGCCTGCCTGAAGCGCCATGTACGTGGTTGCCTCGAGCGCCGCGCGTGAGACTGTCGAACCGGCTCGGTTGGACCCGGTGAACAACGGCCAGAAGTTTTCGAGAAAGGTAGCGCGATCGGCGAGTATTGCCGTCCGAATTCCATCGAACACTTCGACCGCGATGCCCTCCTGATAATCGTCGCGTTGCGCAATCAACGGCGTGACCGCACCGATCAGCACGGCCCTCGCCACGCGGGCGGCCCCGTGTCGAGCGATGTAGCGCGCAACCTCACCGCTCCCCATCGAAAAGCCGACGAGCGTAACCTCACGCAGATCGAGCTTATCGAGCAAGGCTGCGAGGTCATCCGCCAGCGTGTCGTAGTCGTAACCTTGCCACGGCTGGCTGGACCGCCCGAACCCGCGCCGGTCGTATGCGATGCATCGAAACCCCTGCGATGCGAGGTGGTGCATCTGTATATCCCACATATCGGCATTCAAGGGCCAGCCGTGAATGAAGACAACCGGCTTACCGGAACCCCAGTCCTTGTAGTAGAGCGAAACGCCATCGGGGGTCGTGAACAGACTCATAGTCATTTCCTGACAGGTTGACGGTCGTCGGATTAGCCCGCGACCTGAATGGGTATCAATGGCGACTCAGTTCGACGATCAGCCGATCCAGTTCGGTCGTCAGAATCATCTCCGCACCGTTCGCCGGTCTCCTTGCGCCGCGCCACTGCGGCTTGTAAACAGGATCGCCCAAGCGAATGACGTGTCCACTCAACGCGCAGCGAGCTCGCATCCGGGACTTCGCGCTGATCCAGCGTTGCTCGTCGTAGCGACAGCACGTCGGATCGCTCCAAGATACGAGAACCGACGACTCAGTCTGGCGCTCGACGGAGACGATCGAGCTCCGCGCTCGCACATTACCGAGCGATTGCATAGAGGCGACATCGCGCCGGCATCGTCCGGCGACGTCGACGCTTTGGCAAACCGGCACATGGCTGTCCGCGCCGAACAACGGGGCGAACTGCGTAATCATCCGCTCCCAACGACTGATCTCATTCATGGCAAGGCATCCTCGCAAATGACGTGGGTGACGCGTCCCCGTGTCTGACCGCTGCATCACTCGTGACGCCTTTTGGCATGAAGCGATACGGGTAGGGTATGGAGACGATTCGGGACCAACGATAGCGAGACTCCGCTGAAGCGTCCTTTACCGTTTCTGAAACTTTCTTGCCGGTACGCTCGCTCGGCGCGACCGTGGCGCTTTCATGAAAATTGAGACGGCTTTCAGTACGTGCCGCCCGAACAGGATTTAGCCTGCCTACCGCGCTTGTCAGCATCCGGACGATGTCCGATTCCGACGGCGCATAACTTGCCGGCCCGGTGCCATCGTCCCGCACCGGCAGCATTACCCGCTCGTTCAACGCGGCATCATCCGCCGCACGCACCTGGAGCCTCGATGCGCATTCCGCAAACTGATGTCCCGCCCTCGCCGCGGCGACGCGACATGATGCTTGCCGGCGCCACCGCCCTGACGTCGGCAGCACTGCCCGCAGCCGCGTCGGCCGTCAGCCCGACGAAACATTCCTCTGCCACTTCGGCCCATCACAGAGTCAATGCAATGAACACGATCACCACGAAAGACGGCACCCTGATTTACTACAAGGACTGGGGAACCGGGCGTCCGGTTGTCTTCTCCCATGGCTGGCCGCTTTCCGCGGATGCCTGGGATGCCTGGGATGCCTGGGATGCCTGGGATGCGCAGATGCTGTTCCTCGTCCAGCACGGCTTTCGCGTCATTGCCCATGACCGGCGCGGTCACGGGCGGTCGGGCCAGCCGGCCCATGGCAACGACATGAACCCCTACGCCGATGATCTCGCGGCGCTGATAAACGCCCTCGATTTGCGCGAAGCGACGCTCACCGGCCACTCCACGGGCGGCGGCGAGGTCGCGCGCTACATCGGTCGCCACGGTACGGAGCGGATCGCCAAGGCGGTCCGTATCGGCACGGCACCTTCGAAGATGGTGAAGTCGGCGAGCAATCCTCGAGGCCTGCCGATGGATGTGTTCGACGGCATCCGCAAGAACGTTGCCGAGAATCGCTCCCAGTTCTACCAGGATCTCGCGGTGCCGCTCTTCGGCTTCAACCGGCCGAGTGCGAAAGTCTCGCAAGGCACGATCGACGCATTCTGGACACAGGGAATGATGGGCGGCCTACACGACCAGTATTTGCGCGTCAAGGAATTCTCGGAGGTCGACTACACCAAGGACCTCAAGAAGATCACCGTGCCAACGCTGATCTTGCATAGCGATGACGACCAGATCGTGCCGATCGACGACTCGGCCAACTGTCGGCCAGGATCGTCAAGAATGCCCGGCTCAAGATCATCGCCGGCGCGTCGCACAGGATGTGCGTCGTCAACGCCGAACTGCTGGCGTTCCTGCAAGCGTAATCGCGCGACGCCGCGTGGGGGCCGCTGGAGCCGGCACGCGCAGTTGCATAAGCGTCGGATCCCGCTTTTGCCCGCACGCAATGCTGGTTTGCGCGGCGGCTCCGCTCCAATTGGAGCGCCCCCCATACTCTCGTCGGCATGCAGGACGCACTATGCGCAGAGCGGAACGCACGCGTTACCGACCCACTCACCGC
Source organism: Burkholderia sp. Bp9031 (assembly GCF_003857965.1). NCBI lineage: Bacteria > Pseudomonadati > Pseudomonadota > Betaproteobacteria > Burkholderiales > Burkholderiaceae > Burkholderia > Burkholderia sp. Bp9031. Next base: position 298,726 of record NZ_QTPW01000004.1, read on the forward strand.
GGCCACCCGATCACTGCTCCACTAGCCGCGGTGCGCGTGATGCTCTACGTTCAGCGAACCCTTATGTTGGCAGATTCGACTTCGGTTGCGGCCCGAGGACATGCCGCCAAACTCACTTAAGAGCTCACTGCATGCTTCGCGCTCTGTTGCAGCGCGATCATCGCCAACCTGTACTACGCGCACCGATCACCGGAATGATTGCGCCACATCTTCACATGTCGGGGGACACGGCGAGCCTCATCGTGTCGCTCACGCAGATCGACTATGCGTTCCGCCTGTCTTTCATCGAACCGCTCGTCGACCCGCTCTAAAACCGCAAGCTGATGATAACGACTACGCTCGTCGCGAGCGTGAGCCGGGCGGCGGCAGTCGTGCAAACGCTGGATCTCTCCTCGCCGTCTCGCTGCGGATCGGCTTCAGTTCGGTAGCCGTGCAGATCCTGATCCCGCTCGTCGGGCATTTTGCGCCGGACGATTCGCATGGACGCGTGGTTGGCACAATCATGAACGGTCCATCGACCACCGGGCGACAGTGCGACACATGCACGTCCATGTGCGGTAGGTGTAGCCAACCTAGACACATGGATAATAGCGACATACCGGCTCCCGAAATACGATGGCGACAAGTTACCGGGCCGCGTGCCACGCGTCCGGGCGAGTGCTCAACAGACGGCGCGCCTGCGCTATTTCATTGAATGAGCAAAACATGCACACATTCGACCGGGTAGCGGTATCCCTCGAAAGCCGCGAAATTTTCGTGGACGGCGAAGCACGCCATATCAGCATGCGGGCATTCGACATCCTCGAGTTGCTGATCAAGGCGGACGGACGACTCGTCACGAAGGACGAGATCATGGACAAGGTCTGGCCGAACACCTTCGTCGTCGACAACAATATCCAGGTTCATATCTCGGCGCTACGCAAGATTTTTGGGGGAAAGCATGGCACCATCAAGACGTGCGCGGGACGCGGCTACAGGCTTGCCCGGCCGGTAGAAGCACCGTCTGGTGGCGGCCCGATCGATATGCCGAGCCGCATCACGGCCGTGCCCTCTGCCCTCGTGGGACGTGACTCCGTAATCGCCAGCGTGCTCGATTCCATCACGTCCGAGGCGATCGTGACGCTCTGCGGCCCCGGCGGGATCGGAAAAACCACCATCGCCCACGAATGCGCCTGGCAGTTCTCGGCCGGCTCAGGCATGGCAGTTGGTTTGGTCGACCTGTCCGACGGACAGCCGTACGAGTCAGTGTTGCATGCCACCGGACGTGCATTGAAGGTGCCGTCGACTGATCTCGACCAATTGCTTGCGACGCTCGACGCGCGACCGACTTTGCTGTACTTCGACGGCTGCGAGCACGTCGCCGACGAAGTCGCGGAACTCTGCACGGACCTTCATGCGCATCGCCCTGACACCCGCATCCTCGTGACAAGCCGCGAGCCGCTGCGGATCGCACGCGAACGGGTGTACCGGATCCCTCCGCTGGATTCGCCGGCCGCGGGCGCCTCCGGCGATGACGTGCTAGCCAGCAGTTCCGTCCAGATGTTCCTGAAGCGCGCGACGGCGACGGGTTCGGACATTTCGCTCGATTCGTGTACGCTGCAGCTCGTCGCATCGATGTGCCGCGCGCTCGACGGCATTCCGCTCGCGCTGGAACTGGCGGCTTCATGTGTCACTTCACTCGGGATTCCGACGTTGAGCGCCGAACTCGATGCACGACTGCTCGAGTTGCCCAACCTGTTGCGAGCCGCACCGCCGCGACATAAGACGATGGCGGCAGCGCTTGACTGGAGTTATCGGTTGCTGGACGATGACGAGCGAACGCTACTGGGCCGCTTGTCTGTCATCGATGGCCCATTCGAGCTCGCAACCGCTCGCGCAGTCGCCGGTTGTGAGCGCTTTGACTCGGCGCGGATGCTGAGTGGTATCGTCGGGCTAGTGGAGAAGTCGCTGATCCTGACCAGCCCGACCGCCAAATCGCAGCGCTACCGACTGCCGGGGCCTACGCGGGCCTACGCTCTGAAAAGACGGATAGAAACTGGCGAATGCGGGGAACTCGAACATCGTCGCCCCTATTGCGAACCGGCAACCTACGCGCCTGCCGCCGCATCGGTGCCGCAAGTCACATATTGACGTCGCCGCGAGTCGCGAACCCGGCCGATTCAGGGCTAGCCTGGTTTCTCCGTTCGGTGCAATTATACGAACGACTAATCGCGGCGAAACGAATCTGTCTTTATTATTACAGCTTGCCTCGTAAAGTTCGCGCTCATGGCCTTCGTTTGCATTATCGATGATGACGCGTCGGTACGGAAAAGCCTCGAAAGCCTTCTCAAAGCGGCTGGACATACAGCCTTGTCGTTTGCGTCGGGCGAGGACTTTCTGCTTTCCGACGAACGACTTCACGCCGCCTGCATTCTTCTCGACTTCAAGATGAAAGGAATGAACGGCCTGGAAGTCCAGCGCGCTCTCAAAGAAAAAGGGGCACGAACTCCGATCATCATTATGTCCGCCCAACGCGACGAAGATGTTGTCAAGCGTGCACTGGATCAAGGTGCGTTAGATTTCTTGCGCAAACCCTTTTCGGATGACGACCTGTTGAACCTGGTCGACCAAGCGACATCCTCCGGCACCGCCGGATCCTACTGATTCCGCCTCGAATCGCTGTGATATTTCGACTGCATAGAACGTTGGGAGCCGTGGCGACATGATGCACGCCGGTTTAACCACCCCGAAGGGATCCAGAATGACAAGCGAAACAAGCACGATATCGCCGGACGTGCCAAACCATCCGCCTGTCGTTTATATCGTCGACGACGACGAAACTTTGCGTCGCTCGCTCGACTCTCTGCTGCGCTCGGTCGGACTGCACGTCGAAACGTTTGCGTCGTCGCGCGACTTTCTCGCCTTCGATCGACCGGACGCTCCGAGTTGCCTGCTACTCGACGTGCGTCTGCGCGGAGAAAGCGGTCTCGCCTTTCAGGAAGACGCCATGCGAAACGGGCTGCGCATTCCGATTCTGTTCATGACAGGCTTCGGCGATGTACCGATGTCCGTCAAGGCAATGAAAAGCGGTGCAGTCGACTTCCTGACCAAGCCGTTTCGCGAGCAGGATATTGTCGAGGCCGTCACGCACGCCCTCTCAGTCGATGCCGCGAGGCTCGATGCAGCGCGCTCGCTGACCGGCCTGCAGGCCGCATACGCTTCTCTGACGCCGCGCGAGCGCGAAGTCATGGGATTCGTCATCACCGGCCTGATGAACAAACAGATCGCGGGGCACCTGAACCTGCACGAAATCACCGTGAAGGTCCATCGCGGTCAGGTGATGCGCAAGATGGGCGCGCGCACGCTGCCCGATCTCGTTCGCATGGCGCAAGCGCTCGACGTCGAACCGCACGGCATCCGGAATTAACAACGGGCCCGCTGCCAGGGCAATCTGTTCAGTGGGCGATGTCGGCAAGCGGTAGCCTGAACACGAATGCCGCCCCCCCGGACGGTCCGGCCGTGGCGGTCAACATTCCGCCGTGCACCTCCATGATCGATTTGCAGATGGCGAGCCCCATGCCCATTCCGTGCGACTTGGTCGTAAAGAAGGGGTCGAAGATGCGCTCCATCAGCGACTCGCCGATCCCTGGGCCGCTATCGAGCATGCTGACAACGACATGGCCCGCCTCGATTGTCGACGCCACGTCGAGCAGGCGTGGGTGTTCGGCACCGTCCATCGCATCCAGCGCATTGGTAATCAGATTCAGAACGACTTGCTGGATCTGAATCCGGTCGGCCAGGACCTCGACGCCGCCGCTATCCAGCCGGACCCGCAGCCGGACGCGCTTCGCGTCGATCTCCATCGCCGTCAGCTTCAGCATCTCTCCGACGAGATCGTCGATCACGACCGGCGCGAGCGTGACGGGTGCCTGCTTCGCCAGCGACCTCAACGCTCGCACGATGTCCGCCGCACGAACACCTGACGCACGGATATCTTCGAGATTGGACCGCGCCTCGGCAATGTTCGGCTGCGCGCTGCCTAGCCAGCGCAGGCTCGCGCCGGCGCTCGATACGATGCTGGTGAGCGGCTGGTTGATCTCATGGGCGATCGATGCGGCGAGTTCCCCCATCACCGTGACATGGGCCGCATGAGCCAACTCCGTTCGGGCGCGCCGCAACGCCTCTTCCATTTCCTGGCGGCGCGCATTCTCCTCGATGAGTTCGGTATAGAGCCGTGCGGTTTCAAGTGAATTCGCGGCCTGAGGCGCGAGCACCTCGAGCATCGCGGTCCGTTTGGGCGTGAATACGCCGTGCACCAACGCGTTCTCAAGATAAAGCACGCCGATCAGCCCCCCCTGCTTGAGCAACGGCAAGCAGAAGGCGGATCGGGTAGGGCGAACGGCGAGGCTCGCCGCATGTTCGGGCATACCCTGCGTCGACGCATCGTCAAATACGAGCGGCTTGCGCGTTCGCATGACGCGATTCAGCATCGATGTCGGCATGTCCTTGTCGACTGGCCGCGTCCGCGTGAAATCGACGACCACGTCGTCGCCATCGACACGGGCAGATGCCTCGATCATCGGCACGCCGTTGCGCACGAGAATCAGCACGCCATATTGTGCGCCGGCATGTACGACCATGTTGATCATGAGCGACTGGACGAGACGCTCCAGGTCGAGCTCTTCAGATAGCGACTGCGCGGTACGCATCGCGACCATGAAATCGAGATCGGTGCTGCCTTGAATCTCGAGCGGCGTCGTCGCCGGTAAAGCGTCGGTCGCGACAAACGAATGCTGCGCCTCAATCCGGGCCGCCTTGCCAAGCGCGCCCCAGCGCCGATAGCACGCATGGGCGATGCGCAAATGATGGCGCGCGACACCGGAAAGCGACGATTCGGCAGCGTGGCGGCTCGCCAGTTCGTGGGCCAGCGCCTGTTCGTGCACAAAGCCTTGTGCAGCCGCCATGTTGGCCGACGCCTCGTACAACTGCATCGCGCGAAGATCGTTGCCACGCACGCGCTCGAACTCCGCCTCGATCAACATCAGCTTGTTCTGGAACGTACCCGGGTTCAGGGCCGACCAAGTCGCCATCTGTTCTCGATGAACGGTGACTTTCGCAAGCAGTTGCTCCGGCTCCAGCCGCCCCCGATTCGCATGGATCACGGTCAAAGTCGCGAACAGACGAAAATCGGACAGCATGATATGCGCTGGCGTGGACCAGGTCAGCGGCACAGCCGCTTCGAACGCGGACTCGGCCGTACCCAGGTCGCCGAGCAAGAACGCGGATTGTCCGCGCAGCACGAGCGTCCAGAACGACAACACGGCCATGGGGGGCTTGTCACAGCGTTCGGTGTGCCCGATTTCCCTGCCCCGGGATTGCCACGTTCCGATCGTCCGACCACTGCCTGTCTGGAGCGACTCGACGAACTCGGCCTGAGTCGCCACCAGGTCGACGATGTCGTGGTAGCCGGCACCGCGCGCGATCGTCAACAGTGATTCGATCTCGTCACGGATTCGGGGCAACGTCTCGCCCATCGCGATCAAGTCCGACACGATGTGATTACAGCTGTAGCACTGCCAGCGCAATTCCGCACTTTCGTTTCCGGCCGCCTTTGCCTGACGCGCATAATCAAGCGCAGACGCGAGCGGTTGGGTCCACACACTGACCTGGTCGAGTGCGACCAGCGTCGCCGTGCGATAGCGCTCGAACCCATGCTTGTCGACGAGCGCAAGCGCGACTTTCGCGAATGCCAGCCCCTCTTCGTACGCATCGTAGGCATCCGCAATATAGACACCGTACCACGCTAGTCCCTGCACCGAGGCGCCCGTGACGCCGTATTGCAATGTCAGCCGTACCATGGTCGCCAACTGCAGCAATGTCAGCCCCGCACTCGGATAGAACATCGCCGCCTCAAGGGCGGTCAGCAAACCCATCGCCGCCTCGATGCGCGCATCATTCATCTTCTCGAGCGCGACGAGCTCCGCGATCGAACGCCCCGCGAGTTCGGCCTCGATCTCATGGTACGCGTCAGCCAGATCATCGGTCGACGGTTGGGCGGGAAAATCGATGCCGAGCAACCTCAAGCCTTCGAGCGCGACATCGACAGCCCCCGCATAATCCGAATTGACGGTCAGCAGTGCCGCCTTGAGTCGATAGGCCTCCGCGGCATCGATCGCCGAACGCATACGGGGCAGCAATGCATCGATTTCCCGTGCCGCGTTCTCAAGGTGGCCGGTGGCAAGCAATGTGCGACAACGCAGCACGGTCAGAGCCCTTGTGAGGTCGTACGTATCACTCCAGGCGGCCTTGCCGACCAATGCCTCGGCCGATACGAGAAACGCAAGCGTCCGGTCGCGCGCGGCCGCCGCCGCGGTACGCTCCGCTGCGAGAATCAGCATGCTGGCAAACGAAACCGCCCGCGCACGCTCGACCGGGATGTAAATCGCGCGCTCGATCTGGGCTGCGATATCGAGCACGTTGTCCGGATTGCCTGCAGACGAAAGCGAAATCATCGCCGCAGCAATTCGCTCGTGCCGCGCCGCGCGCGTAGCCGGATCAAGCAGCCCGTAAGCAGCCTCGCGAATCCTGTCGTGGGCGAATCCCCATTGCTCGCCCCGCCGCCAGACAAAACCCGTCCGCCGCGCTTGTTCCAGCCGGAACAGTACGTCCCCGTGCGCCGTACCCAGTATGCGGGCGATGCGGCCGGAATCACACTCCGTCCCGATACATGCAAGCCAACTGAGCATATCTCGCTCGGCCGGCGACAATCCCTCCAGTCGATGCTCCAGCAATTCGACGACATTCTCCGCATCGTGGTGTCGTTCGATTGCCTCTCCGTCCCAAGTCCACGCATGGCTATCACCATCGAAGCGAACCAGTCGGGCGTCGAAGAGCGCACGCAGCAGTTGCCGCACATGGAACGGATTGCCTTCCGCCTTCGTATGGATCAGTTCACCGAGATCGCGCACGCGGTCGAGCGGTTCATTCAGAAACGATCCGATCATTCGAACGACATCGGATACTTGCAGCGGCGTGAGATCGATCGCGGTCGTGCAGATACCGCGCAGGCGTTCGACGAACGTTCGAAAACGGGTTGTCTGATCGTAGTCGGCAGGCCGACAGGTGATGACAACGCACAGGTTCGCCGGCGCATCGGCAACTAACGCCTCGAAGAAGTCGAGCGTCGCGTCATCGGCCCATTGAACGTCGTCGATCGCAAGCAACAGCGGCGAACCCGGTGACGCGAACGCGGAAAATGCGCTGGCCAGTATCTGGTGAACGCGCGACACCGGCATCGTGTCGGTCCAATCCGCTTCGACTTCTTGCATGCCCAGCGCCTGCCCGATCTCGGGAGCCAACTGAGCCAGCAAGCCGGCGTGTTCGCGCAGACGCTCACGGATTCCCTGCGTTAGGTCTACGCGTGCATCGTCTCCCCGCGGGGCGACATGAGGTAATAGCGAGCGCAACGCGCTGACGATCGGCGCATACGGTTGCGACGACTGATATTGATCGACCTTCCCGATACCGCAGAACTGCGACGACGGGTTCAACCGCACCCTGAGCCGGTTGACGAGCATCGTCTTGCCCAGCCCGGCCCCGCCCTCGATCAGCACCATCGACGCGCGCCCCGTCAGCGCTACATCGTCATAGGCATCGACGAGCTGGCGCAGTTCGCCTTCGCGCCCGACGAATGCGCCGGACCCGGCATCCTGCAAGAAGCGGTCGGCGCGCGCGAGATCGAACGGTGCGGCCGCACCCGACGCCGTCCACGCTGCCTCGATGTACGCGAGATCGTGATAAAGGGATTCGGCGGTCTGATAGCGGGTATTTGGATCCTTCGACAACAGCTTGAGGATGACCTCGTCGAGTATCGGCGGCACGTCTGCTCGGTGCTTGCCCGGTTTCGCAGGTTCGATCGCGACATGTGCATGCAACCATTCGGCCAGCGACGACGCCTTGAACGGATACGCGCCCGTCAATAGCTCGAATAGCGTGATACCAAGCGAATATAGATCACTTCGCTCGTCGTCGAACGCATCCTCCCACATGGTCCGCTCAGGCGCGGCGTACGGCGCCGCAGCCTCGCTGGGCTGTCTTCTGAAACGTAGCTCGCCAGTCAGATCGCAGGCATGCATGAACGAGCGAATACGGACAACGCCATTCGACTCATGAACGAAATTCGCCGGCCGAATATCGCCATGCACAAGACGCTGCTCATGCGTCTTGGCGATGCACCGCGCCATTCCAATCGCGATCGAGAGGAACTGAGCAACGGACAATTTTCCCGCTAGCGCCGATAGCGACGTGCCTGCGGTCATCTCGTAGATCAACGCTGGTCCGTCCGCGGTCCGGACCAGCGCATGCGGAACGACAGCCCAGTCCTGTGACAGCTTGACTCGGACATTGAATTCGCGTTCCATCTGGCTGCAGGACAGCTCATTTGACCATTCCGTCTGCAGTGCAAGCCAGACTGTGTCCGACATGAGATCGACGATCTGAGATTCAACAAACGTGTCTGACGCCCGAATGAAGTTCTGCGTGGCTTGCGCGTATCGTCTCTCGTCCCAGACGATCTCTTCAGCGACGTGATTCTCCATGCTTCGTTTCACTATTCAACACAAAGTCACATACGACGAATCGCTTCCCCGACCCGCCCCTCCCACCCAGCGCCGCTAGCGGCACGACACTTCAAACGACACGTCCCGTTGGTTATATGTATCTTGTGCGGTCACAATTTTCGGGATGTTTTGGCGCCATCGCACGCGCCTGTCGGCAAAACCGTGCATCCTTGATTCAGGTTCGAGCGTGCCGTACTTGAACCGCTGCCTACGTGCACCGGCCGGGCATCCGTTCATGTGAGTTCAAGGTCCGATCGCTTTCCGCGCGTGTCGGCAAACGCAAGCCGATTGACTGCCCGTTTCAAATCGCGGCGCTTCCGGGTCGAACCTTCGAAATTACTTTCAAAGCTCACTTACCCTGCACCGCAACGATCGATGCGGTCCCGACTTTATCTCAAAAGAGGAGGCTGTTCTTGTACTTTTGTTACGTGAATTGAAGGAGAGTCACGTAACGGGGAAGCCGACACGTTCATCGGAGGTTGCATGCACCGATCGTGTGCGCCGTTGCTTTCATTGATTCGAGGTTTTTTTGTGCATCGCAACAGTGTAAACTTCCCTCCTCGCCAACCTTCCGTATGTTGATCCGAGGTACGCCGCATGCTGCTTACTACCCAGCCCGCCGCCGGCCCGATGAAGAAGGATACGCTTGGGTGCACTTCAAGCCAGTTGCGCACAAATCTGGAAATGCGCGGCACCGATATGGCGTTCTACCGCAAATGCATGGACAACGGTACCGTCCATCGCGTTGCGATGCCTGCCTCGGATCGCGGGTACTTGATTGGCGTGTCGATGAACAGTGGTCATCGGCGCGATATTTTCCATGGGCAACGCAAGATTGCGCGACACTTCAGCGACGACTCGATCTATATCCGCGATATGTCCGACGACTATCGCGCCGATCTTCACGGCAATTTCGATTTCGTGCTCATCGAACTGCCGGGATTGTTTTTCGATCGCCTCGATGCCGAACGCGACGCGGGCCGGTTCGCCGGACTGACATGTTCGATCGATCAGCGTGACCCGGTACTGGGCCACCTTGCCCGCGCGGTCGCCGGGTGCTTCGATACCACGGGCGCGCTGAACGCGCTCTTCGTCGAACAGATGGGGCTCGCCATCGGCATCCATCTTTCGAAACAATACGGAACGCCCTTGCTTCCCGCGAGCCGTATTGGCGGCATGCTGTCGCGCGCGCAGGAAGCGCTGGCAAAGGAACTGCTTATCGCGAACCTGAATGAAGGCATGGCAATCGCGGACGTCGCACGCGAATGCAATCTGTCACGCGGCTATTTCATTCGCGCATTCGCCAAGACCACCGGTCGCACGCCGCATCAGTGGTTACTGGACCAACGCATTCAGAAGGCCCGCAAGCTCGTCGAGGCATCGGAGATGACGTTAACCGAAATTGCCACTTGTTGCGGGTTCGCCGACCAAAGTCATTTGAACCGCACCTTCACCCGGGTCGTCGGCAAACCGCCCGGCGCCTGGCGACGTCGGAGCGGCCGCTGACGCGATAAGCAGTCGGGCAATCAACGCCCGGTCCAGCCGCTCAGAAAATCGAGCAGCAACGCATTGACGCGCTCGGGCTGCTCCTCCTGCGGCAGATGACCGCAACGGGCGATCGGCTCGGCGCGCAGATTGGTCGCCATCCCCTCCCACACCGCCTTCATATCGAACATCCCGCCGACCGCGTAAAAGTCCTCGCCCCAAATCGCCATCGTCGGGCAGGCGATCCGGGTATCGGCGTCCGCCTGATCCTGCTCGACGTCCTGCGCGTTCGCACGGTAGTCCGACATTGCGCCGCGCACGGCGCCTGGTCGCTTGTACGCTTTCACGTACGCATCGAAATCTGCCCCCTCGATCGTGTGCGGGTTGTAACACCAATCGGAGAAGAAATGGCGCAACCAGGCTTCCTCGTTGCCGGCGATCAGGGTCTCGGGCAAGTCCACCACCAGATGGAACAGGAAGAACCAGTACGCACGTGCCGTTTTCGGACTCATGTTTTCCGCGACGATACGCGTCGGCACGTTATCCATGACCACCAGACGATCGACACGTTCCGGATGATCCTTCGCAAGCCGTGTAGCAACTCGCGCGCCGCGATCGTGCCCGACCAGCACGACTTTCTCGATCCCCAGCGTGTCCAGCAGGCGGATGATGTCGAGTGCCATGTTGCGCTTGTCGTATCCGGACGCCGGCTTGTCGGTTTCGCCGTAGCCGCGCAAATCCGGCGCAATCACGCGATACGTACGGGCGAGCACCGGAAGCTGGTGGCGCCATGCGTAGCTGGTCTCCGGGAAGCCGTGAAGCAACACGACAACCGGCCCGCTGCCGGCGTCGAGGTAATGTTGCCGGATGCCGTTTGCAACCAGCGTATGGTGAGTTACTGCAATGTTTTCCAACGTTTCCACGATCGATCCTTAGAAAAGTAGACGCCTGGAGAATTGTTGCCGCCTGCCCGGCATCAAGGGCGAGGCGCTACACCGGCTCTGGGCACGGGCGACCAGTCGTAGTTGACCGGCACCCAGTCGAAGGTGTCACCATCCTTCCGCACGTGCCCGAGTCCCGGAAACGAAACATGGGCCGCACCAACGAGGTAACGTCGGTCCGCGACTTCACGCAGAATCTCTTCTCGAGATTCACGCGCTTCCGAAGGATCGCTGTCGTACTTGACGGTAGCTTGCAGTTGCCGAAGCTGGATCGCAGCGACATGCACGACATCTCCCCAGACCAGCAGGCGTGCGGAGCCGCTTTCGACCAGATAGGCCATCTGGCCGGGTGTGTGGCCCGGAAGTGAAATCGCACGAATGCCCGGCTCGAGTACGCCGTCGTGATCGTATGTCTTGAACCGCCCAACAGCACGGTATGGTTCGATTGCTGCGGTTGCTGCATCAAAGAACGGCGCGAGAAGCGGCGACGCTTGAGTCTTGTTGACCGGATCGAGCCAGTAGTCCGCCTCTTTGCGGTTCACCCTGACAACCGCATTCGGAAATACGGCTACACCTTTCGAAGCGATACCGCCGATGTGGTCTTCGTGCATGTGGGTAAGCAAAACCTCGTCGACCTGTTCCGGTCGATAGCCGGCCGCACGAAGATTGTCGACCAATCGTCCGCAGCAATCACCATACAGTGAGCCCGCGCCAGCATCGATCAGAATCAGTTTCTCTCCGGTATTCACCAGAAACGCATTGATTGATCCTTGCACTGGCGGCGCAAGAAATGCGCGCTGCAGATCGTTCTCGATATCTGCGTTCGACACACCTTCGACCACCTTGTCGATCGGGAACGGATGGGTTCCGTCCGACAGCGCTGTAACTTCGAACTTCCCCACCATCGTTCTGTAGAACCCCGGTGCCTGTTTGCCGGCGAGCGGTGCAGCAGCAAAGGTAGCAGCGACCCACGCCATCGCGATCCCAGCCAGACACAGCGTCAGACACTTTCGCGCGTGCATCCAGCCTCTTTCTCGAAAGCTTTCCATTCAAGTCCTCCGGTGTTTGGTCATATGCATCGAGCATAACGACCGCCGCACACTGCGTCCCTAAACTTCCTGAATCGTTCTGATTGGTTTTCTTAAGGCGCACACGTGGAACCCAGCACCGCAACGGCAAGGTGCCCGGCAATTTCCGTCGTTTCCAGAAATGAGATGTATCGGTCGGCCTGATCACCGAGGAGCGTCCTCGCTGACGCGAGTCTCGATCGACATGTGTACATGGAGTCACCTGCCTATACGCAGGGAGTATCGACTGTGCCCGAATGTCTATGCCGACATCCACATGTAGGGATGGTTTGATTGCCAACACGAACCTATCTTTCTTCTGAAGCACGGCAGTTGAGCGACAAGACCGCGTGAGCGAAGGCCCGCGCCAGCGGTGCATCACCTGCGACGAACCGTACCCCCTTGACCAATTGACCAGGACTGAACGCATCCATGGACAAAATCACTAACATGCGCATCTTCGCGCGAGTCGCGGAAGTCAAGAGTTTCACCGCGGTCGCTGAGCATATGCAATGCACCGCTGGCAGCGTTTCGCGCGCTATATCGACACTCGAATTCCAGTTGCGAGCCCGGTTGCTGAACCGCACCACGCGTTCAATTTCACTGACCGAACCGGGTGAGCACTACTATCGGAAATGCAAGAAAATTCTCGCCGATCTTGAGGAAGCGGAGACTGAGGTCGGCACGGCGCACCTGTCCGCGCGAGGTCGATTAAAAGTACATTGCATGGCTGAAGTCGGACGCGTGCCTTTGACCCGCGCAATCGTAGACTATCGACGAGATTTTCCCGCCGTTTCCGTCGATCTCCGATTCACGCCGAAGACAGCAAATCTGGTTGAAGAGCATGTCGATGTCTCAATCGTCTCGGCGACGTCGCTGCCGAACTCAGAAAACGTCGCAAAGCGGGTCGGGGAATGCCGTCGTGTCCTGGTAGCAGCACCATCGTTCGTTCGTGAGCATGCGATCGAGACAATCGACGATTTATCGCAGCATGCACTGACGCCGATCCCGCTAACAGCGCGATCCGTACGACCGGCGATCCAGACCAATGAGCCCAGAGTTAGCCGAGAATCCGATGCACCGCTCGTCGTCGACGACCCGGAAGCTGTTAGGTTCGCGCTGCTTGCAGGTTTCGGCGTCGGCGTACTACCACTTCATTGCGTCGTGGATGACATACACGAGGGCCGCCTTGTGCCGCTATTTCCCGACCAGACCATCGAATGTACGAGCATTTTCATAGTCTATCCGTGTCGTCAGTTTCTCGATGCCAAGATCGCCACGTTTGTCGATTTTCTGACGGTGCGGTTGCGAGGAATACTCACGGCGGCCGCAACAGCACCGCAAGCAACGCGCACCGCTTTCACGCGCGCGGAACCGGCAGGTTCACAGCTGACGACCGGATAAAGCGGCTCCCTTGCGTCGAGCATTTCACCTATCCGATACCAGGGTGAGCAGACTCGCCCAGCCCCCATCACAAATTGCCTGTCCATGAACGATCAGTCGCGTAATCGACCACACCCTGGACCTCTCCGGCGAAGCACATCAACGTGTCACCGGAACGCGTGGCGCTGGTATGCCGAGTTGCTAAGTCAGCGTCGCGCCGCATGCGAACACGACGGCGAACATTGGCAAATTTCGATTGACGGCCATCGTCTAGCGGGCGATCGTTCGTTCGATACAGCCCTACTAAACGCATATGCGATCACAAAGGCGCTGGAGGCGCTGGGGTGCACGCAGACCGCATTGCCGTAACCGGGGCTGGCAGTAATTTCGTGTTCAAGGCATATGATGCTCCGAAGGAGGATGTATGCCTCGCAAACCGAAAGCCAGGCCGGTAGACATTCCGGCCATATCCGCCGAGTTGCTTGAGCAATTCGGCAACGGTCCGATGACAGCCGACGCGATCAATGCCGCGACGCTGGCCTTCAAGAATGCGCTGATCGAGCGGGCGCTGGGCGGCGAGATGAGCCCCCCTCTCAGCTACCCGCCAGGCGCTGCCAAGCTGAGCGCCGTGACCCGCGCAATGGCACAGGTGCCACGACAGTCCTGATCGAGGACGACCCGATCCGTATCGAAGTGCCTCGCGACCGCGACGGCAGCTTCGAACCGCTGCTGATTCCCAAACACGAACGACGCTTCACGAACTTCAACGACAAGATCGTTGCGATGTATGCCCCGGGGTATGGCCGACGACCAACACAATTTTTGTGTGAGCGACGTGTGTTTCGGCGATAGGCCAGAATGTCCCGAAATGAAGGGTAACATAGCCCTTAATATGTTCCCCTTCAGTTCTCGCGATTGAGTTCTACGATGTCGCCGGCGTTGTACTCACTGCCGCAGATATATCGCCGTTCAGAGTTTTTGATTAGTCTAGGCATCTCGGCGGACTTGCCGCTTTCTAGCCCCTGTATTTTCTGGGGGCGGCAGGTCCGCAACCGGGCGAGTCTCCGCCCATGTCTGAACTTCATGTACCAACCATCCTACCCTGCGGCCCGAAAGCAGCCGCGGTTCGGGAAAGGTCTTCTCACGTACGAGCTTCTGCACCGTCGCCGGGGATAGCGAGAGCGCCTGTGCCACCTCTTTCAACGAGATACAGATCTTCATCGCGACGTCACCTTTAGCCTGATGTCCTCGATTCCTTGTCTGCGCGGAGATGTTGTCAACACGGACCACAGTGGTGTCGATGATGTACGGCAAACCTGTCACACTTACGATTGACCACGCACATCCGAATTTAATTGGTAATATCGCGCGCGGCAAATGCACTCACAGGAACAAAATTCTGCTTGGCCGTCCTTTCATTGACAATTAGTTTCCCCGAAGTTCCGTTGTGGTCCGCTACCAAAAGACGTTGAGCCAAACCTTCTAGCAGCCCTGGTCTTTTGCATTAATTCTTTTCGATTCAAGGACGATGGAAGCCCTGTATGCACGGCATATCAGGGGGCAAATACCGTTTCGCGCGTTACCTGTCCCGATATCTCTGGATACAGTTCCTAGCCGACCGTCGAGATTACTCTCTGAAGTCAGCGTCCAACCACCCTCAAACACCGGCCACTACGATCGGCATCGCCCGCCTACTTCTTCGCGGGATACGTCGCGGCGATTGATTCCAACCGAAGGGATAGCTGCGTGAGCCACTCGCGCCTCTCCCTATCATAGGTGTGTCTGTTGTAGACGCCGATGATTCCTGGTTGCACATGGCCGAGGACTGCTTCGGCAATATCATTGGGACATCCCATCATTGCAAGCAACGTCCGGGTTGTGCGTCGAAGATCGTGGGCCGACCAGTGCGTGACCGGCAAACGCGGCCGGTCGTGTTTCGGTGCGATCTTGCAATATGGTTGATGATAATAGACGCCGTGCTGGACCACGGTCTGGTTCATCGACATTCCGCTCGACGAGGGAAACATAACGGTTCCCTTGGCCTGATCGAGGCGCCGTCGCACAACAACCTCAGCACGACCTATGAGCGGCACACGCAAATCCGTTGCCCTCTCGTTTCGCAACCCCTTGGTCTTGTGTTTCGGGATAGTCCACCAGAGGCCGTCGGCTTCCTCTGCCACTTCGGTGCATTCCATTGAGACGATCTCGCCGCCCCTCGTGCCGGTCCAAAGGTAGAGCGTCAACGCATCAGCAACAGTCAAACTAAAATTCGGCAACCACCGGATCAACGTGCCGAGTTCATCTACCGAAAGTACTCGTTTCTGCGTCCCGGTGTATTTCCCCTCGACCTTGCGCCCTTTGCTCTTCAATCGCCCTCTTAGAACATCCTTCCACCAATTCGCAGTGTTTTCGGGAAGGCGCCCGGCATCGAGGGCATAGTTCCAAGCACCACCAAGCTCCATTCGAAGGCGCGCTGCGAGAACCGGTGTCGACTTATATGAATCGAGGAAATCGAATGCCTGGGCGCGCGTGACAGTCGCCGCGCTAGCGTCCGCGATAGGCCCCAACATTGCCTTGAATATTCGGGCGACCTCGACCGCGCCCTTCGTCTTCCGATTTACTTCTACATGCCCTTCCAGGTAGTCACGGCACAGCTCCCTGACGGTGTAGGCAGTTGGTGATGGACTGGGAGTCGTCGCTTCTCTGTTTCGACGGAGTGAAGAAAGCTCAGCGCCAGAATCACGCTCAACGCGGCTCCTTTCCCAAGCGGAGATCGCAGCAGCAAATGCCATCGCGGGCCACTCGCCGAGCTTCACTTGCCGCATACGGCCATCAACCGGCGACTTGTAGCGATATGTCCAGGACTTGCGACTCATCGAAGCCTGGAGACGAAGTCCCGGAAACCCCTCAAAGGTCATGTGCTCGCCGCTTGGCAGCGCGGCCGCGACGCGTGCGTCAAAGCGCATTCTTCCCTCGGCGTAGGTTTTTCCTGAGAGAAGCATACGCGGCGTAGGTTTCCAGCACAACGCCCCAGAAACCTACGCCGACCCAGCAAGTTTAGCCAAACGAAGACAAGCGTTGATGCAACGGCGGAGGCAAGGAGAAGTCTCTAATTGTCGCGAATATTCAATGACTTAAAGACTTCATCGGATCAACTCAGACCGCCGTGGACGAAGCCGAAATTTCGACTATTCGTTCTCTTCGAAGTAATGCCCGAACTTCACCTGCTTGGTCCGGATATAACGCTCGTTTTCCTCGCGCACGGGCACCGCGAGCGCCACGCGTTCGCAGACGGGAATGCCGTGCTTCACGAGCGTGTCGAACTTCTTCGGGTTGTTGCTCATCAGGCGTACCGACGTCACGCCGAGGATCCGCAGGATCGCGGCGGCCGAGTCGTATTCGCGGGCGTCGTCGGGCAGGCCGAGGTCGAGATTGGCCTCGACGGTATCGCGCCCCTGCTCCTGCAGCGCGTAGGCGCGGATCTTGTTGCTCAGGCCGATGCCGCGCCCTTCGTGGCCGCGCAGATACAGCAGCACGCCGCGGTCTTCCGCCGCGATGTAGCGCAGCGCGAGATCGAGCTGCTCGCCGCAATCGCATCGGTAGGAGCCGAACACGTCGCCGGTCAGGCATTCGGAATGCAGCCGCGTCAGCACGGACTGCTCGCCGGTGACGTCACCCATCACGAGCGCGAGATGTTCGGCATCGCTGCCCGATACGCGAAAGGCGTAAGACGTGAACGTACCGTAGCGCGTGGGCAGCGACGCGGTGGCGACGAGCGTCACGCACTCGTCGACCTGGCCATTGCCCGGCGTGGGCGATTGGGGACGCGAAGACATCATGAATTCAGTCGAAACGATCAGGAATGTAGGAGTTGTGTGGATAGTGCGTGACCGGAGTTTACCGCTAATCTGGAAACGTCACGCGACTGCCGCAGCCGGCCCGGCTATACTGGGCCCGTCGGGTGCCGCGCATCACGCCCTGCCTTCCCTGCATCGTCCTGCACACGGAGAAAGCAAATGAGCACGACTGTCGCGCAAATTCTCAAAGCCAAGCCGGAATCCGGCCGCACGATCTACACCGTCACGAAAGCCGATTTCGTCTACGACGCCATCAAGCTGATGGCCGAAAAAGGCATCGGCGCACTGCTGGTCATGGACGGCGACGACATCGCCGGCATCGTTACCGAGCGCGACTACGCGCGCAAGGTGGTGCTGCAGGATCGTTCGTCGAAAGCCACCCGCGTCGAGGAAATCATGACGGCCAAGGTGCGCTACGTCGAACCGTCTCAATCCACCGACGAGTGCATGGCACTGATGACCGAGCACCGGATGCGCCACCTGCCCGTCCTCGACGGCGGCAAGCTGATCGGCCTGATCTCGATCGGCGACCTCGTGAAGAGCGTGATTGCCGACCAGCAATTCACGATCAGTCAGCTCGAACACTATATCCACGGCACGCCGACGGTCACATCCGCCTGACCCATCCCAGCAAAAAAGGCCCAAACGCGCGAGCGTCTGGGCGGAAAAGCCGCCGGAATGCGGCGACGGAGGTTCTGCTCTGCTGACGCAGACGCGCGCTAGTGGCGCGCGTCCCGTCGGTCACATGCTGGGCTCGGGCAGACCCGGGAATGTTCAGTTGCCGAAGTAGACGGAGTTCACGGGATTCGGGGCTTCACGCGTCATGCGGCGACCCGACTGGCCTGCGCCCATCGCCACCGCACCGTAGCCGCTCGTATCGGCTTGGGCGAGCATCGGCTGGCTCGGCTGCATCCGTTGTTCCGCGGCCTGGATGTTCTGCGGATATTGCGAATCGCTCGCGAGCGGCCTGTAGCCGTTCTGTTCCAGTTGCACGAGGTCGGCCCGGACCTGGTCGCGGGTCAAGCCCTGCTCGGACTGCGCGAACGATGCGATCGGGGCGGCAAGAACGGATGCAGCGATCGCTGCGTAGATGATCGACTTCATGATGGACCTCCGAAATATGTTCTCTTTTGACGTCGCTCCCGGCTGGACTGTCTGAAGCGATGGATCAAGTGTAGTGCGCGCGACACCAAGGGGAAACCCTCGGTTTGAACATACAGCGTTGCATTTTTGGAAAAAATTGACCGCTTTCGCCGCATGATATCCCTATCACTTAAATCATTTTGACAACAATACCTGACGAAAGGCCGACAGCCGAATCACCGATCCGGAAGGTTGTGTTGTAGAATTGTAAGGTTTTATTCGCCTGTCGATTCCCTATTCATCATGTACGCGCCCACGCCTTTCCTGGTTTCGCCGTCCGGCCCCGCCGGCGTGCGCGCACGCGCCGGCCATCCGGCGCGCCCCTGCGTTCGACACACGGCTCAGACGCCGCTCGCCCCTGCCCGGCGCCTGATCTGACAGCGCGGCCTCCCCCGGAGCCACGTCAGACAGGCTCCGGGCGATCCCATAGGCACGCCACGCCTGCCCCATGCCGATCATTTGGAGAACTGCCATGAAACAACGCCTTTACCAGCTGACCGAACTCGACGTTGCTCGCCTCGAGAAGCACGCCGAACACAACCCGCGATTCCAGGCAATGCTCGACACGCTGCTCGAGCGCGCGGACATCGTGCAGCCCGACGCCATCAAGGCGAACGTCGTTACGATGAACTCGCAGATCACGCTGCTCGACGAAGCGTCCCAGGAACAGGCCACGTGGACGATTGTTTATCCGGATGCCGCCAATCTCGAGCTCGGACGCCTGAACGTGTTCTCGCCGGTCGGGATGGCCCTGCTGGGTACGCAACGCGGTCAACTGGTGAAGGTGCTGCAGCCGAGCGGCGCCGAAAAGCTGATGAAGGTCGCGGCGATCGTGTTCCAGCCGGAAGCCAACGGCGAATACACGCGCTGACGCCACTGCGAGCCGGCAGCGTACCTCGGCCATACGAACACGAAAAGCGAGGCCCTGAGCCTCGTTTTTTGCGGCCGGACGATATGCACCGTCGCCACCGCTTTGGTTGCTGCATTCCGCGCGCGCAAAAAAAGGCGCCCGAAGGCGCCTTTTTCGATACTGCGAAGCTGGTTACCCAGCCGTCACGCTTAGAAGCGGTGACGCAGACCAACCGTTGCTGCGGTTTGGTTGATCGACGAGCTCGGCAGCGTGTTGACGTCGCCGTTGTAGATCGATGCGCCAACGCCGTTCTTCGCAGCGCGCTGGTACACAGCTTGTGCGTAGACGTCGGTGCGCTTCGACAGCGAGTAGTCAGCTTGCAGGCCGAACTGGTTCCAGTGCGTGCTTTCGCCAGCAACCTTCGCGTTCGTGTACGTGTACGCTGCGCCCAGGCCCAGAGCCGGCGTCAGGTTGTACTTCGCGTTGACTTCGTAGTTGTCAGCGTGGAACGTTGCCGCGCCGTTAGCTTGGTTGTCGACACGCGATTGCGTCCATGCTGCGCCAACTTGCGCCGGGCCGAATGCGTATGCAGCAGCCGCGCCGTACGTGCGCAGGCGGCCTTGGCCGTTGAACAGAGCCGACGACGAGTCAACTGCGCCCGTGCCGTTGTTGTTCGGGTTGTTCGCTTGCGAGTAAGCTGCACCCAGCTTCAGGCCTTGGTACTGGTACGACACACCGCCGCTGTAAGCACGGTTGTTGCCGAAGTTCGTGCTGTTCGAGAACGAGTACGTGCCGCCGAATTGCAGGCCAGCGTAGTTCGCGCTTGCGAACTTGATCGTGTTGTTAGCCGAGTAGCCGCCGTTCGTGCTCAGGTTGTCGTTGTTGAACGGGTGAGCGAAGTACGTACCGCCCCACGAGCCCGTTGCGGTCAGCGGTGCCAGGTAGTCCTGGACGGAGTCGTACTGCTTACCCAGCGTAACCGTGCCGTACTGGCTCGACAGGCCAACGAAAGCCTGGCGGTTGAACATGCCGTTGTTGTTCGCGAACTTGCCGTTACCGATGTTGAAGCCGCTCTCCAACGTGAAGATCGCCTTCAGGCCGCCACCGAGGTCTTCCGAACCACGCAGGCCGAAGCGGCTCTGGTCAATGCCCGAACCCATCGACCACAGCGACTTGCCTTGGCCTGCTGCGTTCTGGACGTTGCTTTGGTACGTGATGCCTGCGTCCAGCACGCCGTACAGCGTGACGCTGCTTTGCGCGTGAGCGACGGTAGCGAACGATGCTGCAGCTGCTGCAACGATCAGAGTCTTGTTCATATTCGTGGAGCTCCCTTCTAAAAAGAGGCAGGTCTCGCGACCTTGTTCATAAACGGTCTGCAACCGTCCGGGAGCGCCATCGATCCTTCTGGCCGCGCCCGGATAGTTGCCCGTTTGGGAACCGTGAGTTTAGGGGTGTACCCTAGGGGCGCGATCTGCAAATAAAGAAATAAGCTTTTCCAGAACTAGAAATAATGAAAGTGGGGACGAGTTATAAGTATTTGTTTTAACGCCTTTTTTTGGCTTCTTGACGGCCGCTTTTTGGAAGCCTTCATCCCACCATTCTTTCATGTCATCGTCTTGACGGTTGCATAGAAACAACAAGCGGAATCGGTGGAACCACCATAAAACGGTAATTTTTACCCAATTTTATCTCAAATACTGGTCCAGCAGCCTAAAACACGGCGGTGGAACGGTAAACATATGGCGGCGCGCTGTCGTAGCCGGACCATTCGCTGTCGGCGCCTGCTACGACGCGAGACTCGGCCGGCCAGCCAGCCGGCAATCGGCAGAACCCTCGTGACATGCGGTAACAGCCTTAACGGGCCCCGTAACCCGGCCATGGGAGTGGCAGGCTAATGTAAGGCAGCCCCGATTACTTATAAGAGGATCCGCCATGAATCGACGCTCGTTGTTGCGCGCCATCGGACTAACCGCCGCCCTCGTCGGCACCGGCGGCTGGCTGCGTACCGCCGCGGCCCAGCCCGTACCACCCGGGTACCGGCCGCCCGGACCGAACCACGGGCCCGGCAGGCCGCCTTATCCCGATCGCCCGGGCTTCGCGCCGCCGGCACCGCGGCACGACCGCCGGCCGCCGCCGCCGCGCCCCCATGGTTATGTCTGGACCGACGGTTACTGGCGCTGGCAGCGCGGCCACTATATATGGGTGTCCGGCCGCTGGATCGCGCGGCGCCAGGGGCGTCGGTGGGTGCCCGGCTACTGGCGGCGCCAGGGGCCGGTGTGGGTCTACGTCGACGGCACCTGGCGATAGGCGGTTGCCCGCGCCGGCCCCCGGGTCGGCGCAAGGTCGTACGGAGGACGCCCCGGTGCCGTTCGGCAGCAGGACGACGAGGCGGCGTGCGAGGCGGCCAATCGGCATCGCCCGATACCGGACCCGGACGGCAGCCGATCACGCCTGTCCCGGTCACGGTGAATCGCGTGCCGCCGCCCCCGATCACCGCGCATACGTTGCGCCCTTCGCAACGACGCGCGCGCAAGCAACGCCCTCGAAACGTTCGGATTACGAAATCACTCGATGTCGCCGCGGCAAACGCATACAGCCGCCGGTCGTCACGCGACCGCACGACGCACCACGCTCAACGCCCGCCCCCCTCCAGCTCCCGCGCGCGCCGACGTGCAGCGCAAATCGCACGATGATGCTCGTCGGCCCAACGGATCATCGCGTGCATCGGTGTCAGGAACGAACGCCCGAGATCCGTCAGTGCATATTCGACGCGCGGCGGCACTTCGGCGTACAGCGTGCGGCTCACGAACCCGTCCTGCTCGAGTCGCTTGAGCGTGCGCGACAGCATCTGCTTCGACACGTCGCCGATCGCACGGGCGAGCTCGTTGAAGCGCATCGTGCCGCCGGACAGCGCCTCGAGCACGAGCAGGCTCCACTGGTCGCCGATGCGGTCGAGCACATCGCGGATCGGGCAAGGCTGATCGAGTTCAACGGATTCGTCGGTGGACGGAAACGGCATGACGGGATTCTCTTTCACGGGCAATGCACGGTCACCGCGGTGTGACCTGCTCACACCGCGGCGACTTCTTGTGACGGGTTCGCGGCAACTGTACCATTCGAGCGGCCCGACGGCCGCACGGGTTTGCCAGTTCTGCGAAGCATGTGGATGCACCGCCGCCAGCCTATACGACGATCGGCTTCATCCGCACTCGCGCGCCACGTACCGCGGCCGTCCACGAATCTCCTGACAAGGAACCCGCCATATGTCATCGCTCCGCTCCCCCGTCCGCGCCATTGCCGCGTTCGTCCTGCTTGCCGCATCGACAGCCGCGCTGGCCGCCGGCACGGCCGCGCGCGACCTGGCCGCCGAGGAAGCCAACCGCCAGCTCGTGCTGACGTTCTACGACCGCTTCTTCAACAAGCACGAAGCACTCGAGGCTGCAGCCATCGTCGCGGAGGACTACAAGCAGCACAACCCGCACGTGCCCGACGGCAAGAAGCCGTTCGTGTCGTACTTCGTCGACGCATTCAAGAAGAATCCGGAATCGCGCGCGCAGATCGTCCGCAGCGCGACCGACGGCGACCTCGTCTATCTGCACGTGCATGCGACCGAACGTCCGGGCGATCGCGGCGAAGCTGTGGTCGACATCTTCCGCGTGAAGGACAGCCAGATCGTCGAGCACTGGGACGTGATCCAGCCGGTACCCGAAAAGGCCGCGAACGCGCACACGATGTTCTGATCGGGCGGGCCGCGCGCCGATGCGCAGTCGACACCACACGACCGCGCAGCGCCCGCGCAGCGCCCGCGCCCCCGGCCCGCCTGCCCCGACCGAGGGCCGTCGTCCGCCTGCGCGCCGCCGCGCGTGCGGCACAACCGGATCGAGCCTGACCTGCCGCTGCTCGTGGTCGGCTTCGATGTATACAGCGGCTGTCTCAACACAAAAGGGCTGGAAGCAGCCGGCATCGCGGCCGACTCGCCCGACCCAATCGGCTGCTTCCGCGGCGAAGTCCTGTACGCCGCACCAGGCTGGGCCGATTGAGCACCTCGAGCACTCGGGCGTGCGTTTCGGGCGTGCGTTGGATGCCGGCGCACGTGCGTCAGGCGACGCCGAGCGCGAGCACCTGCTCGGTCGTCAGCACGTCGCCGAACGTGTCCGTCAGCGCGGCCAGCGTCGCGCGGTGGAGATCGCGGTGCGGCACCGTGCCGCCGTCCGCGACGTCGAGGTCGCGCGTCGCGCACGCGTCGTCGACGACGATCACCGCATAGCCGAGCGGCACCGCATCGCGCGCCGCGCCGGCGACGCATGCATGCGTCATCAGTCCGGTGACGATCAGCGTGTCGATGCCGGCGGCCTTCAGGCGCGCGTCGAGGTCCGTCGTCGGAAACACGCTCACCGACGTCTTCTTCACGACCGCGTGATGCGGCGCCGGCTGCAGGTCCGCATGAAAGCGGAAGCCGTCGCTGCCGTCGGCGAACAGCGGGCCGTCGGCCGCGCCGACGTGCTGAATGTGGAACACGGAGATGCCCGCGCGATCGGCGAACGCGATCACGCGTTGCGCATTGCTCAGCGCCCGCGGCCCTTCCGGAATCGGCAGGCGGCCACTGAAATATTCGTTCTGGAAATCGATCACCAGCAGCGCGGTGCGGGCGGCGTCGATCGACGTCGGCGCGCTCGCGCCGGCCAGGGTACGGATGGTCGGATGTTGCATGGGTCGCTCTCTACTCCAGGTTGGCACATCGAACGGAACGACGGCCCGGCAACGCCGTTGCCGCCGCATGCGGTACGGAGGCGGTTGCCGCCGGTAGCGGGCCTGCCATGACCGCGAGGCGCCAGTGTCGGGCCGCGCGGCTGCGCGCGACAGCGGCCCGCAGGACAACGTCCGACAGGATCGGGCCAACCTGCGCGCAACCGGCTACGACAGCTCGGCCGCGTGCGCTTCGGCCTGCCTGTGCCCGTAGCACAACCATCATCACGAAGCTGAGCAGGAAGCCTGCGCGGCCGATCAGCCGCCGCCGCATAACGAACAACGGGCCCAGCACGGCCATACGAGCGCGCGGCTCGGGCTGTTCAGCGGCGTTCTCCGGCGTGCTCAAGGCGGTGATGGCCACCTGCGCGATGTCCAGGCAGCCAACCATCAGGCCGGTGAGTCCACGGCCGGTCAGCTGCAGCGCAACGCTCACATGCCGCACGCCGGGGGCCATCGGCACAGAGCCTGCCGCGAGGCCGAGCACGCACTGCAGCACGATCCGGAGGTGGTCGTAGCGGTCCGACAGCTCGCCCATCAGCAACGCCGCGAAGAACATGCAGAGCGGATGGATCCGTAGCCGAAGCCGAGGTAGAAATTGCGCGCGTGCTCGCTGGCATCGGCCGGCAGGATGCCCGCGCGAGGATCGCTGAAGAGCGCGAACGTCATCGGGCAGACGTGGCAGAACCCCATCGTGTCGATCGCGATGGCGAGCTGGCAGGCGCCGAACGCGGGATAACACGCGGATCGCTCCACCCTTCCCCTCCCGCTGTCCGGTCTTCACCTCGCGCTCGCCCATCGCGACGGCGTGCGGCATCCGGCGCAATCGCGCCCCCGCAGCTCGTCTGTTTGGATGGCACGCAGCGCCGACTTTGTTGCCATCATGGCCGTCATTCATCGCGCGCCGCATGCCACACCGAACGGCGCCGCGCACACTCGCGCGCCCCGCCACGGAGCCCCCATGAACGACCGCGTCCTCGGCCCCATCGACCAGCTCGGCTATGTCGTCGTCGACCTCGACCGCAGCATCGCGCGCTGGCGCGCCCGCCACGATGCGGGTCCGTGGACCGTGTTCCGCAACGTGCGCCTCGACGGCCGCTACCTTGGTGAAGCAGTGACGGTCACGATGGATGTCGCGCTCGCGTATCGCGGCGATCTGCAGATCGAACTGATCCACGTGACGAACGACGCGCCGTCGCCGTACCGCGACGCGCACGGGCAACCGCTCGCAGGCCTGCATCACGTCGCCTGGGTAGTCGACGACCTCGATGCCGCCGTGATGCGGCTCACCGAACGCGGCCTGCGCGTCGTGTTCGAAGCGCGCAACCCGGCCACGCGCGTCGCCTACCTCGACGATGCCGACGACCCCGGCGTGCGCGTCGAAGTGATCGAAGGCGCCGGCATGCGCGCCATGATCGCGCACGGCATCGCCGAAGCACGCGCATGGGACGGCACCGATCCGGTTCGCATCATCGATGCGTCGGGCACCGCATGAGCGGGCCCGAACGCGTCCCTCTTCACTCACAGGAGCAAACACGATGAAACGACTCGAAGGCAAAGTGGCGTTGATCACGGGCGGCGCCCGCGGCCAGGGCGAAGCGGAGGCGCGCCGGTTCGTCGCCGAAGGCGCACGCGTGGTGATCGCCGACGTGCTCGACGACGCCGGCCGGCGCGTCGCGGCCGAACTCGGCGACGCCGCGCGCTACCAGCATCTCGACGTGACGAATGAAGACGACTGGCACACCGCCGTCCATGCGACGCTCGCGCATTTCGGCCGGCTGGACATCCTCGTGAACAACGCGGCGATCCTGAAGCTCGTGCCGATCGAGACGTGTTCGCTCGACGACTATCGCAAGGTGATCGACGTGAATCAGGTCGGCTGCTGGCTCGGCATGAAATCGGCGCTGGCCGCGCTGAAGGATGCGGGCGGCGGCTCGATCGTCAACGTGTCGTCGACGGCCGGGATGGAAGGCGTGGCCGGCGGCAGCGCGTATGTGTCGAGCAAGTTCGCGGTGCGCGGGATGACCAAGGCCGCCGCGCTCGAGTTCGGCCGCTACGGGATTCGCGTGAATTCGGTCCATCCGGGCGGCATCGACACCGTGATGGCACGGCCGCCGGAGTATGCTGATTTCGATCCTTCGTCGATCTATAGCGGGCTGCCGATCGCACGTATCGGCAAACCCGACGAAGTTGCGAGCCTCGTGCTGTTCCTCGCATCCGACGAATCCGCGTATTGCACGGGTTCGGAATTCATCGTCGACGGCGGAATGCTCGCGGGCAGCACATTCCACTGATCCGCACCGCAATCGACACGCGCCCGCCTGCCCGGCGGTCGCTTTCGTTGGCAGCCGGACAACGTGGCAGTCGCGGCCGACTCGCTACACGCACAAAAAACCACGCCTCCGTAAACGACCATGCCGCCGACGGTTCTCCCGCGCGACGGCACTGCGGCTTCCGAAGCGAAGCGACGCACGATGCGGCACTCAGTAGCCCTTAGGCTGGATCGCCGGGGCACCGACACCGCGCACCGCCTGCTTGCCGCCGCGCACGAGGAAGCGCCCGTGCGGGCCGTACACGCCTTCCGCTTCCGGATACACCGCCAGCAGCACGAAATACAGCAGCCCACCGACCGCGAGCGACACCGGCACGCTGAGATCGAGCCCGCCGGCGAGATTGCCGAGCGGCCCGACGAACTGACCCGGCAGGTTCACGAACGCCAGCCCGACGAACGCAGCCGGCAGCCACGCCCCCATGGCGCGCAGGTTCCAGCCGTGCGTGAACCAGTAGTGGCCGCCGCGCAGCCCGCGGTTGAACACCTGCAGGTCGTCCGCGAGATAGAAGCCGCGGCGCGTCACGTAGCCGATCACCATGATCGCCATCCACGGGCAGCTGAACGTGTCGATCAGCGTCGAGAACGTCGCGACGCTTTCGACGAGGTTGAACCAGAAACGGCCGACGAAGATGAATGCGATCGCGATCGTGCCGATCAGCAGCGTCGCACGCACGCGATTCAGGAGGCGCGGAAACATGCTCGACACGTCGAGGCCCGTGCCGTACAGCGCGGTCGTGCCGGTCGACATCCCGCCGATGATTGCGATCAGGCACATCGGCAGCAGGAACCAGCGCGGCGAAACGGCGAGGAGCCCGCCGACGTAGTCGTTCGACGCGATGAACGCGGGCGCCTTCGACGCGATGATCGTCGCGGTCGCGAGACCGAAGAAGAACGGCACGAAGGTTGCGATCTGCGCGGCGAACACGGCGCCCATCACGCGCCGCTTCGGCGTCTGCTGCGGAATGTAGCGCGCCCAGTCGCCGAGCGTCGACGCGAACGACACGGGGTTGCTCAACGCGACCAGCACCGCGCCGACGAACGCGGCCCAGAAGCCCGCACTGCCCTGGCTCAGCGTGCCCGCGTAGTTCATGTCGAACATCCCCGCGAACGCGAACAGGCCGGCAACGAACAGCAGGCTCGCGGCCCACACGGCGATCTTGTTGACCCACAGCATGAAGCGAAAGCCGTAGATGCAGACGATCAGCACGAGCACCGCGAACACCATGTACGCGGCGCCGAGCGTGAAGCCGTTCACCGGCACGCCGACCATGTTGTGCGCACCGCCGACGAGTGCGTCACCGGAGCTCCACACCGCGAGAGAGAAGAACGCGATCGACGTGAGCAGCGCGAGAAACGAACCGACGATCCGGCCGTGAATACCGAAATGCGCGCCGGACGACACGGGGTCGCTCGTACCGTTGCGCGGGCCGAACAGGCTCATCGGCGCGAGGATGCAGGTGCCGGCGAGCACGCCGAGCACGATCGCGCACATGCCCGCCTTGAACGACAGCCCGACCAGCACCGGAAAGCTGCCGAGCACCGACGTGGAAAACGTATTGCAGCCGCCGAACAGCAAGCGGAACAGATCGATCGGACGCGCATAGCGCGATATGTCGGGAATGCGCTCGAAACCGAACGATTCGACTTGCGTAATCCTGCCTTCAGCCATTTGTCTCCAGCTCCTCTAGTGCGTCGGTATGGCCCGCGACTGCGGCCATACGACACATCGTCATCGATTCGCGGCCACTCTAAACCGGATCGGGCGGCGCAAATATCACGCATTCGAGACGTTTACGACGATGGAGAACAATGTTTTGCGGCGAGGAACCGGCCGGATGCCGCGCCGCGCCTTCGGCGCGGACGATGCGACTCAGGTCGCGACGGCGATGCGCGGCTCGCGCGCCAGCGCGACGGTGAACCCTTCGACACACGGTACGCGAACCGGACGGGTGCCGTCGGCGTAACCGCGCGCATGGCGCGCGCGGCACTCAGTCGCCGAGGAGGTTGAGCGCGACCGTGAGCACGGCCTGCTTGAATTCGTGCTGCCGCATGGGCAGCGGCGTGAACTCCCGCATCATGTGGCTGTACGACACGGTCGTGCCAATCGCGCTCGCGACCATGAAGAACAGCACGTCGGGGTCCGCCGCGCGAATCTCGCCGGCCTCCACCGCTTCCGCCAGCAGCGGGAACATCACTTCGTGGTACGGGCGCACGAGCCGCTCCTGCAGCCGGTCAAGCCGCATGCCCTCCTCGGTCGCCGCCGTCGAGAAGAACATGCCCATGTCGGGCTCGTCGAACTCGTGATCGACGCACAGCTCGATCGCACGCCGCACGCGCTCGCGATGCGGCAATGACGCCGTGCGCAGCGCGCGCAACGCGTCGAACATCGGCTCGGCCAGATCGGCGATCTGCTCGACGACGGCCAGCCACAACGTTTCCTTCGTGCCGAAATGATGGGCAATCAGCGCCGCGTCGATGCCCAGCTCGCGCGCGACCTCGCGCACGCTCGTCGCATCGTAGCCGCGCTTCGCGAACGTGCGGCGCGCGGCCCGCAATATCACGTCCGGACCGACGGACGCCTCCGCCAGCGGCCGCCCGCGCGTACGCCGCTTCGATGGCGCGCACTCAGTGACTTCAGCCACGTTTTCCTGCTCCCGTTGAATGAATCGAATACCCGCGTTCGGGCCCCGGTTTTGCGTCGCCGCAACCGGGCCGCCTGCCCCGCTCCGTTGACACGCGAAGCCGGGAAGCGCTAGGATCATACATTATTCATCACGTGATGATTTATTCATGACAACCCCTACTCGCATCGTGATCGTCGGCGGCGGGATCGCCGGATTGCAGCTCGCGACCCGCTTCGGCGAGCAACTCGGCCGCGCCGGGCGCGCGCAGGTTACCGTCGTCGACCGCAGCCCGACCCATGTGTGGAAGCCGATGCTGCACACGATCGCGGCCGGCACGCGCGACGTGCAGCAACAGCAGGTGATCTTCCTCGCCCACGCGCGCGATCACGGCTACACGTACCAGCCCGGCGAACTGAAGGGGCTCGATCGTGCACGGCGCCGCGTGCAGCTCAGCGAAATCCGCTCGCAGGACGGCGAGCTCGTGATCGACGCGCGCGAACTCGAATACGACGTGCTGATCCTCGCGCTCGGCAGCCAGGCGAACGATTTCGGCGTGCCGGGCGTGCGCGAGCACTGCTACTTCATCGACAGCCAGCAGCAGGCCGAAACCTTCAACGAAGCGCTGCGGATGCGCGTGTTCCGCAGCATCGCGCGCGACGAGCCGTTCCGCGTTGCGATCGTCGGTGCGGGGGCGACCGGCGTGGAACTGGCGGCGGAACTGAGCCGGCTGCTGGAAGTGGCGCAGGCGTATGGCGACGCGACGGTGCGCGAGCGGCTGCAGCTGACGCTGCTCGAAAGCGGCCCGCGCATTCTCGCCGCGTTTCCGCCGAGGATTTCCGCGTCGGCACAGCGGCGGCTCGAGCAGATCGGCTTTCATGTGCTGACGTCGACGCGCGTAACGGCGGCCGATGCGAACGGTTTCCACTATGGCGACAGTTCGTTCGCCGAAGCGGATCTGATGGTGTGGGCGGCCGGCGTGAAGGCACCCGATTTCATGCAGGCGCTGGGCGGGCTCGCCACGAACCGCGCGAACCAGATCCTGGTCGGGCCCGCGCTGCAGGCCACGGCCGACGAGCACGTGTTCGCGATCGGCGATTGCGCGAGCCTTCAGCCCGACGGCCATGAACGGCCACTGCCGCCCACCGCGCAGGTGGCGACCCAGCAGGCCGAGTATCTCGCGAAGCACCTGCCGGCATGGCTCGACGGCAAGCCGTTGCCGCCGTTCGCGTTCCACGATTTCGGCGCACTCGTATCGATCAGCGACTACGACGCGTTCGGCACGCTCGGGCAATTCGGATTCTTCCGCGGCGGCTTCATCCAGGGGCGGTTCGCGCAGTTCAGCCACCTGATGCTGTACCGGCGGCACCAGCAGGCGCTGCATGGGTTCTCCAAGGCGACGCTGCTGTGGATCGCCGAACGGATCAACGGCTGCGTGCAGCCGCGCATCCGCCTGTCGTGATACCGCGCATCGCAACATTGCGTAACATTTCGAGGAAAGCAGAAATGAGGAACAGTGCAGTAGCCTGGCTCAGGACCGTCGCCGCGATCGGCAGCTTCGACATGCCGTCCGTCTCATGGGCCGCACCGCGACGGCGCAGCATCACGCGCGATCGCTTGCCGTCGTGGGACGCGACGAGCCAGCCGACGATCAGCGTGCTCGAGCGGCCCACGGCCGACACCGTGATGATTTCGTGGTGCGACGCGTGCACGGGCCACTACGGCTACCAGAAGTGGCGGCTGTTCACGACGCGCAAGCGCGGCGTCTGCGCGCTGTCGGGGCGGCCGATCGCGCCCGGCGACAGCGTCTATGCGCCGCAACTGCTCGGCTCGACGCCGGGCAACGCCGCCGCGATGGTGCTGGCGGCATCCATCGACGAGGCGTGTGCCGCTTAAACGGACGTCGCCCGACCGGCGCCATACGCCGGCTCGCGGTTCTGCCGTTCCAGTTCCGCGTCGAGATGCGCGGCATGCGCCTTCGCTTCGGACTCCGACATCAGCTCGCCTTCCCACTTCGCGACCACCGCGCTCGCGATCGAGTTGCCGACCGCGTTGGTTGCCGAGCGCCCCATGTCGAGGAACGTGTCGACGCCGAGAATCAGCAGTAGCCCCGCTTCCGGGATGTCGAACTGGTGCAGCGTGGCGGCGATCACGACGAGCGATGCGCGCGGCACGCCGGCCATTCCCTTCGACGTCAGCATCAGGATCAGCAGCATCGTGAT